>CAYQXN010000028.1:0-21265 GCA_964421585.1 uncultured Ruminococcus sp. | reverse complement strand
AGTGATGCCCGGTGGACATCTTATTAAAAATATCTGATTTCATTGGTGTAACTATTGGTTGTCTCTGCGTGTTAAGCGTTAATATACCTTTGTAAAATTAGTCATAGTCAAATATTGTTTACTCCTTGGCTTTTCTTGCAATCAGTACGAGATCTTTGTTGTCTGTAGTACCGTCCATATTGTAATCAGCAGCCAGAATGTATATATCGTCAAGTGAAATGCTTCCGATAAAATAATTCATCAAAGTTGTAATGTCATTTGTCTTAACATTACCCTCTCCTGTTACGTCACCCATAACGATAATCGTATAAGAAGTATTGCCGTAGCAGAGCTTATATCCTGTTTTTATCTTACCGCTTGTTACAGCGGCACCGCTGCTGTTATTAACTGTTACTGTGTCTGAAAACATACTGATAAAACTTGTAACAGTTGTTCCGCTCTTTATACCGCATAAATATTTTCCGTTTCTAACGCTTAGACTGTCAGGTATTTCAAGAGAATTTATTCCACTTGATTTTGAATTTACAGTATAATCTATAGTATTGGACTTATATTCATTTAGAGAAATATAAGTGAAGCTGAAATTATCAGTGACTGCAATGGTTTTATCGTTATAAATCAGCAAATAATTTATGTTTTCAACACTGCAATATAGGGGAGAGCCGCTTTTGGGATAATATACTGCTCTGCTGCCGTTTTTGGCAAAAATACCATTTGTATCACATACTACACAGTTTTCATTATAGCTTGCAACACTCTTGGTAGAATTATCGGTAAGAGATACAAGAACTCCGCTTTTTGTGCATATCCAGCCAATACCCGAGTTGAAACAGTCTTCATATCGGTTCAGCTTGTTTACCAAGATTGATCTTGTTCCTGACAGTTTATATATACTTCCGTCATAAAGCATAGCATAAACCGAGGAGTTGTTATTAAAAAGTGAATATATATTGCTGCCAAAGCTGAATTTCTTTTTAAACACACCGCCTAAGCTGTATGCTGCAATGTAGCTGTAGGTATCGTCCGAACGAATGAAGTAAGCATAGTCGCCGGATACCGAAAAAGAGTTTTTATACAAACTTGCAACGTTGATGAACTCATATGTTTTTGAGCTGCCGTCAGTCATATTTAAGCCTATAATACCGTATTTATCCGTTTTATTGTCAACGGAATACAGGGCATATGTTATATTACCGCATTGCATTGCGTTTTTAATTCCTGTTGCAGCGGAAATGTTTCTGTTATATCTGCCGGGAAGGAGCATTGATGAATAAAGCTTATTACCGTTAAATCCATATAAATACGCTCCTGTAGAATTGCTGTCAGCATAAATATTCTTACAGCTTTTTATATCTGAGGCAGAATACACAGTACGTGCGTGTGATGTTTGAGGTATAAATACAGCACATACTACAGCCATTATTATAGCTATCATTAGTTTTAAATATTTCTGCTTTTTCAAGTGATAACCGCTCACTTCCCCATAAAATACAAAAAGGCAACAGTGCTATGCACTGTTGCCTAAATATTAATGTTTTACTCAGAAAGAACATTCTGGCGTGCTTCATCAGCACTTGCTGTTCCTACGCGATAATAGGGCAAGCCATTTACAATCATCAAATCATCTTTAATCGAATAGCTCAACTCAGTTGTTGTTTCCTCGTTTGTATAATAGGTTATTGTAATTGTATCGTCAGTAAATGAATAAATTCCGGCGTCAATATAGAGCAGATCGTTTTCAACATAGCTTACTGTACCATCGCTGTTGAATGTGTATGTAATATCATAGTAACCGTCATAATAATTCCATTCACCTGTAAGTTCTTCTTTGGCGGTGAAATTTTCATCCGGCTTAATCTCAGGAATTATTCTTTTGTCACTTTTGAAAGTGAATTCGTTATCATAGGAGTCAGACAGTACAAGCGTTCTTCCTGTGAAGATATTGCCTGAAACGCTGTATTCAAATGAGCTTGCAAGGTACGCTGCGTTAATTTCCATATATACGCTTTGAGTGCCGTCTTCGCCCGGTGTTATTGAATATGTACCCTCATATCTTAAAGAGCCGTATGTCATTGACAGAGTACCGTCGTCATTGAATATGTAATAGGTTTTTATGTCGTCTCCTGCTTCATCAGCAGTTGCAGAACTGTCTTCATCTACAATTGACCAAGTTCCAACGATGCTTGTATCAAAGAAACACTTGAATACAAGAAAACCGAGAGCAACAAGTACAACTATTATAATTGAAATGATTATCGGAGTCTGTATGACAAAATTTTTCTTTTCTGATGCAGTATCAGCATCGTACTCAATTTCCTGAGTATCATTGTTACTATCAAACTGCTCTTCAATTTTTTCGGGTTCGTCATCAAAAACGCTGAAATCAATTTTGTTTTCTACTATAGTCTGTTCAGTGTCATTTTTTTCTGTGAATGTATCTGTGTCAGTATTGGAATTCTCAGCTTCAAGCTCTGAATTAAAAATATCTTTATTTTCCTCCAACTGTGATACCTCCTTAATAAGATTATTTCTATAATACTATATTTTTAGAAATAAATCAACACTAAATTAAAACAATATTGCTATTGCATTATTATGTCGGTTGTTGGCATATTTCGGTTATTTCAGAATTCTACCATATTTTTGTGCAAGTGCAAGGTTACGGTATTCCTTTTCATATGTTACCTCTTTTATGAGTTTTACAAATGGAGGAAGCTGATATGGCTGATTTTCAGATAGCAGCTCAATTTCAACGGTTGCCTTGTCTTTCCAGAAAGGGTAAACGTCAAGTTCATAATATGTTGAGTTCCAGACAATGCAATATCTGTCTTTTGAAATTATGCCGGTAACATATTTTTCTTGGGAGATATAATTATAATATTCTTTTTCAGAAATATAATTTTCAATTTCAATTCTTTTTATATCAGATATTTTCATTTTAATTGTTTTGATGTATGCAGCGCTGTTATGCCCGCCTCGTTTCCTTATTCTGAAACGCCCTTCTTCGGGCGTTGTCAGATATGCCTGAGTTATTGGAACCTTGCGGCAAGTTTTGATGCTTTTGAGAACTTCTATGTCGGGATAATCAATTAAAAATTTGCGTTCAATCTCAAGCGGTTCAGGAATACCAAGAAATGCGGTAATCTCCGTCATCAGACGTTCAAGTTTATGTTCAAAATCTGTTGAATTATCTATAATTCTCAAATGAGGAGTGCCTGTCCATACCGCCATAATTTCCTTGTCAAGCCTGCGCGCCTCGTCAGGAGTTTCGCTCCTTGCATTGTTATTTGAGAGGTTGTAGAATTTTTCTGCGCCGTCAGCTGATGTTACAAGGTGAAACACCGCGTCATATGAATTACGTATAATATCCTCGTTTGTTCCGTTCAGAGAAGAGTAGCGGTCAAAATCCTCCTGTGTAACAAAGGCTCTGCTGTCGAGCAAACCTCTGTCAGAAAGTACAACTGCCCTGTCGCAGGGGAGAGAGGCGGCATATTCTGCCGCTTTGGTTTCCTCAGCAAGCTGCTGTTCAAAAAGTTGTTTGTGAAATTCATAATTACCCGAGTTTTCGGGTGATTTGCCGCTTAGAAACATCTTTGTTGCCTGTTCGTTTATTACAATATTTTCAATTCCCAACAAGCTGAGTTTTTCTGAAATATATTTAAGTGCAGTTGTTTTGCCTGCACACGGTCCTCCTGTTAGAACAATTCTGATTACTTCTGCCATAATGCACCCCATAAAATATTCTATATTTATTATATAACTGAATATAGTATGTTTATTCTGATTTGGATTTATAAATAATTTATTTACTTTTGAGTGTATTCGGCAGAGACAGACAGCAAAAGACAGCTTACAAATTTGAACTTGTTTCAAAACGCTTTCTTAATATTTTGAGCGCCTTTGTTTCAATTCTGCTCACATATGACCGTGATATGTTCATTAGCTTAGCAACGTTTTTTTGGGTCATTGGTTCGCTGCCGTTTAAGCCGTAACGCAGAATAATTATCTTTTTTTCTCTTTCGTTGAGCTCTTCATCAATAAATTGGCTAAGCTTACTCCTATTGAATTTTAAATCAAGCTCATCTAATATGTTGTCATCTACTGACATAATTTCAAGCAGAGTAAGCGGATTGCCGTCTTTGTCCATATCAATAGTTTCATTCAGCGATATGTCCTGAGCACTTTTGCGTGCATACCTGAAATGCATCAGTATTTCATTTTCAATGCATCTGCTTGCATAGGAACTGAGCCTGATGTTTTTGCTTAGGTCAAAGGTGTTTATTGCCTTAATAAGTCCGATTGTGCCTATTGAAACGAGGTCATCCTGTTCACTCTGCGTGCCGTAGTATTTTTTAATAATGTGTGCAACAAGTCTGAGATTGTGCTCAACGAGCTTGTTGCGTGCCTCAATGTCGCCTTTAGCGCAGCGCTCAAGAAATTCTCGTTCTTGCTTTTCTGTAAGCGGCTTTGGAAATGAACCTCTGCCGCATACGTGCAGAATGAAAAAGCATATATATTGTCCTATTAATCCAAGCAATTCTGTCATATAATCACTCCAAAAACTTATATGATTAAGGCAATACCGTATGTTAAGCTTCAATGCGGTATTGCCTTGATGTATCTATTATAAATTTTATTCATATTGCATTTGGATTTTGCCTGTACAATTAAAATTTATTATTCTAAATATAAAAATAAAAATCTTGATTATTGTTTTATGTTGCATTATACTATTCAAAAGGGCATACTTAAATTGAAAATTATGCCCCGAAAGCAAAATTAAGGATGTGTTAATATATGAGGAAGTTTATCTCTTGGAATGTCAACGGCCTGCGTGCCTGTGTAACAAAGGGCTTTCTTGATTATTTTAAAGAAATGGATGCTGATATATTCTGCGTTCAGGAAACAAAGCTGCAGGAGGGGCAAATTGAGCTTGAGCTTGAGGGCTATCATCAATACTGGAATTATGCAGATAAGAAAGGATATTCAGGAACTGCAATGTTCTGTAAGGAGGAACCTGTCTCGGTTTTCTATGGTCTTGGAATTGATGAGCATGACCACGAGGGAAGAGTGATTACCGCTGAGTTTGAAAACTATTATGTCGTGACATGCTATACTCCGAACTCACAGAATGAGTTGAAAAGACTTGACTATAGAATGAAGTGGGAGGACGATTTTAAAGCATATCTCAAGAGGCTTGAAGAAACTAAGCCGGTAATTTTCTGCGGTGACCTAAATGTTGCACATAACGAAATTGACCTGAAAAATCCGAAAACAAATCGTAAAAATGCAGGTTTTACAGATGAAGAAAGGAGCAAAATGACCGCTCTGCTTAATGATAATTTTATTGACACATACAGATTTTTCTATCCTGATACGGAAGGAGTTTACTCTTGGTGGTCATACCGTTTCAAGGCAAGAGAAAAAAACGCCGGTTGGCGCATTGATTATTTTATTGTTTCAGAGTCACTCAGGGATCATTTGCTCGGTGCAGATATTCATACCGAAGTTCTCGGCTCTGACCACTGTCCTGTTGAGCTTACGGTGGATTTTTAATACCGATTTATTGTGTGCGATACTGACAATGAAATCTGAGTTAACATAAGAATATTTTAACGGAGCTTATTTCCGTCAAAAATTACGACCTGTCTTTGAGCCTAGTGTAAGTTTGCAATGCCAAATCAAATATTTGGACGCTTACTTTAAGATACCGGTTTTTCAAGGACAGGTCGTTTGTTTTATTAAAATTTTATACGTGATAAAATGATATTAGCGTATCAAAAAAGTATCAGTGTGTTAAAAAAAGGATTTTTGGCAAGGCCGGTTTGCGGACATAACCGATTATTTCAAGAAAATTTAACGCAAAATTGCAAAAATTATCCGTTTTTTAATGGTATTTAGTATTAGTTTGAAAGATACAATATTTAAAATTTTTGAAGTACTGTAGTACTATTTTTACAGCTCTTTCTTGTCTTCATATTTTTTCCCTTTTGTCAGGTATGAAAACGGCGCAGAAATTATTATTGTTCCGTAATAGGCAACAAATCTCCATAGCAACACCGCAGGCTTGATTTTGTTGGTACCGCCAAAGACAAAAAACTGCGAAAAATACATAGCAAATGCAAGCTCAGCGCCTCCTGAAGCGCCGGGCAGAGGAACCAGATTTGAAGTAAATATTACAAATGACTGAATACAAACAAAGTCCGTGAACGAACCGATAGCCTGATTATTTGCCGATGCAATTTCGGGCATTCCGAAGGATAAATAAATAAAATACGGTGCCGACATAATTGCGAGTACTTGAAAGAATACAAGCAGATATGTAGTTATAAGCAGTTTTTTGTTTTCAAGCAGCAGTTTGTTTCCTTTGTGGAACAAATCAACTTCTTTTTCAAGGGTTATAATCTTTTTATCGGGATCTTTTATGAATTTCAGCCTGTGAATAATTTTGCTTATGAGGCTAATAAGTTTTTGGGTAGTACGTTTGTTGAACGCAACGACGACAAGCAATGCAGTTACAAGCATTTGGGAGGCAAAGCCGAGAAAAATGAACGCAGTTGACCAGAAGCCTGTAAATGCTTTCTCAAAGAAGCCATGTCTGAATATAATCGAAAATATACTGAAAGCAGCGGTCATAATCTGATAGACAATGAATTTCTGCGTCATACAGGCTGAGCCGAAACCGACATCAACCTTCATTTTTGAAAGTACATACAGCTGCATTGGTTGACCGCCTGTGCTTGAAGGTGTTACAGCTCCGAAGAATATGCCTACAAGCGCAACCTTCAGTGCGTCGATAAAACGAAAGTCTTTAAATTGTGCGCGTATAAAAATAAATGTTACAACCGAGTCTATAATGATGTTCATATCATAAACAATAATTGCAATCACAAGCCATACAATGCTGAAGCTGTTAGGGGTTGCAAGTAAATCGATTAAGCCGTCTTCAGAGGTGCAAAAGTAATAAATGAGATAAACTGTCAGTACTCCGACAATAATATTCAGAATCAGATTTCCGCTGATTTTAAAATTCCTTTTTCCTTTTTTCAAAATAATCTTCTCCTGGATTAGAGCGTGTTAGGCGCTTTTAGATGCGCCCTAGGTGAATACAAAATTCTATAACAATATAATACATATTTTTATAATAAAAAGCAACTAAAATTTTGAACTGTAGATTTCCTAATGAATGTAAAAGGATTTTATTACGCAAAGTATGATTTAATGTAAATGTGTTTTTCGAAAAGTATAAGATATTCACCTCAGTATAAACTTAAAAAATTTCCGCATACTTTTTTTGAGGTGATATTATGGATAAAGATTTGCCGTTAGGCTTTGGTATGGCGCTGGCTCAGCAGCCCGAAGCAATGCAACATTTTGCCAATATGTCGGAAACAGAAAAATCCAGAATTCTTTCAGAAATTCATAGTATAAAATCAAAGGAAGAAATGCAGTCCTTCGTTGCAAAGCTTGCTCGTTAGTTGTTGATTGAACAATCCCGCTGTCGGTTAAAGGCAGCGGGATTACTATTTTTAATTTTAATACTCATAATTAAACTGTTTGCTGAGCGATAATCATGTCCTATGCGTGTGAATTTGGTCTTGTTTCGTTGACTTTTAGAGGTTATAATGTTAATATACCAATAAATCTTCTCAGATAATAAATGTATTTGGTGATTTAATGATTTATCTTGATTATTCTGCTCACACTCCGGCTGACCCGGGGGCGCTTGAGTGCTTTTGTAAATATGAGAGAGAGTTTATCGGGAATGCCAATTCGGCTCATTCGGCAGGGCGTGCGGCAAATGACGAGATGAAAAGAATATCGCTTTCAATTGCTGATTTACTGAATGTAACCTCCGATGAAATAATTTACACCTCGGGTGCAAGCGAGGCTAATAATCTTGCTGTTAAGGGTATTGCGAGAGCGTCAAGGCATATCGGAAAGCATATAATATCCACACCGCTTGAACATTCCTCGGTCAGCGGCTGTCTTACTGCATTGCAGGAGCAGGGATACGAAATTGACCTTGTTGACATAAAACGTGACGGTACTGTAGATATTGAGCAGCTTTCTGAGCTTATAAGAAAGGATACGGTTATGGTAGCTATAGCCGCTGTTGACAGTGAGCTCGGAACCGTACAACCGATAAAAGAGATTTCCGAGCTTTTAAAATGCTTTCCTAAGTGTCGCTTGCATATTGACGCTACGCAGGCTGTTGGTAAAATGTCAGTTTCATTTGACGGAGCTGATACAATGAGCTTGGCGGCACATAAATTCTATGGACTTAACGGCAGCGGTCTGCTACTCAAAAGAAAGGGACTTGCGGTTGAGCCGCTTATTAACGGAGGCGTAAGTACAACGATATACCGCAGCGGTACGCCAACCCTTGCGCTCAGCGCGTCAACGGAATGTGCCCTAAGGCTTGCTATAGAAAATTTTGAAAGCCGCATAAAAATTGTAAAAGAATATAACGCTTATTTGAGAAAAGTATTATCAACGTATGATAGGGTGCGTATTAACAGTCCTAAAAACGCTGTCCCTCACATTTTAAATATAAGCGTCAGCGGAGTAAAGGCGGGGAACTTCAGAAATGCCCTTGATAAAAGAGGCGTATGCGTTTCGGTCAAATCTGCCTGTTCGGTTGAAGGAACTCCGTCACGCTCTGTTTATGCAATAAGCAGAGACAGAAAAAATGCTCTTTCCTCATGGAGGATAAGTTTGAGTCATCTTACAACAAAAAGTGAGCTTGATGAATTTTTAAATATATTTGATGATTGTTACAGGGAGCTGGCAAGGTGAGCAGAGAACTTGAAAAATATGAGCTTGTTGAGAGAAGTATTATAAAAAAATACAGAAAAGAAATTTGGAATCCATTTATAATTGCTGTAAAGAATTATAAGCTTGTTAATGCTGGAGATAAAATTGCCGTATGTATTTCAGGAGGAAAGGACTCTATGCTTATGGCAAAGCTTTTGCAGGAGCTGCAAAAATATAGCGAGGTTCCCTTTGAACTCGTTTATCTCGTTATGGATCCGGGATACAATGAAATTAACAGACAGAAGATTGAAAATAACGCTGAGCTATTACATATACCTATAACAGTATTTGAAACTAATATATTTGATGTTGCCAATAAGACAGATAAGTCCCCATGCTATTTGTGTGCCAGAATGCGAAGAGGTCATCTGTATAAAAAGGCTCAGGATTTGGGCTGCAATAAAATTGCATTGGGGCATCATTTTAATGATGTTATCGAGACAACGCTCATCGGTATGTTTTACGGCTCTCAACTGCAGTCTATGCCCCCGAAGCTGCACAGCACAAATTTTGAGGGAATGGAGCTTATTCGCCCTATGTATTGTATTCACGAGGAGTCAATTCTTGCTTGGAAGCGTTATAATGACCTTGAATTTATACAGTGTGCCTGTAGGTTTACAGAGAATTGTACAATGTGTGACAATGGCGGGGGAGGCTCAAAGCGTCAGGAAATTAAGACGCTCATACGTCGATTAAAGCGTGATAATCCGAATGTAGAAAAAAGTATTTTCAACAGTATTCATTCCGTTTGTCTGGATACGATGGTCGGTTACAAGACTGACGGTGTATATCATTCTTTTTTAGAAAAATATGATGATGCTGATTTGTAATATCACTTAAGGTCGGCGACTGTTTACATACGCGTTTATAAAGTTAAACACAAACAGGTTTATATATATGTTTGCAGTTTACTACAAAGGTAATACTTACCGTTAAAACCTATTAAATACATATGTTTTGTGAATGATTAGTGAAGGGTTTGTGAATTTAGTTGACTTAAAATTGTATAGGATTATAATCGAAATAGTTTAGCATTTTATGAGGTTTGAAAATCTATGGAAACAGCTGAGAAAACTATACAAATTCATATTGATGGAATAAGCTGCATAAATTGTTGTAACAAAATCGAAAAAACGCTCTTGCATACAGACGGAATTATAAGCGTAAAAGTCAGCTACGAGACGCAGCTTGCAGATATTACCTATAATTCTGATATTATCACTCAAAAGAACATTAATTCAGAAATATTAAAAATCGGTTATAAGGTATCTGATAAGAATTCTGAAACTCGTTCAAATACCAAGAGAATAACGATAATCCTTGCAATAATAATATGTTTATATATTGTTTTGCAAAAATTCGGTATTCTCAATCTTCTTGCGCCCGGTGATTTGGCAGATACAGATATGGGATATGGTATGCTGTTCGTTATCGGTCTTATAACTTCTGTGCATTGCATTGCAATGTGCGGAGGCATAAATTTGTCGCAAAGTATTCCGAAAAAAGATGTGCAAAGGGGAAGAACTTCAGTTTTTGTACCAACAGTACTATATAATCTGGGACGTGTTATTTCCTACACTCTTATCGGCTGTGTTATGGGATTTATCGGATTTCTGTTCGGCGGCAATTCTGATGCGGCGGTTCCAACGCTTTTACAGGGAATACTCAAGCTTTTTGCAGGAATTCTTATGGTAATTATGGGACTGAATATGCTTGGAATATTGCCAAAGCTTAGAAGGTTTATGCCCAGAGCCCCAAAGTCTGTTGCAAGAAAAGTTAATATAGAAAAAACTAAGCACAGACAGCCTTTTATTGTGGGACTTTTGAATGGATTTATGCCCTGCGGACCTCTTTATTCAATGCACATTGTTGCACTTGCATCGGCAAATCCTCTTGTCGGAGGCTTGTCAATGCTTATGTTCAGCCTTGGAACTATTCCCCTTATGCTTGGATTTGGTTCAATTGTATCTGCGCTCGGCAAAAAGTTTACTGCTGCAGTAATGACAGTAGGTTCAGCTCTTGTTATTGTTATGGGACTTGCAATGCTGTCCCAGGGCGGCAGTCTGTCGGGAATGATAAATTCTGATATGATTTTTATTTTTGTGATTGCAATTTCTGTAATAGCAGTAATCACAAGCGTAAGTTTTAAGAAAGCGGTATATAAAAATATTGCGGTAGCGGCAACGGCTGTTTTATTTGTTTCAGGTCTGTTTTGTCTGAAATTCAGCAACATTAAGTTTTTGACGGATAACAGCAGCCTTGAAAACAGCATAACGATAGATGACGGAACTCAGGTAGTTAACAGCACTCTTTCATCGGGAGAATATCCCGATATAACTGTTCAGTCGGGAATTCCCGTAAAGTGGATAATTGAAGCACCCGAAGGAACTGTGAACGGCTGTAATTACAGTATGGTCATCAGCGCTTTTGATATAAAATATGATTTTCATACAGGGGAAAATATAATCGAATTTACTCCCGAAGAAAGCGGTGTATATGATTATACCTGCTGGATGGGAATGATAAACGGAAGTATTACAGTAATCTGATTTTATACATACGGAGCAAAATATTATGGAAAATTATAAAAATAAGTTTATAAAAGGTACTGCGTCTGTCACTTTGGCAGCACTACTTGCTTGTTCTGCATTTTTATTTTCTGCCTGCTCCGAATCCAATGGAGGTTCCGATGAAAATGCAGAAAGCAGTAAAGCCGAAGCCGTTAAAATATCAAGCGGAGAAAATCTTGAAATCAATGTTGCCGATATAACTGAAACGGCGTCATTTTATCCGGTTGAGGTGGACGGAACAGATATGGAAATTATCGCAATAAGAGACTCATCCGGTGAAATCCGTACTGCATTTAACACTTGCCAGATATGCTATGCTTCAGGTAAAGGCTACTATAAGCAGAGCGGCGAATATCTTGTTTGCCAAAACTGCGGAAACAAATTCACAGCCGATCAGGTGGAGGTTCAGTCGGGGGGCTGTAACCCTGTTCCTATTTTTGATACGGATAAAACTGTGAGTGAAGATACAATTACAATCTCTTATGACTTTTTAAATGAAACAAAGCAGATTTTTTCCAATTGGAAGACAACTTTCTAGTTAGCTTAAAGTATATTGCTGCCTACGGACAGGAGACCGCAAGGGGTTTTCTGTCTGTTGATTTTTGTATAAAAAATAGTTAGTACGTTAATAAATGGGATTTATAAAGAGTTTTAAAAGCTAAAAAATTTTGTGTATTGGCTGTCGGAATATATGGTATTTAAGGATATTATGATGAGTTAATGAATATGGATATGAATCGCTAAGCGGAAAAAGTAATTGACGAAAAGCTGATACCGTATTAAAATAAAAGTCGGTATAGGAGTGTGAATGTTTTGTATTGCATCAGTATCAGCTATAAAAGTGCCGATATACAGTTACGACAAAGGCTTGCGTTTTCTGAAGCTGTTTGCAGGAAAATTGCTTCTGAGCTGACAGACGGCAGAAATGTGTCAGAGTGTGTTATGCTTTGCACCTGCAACCGCACAGAGGTGTATTTTTGCGGTGAAAAGGGCTCGGAAAATGAAATTGTTTGCGCACTTGCCGAAAATGCCGGTATAACTGAAACTCAGCTTTCAAAACATTTACTGTTTTTTTACGGAGACAGAGCAATATCGCATCTGTTCAAGGTATCCTGCGGTATAGATTCTATGGTCGTGGGAGAGGATGAAATTCTTGGGCAAACAAGGACTGCCTATTTGTCTGCCAAAGAGAATATGACTGTATCATATGAACTCAATATGATTTTTCAGGCGGCGTTTGCTTGTGCAAAAAGAATAAAAACGCAGACGGCATTGTCCAAAACATCTGTTTCAGTTGCAACCCTTGCGGCAAATGAGGCGGCAAAGCTTGGCAGCAAGGTGAAGGTGCTTGTCATAGGAGCAAGCGGAAAAATCGGTTCAATCGTACTGAAAAATCTTGCTTCCCACAAAAATGTGACGGTTAAGGCGACCCTCAGACGTCGCAATGCACAGTTGAGTTTTATTGATGATATGGGTATTGAAACGGTTGATTACGGCAAACGCTATCATTATATTGAGAATGCCGACTGTATAATAAGCGCCACATCAAGTCCTCATTATACAATTACGTATTTTGACCTCAAAAAGCATTTGACCGACGGAAGAAAAAGATTGTTTATTGATTTGGCTGTTCCTTCGGATATTGATAATTCAATTACCGAGATAGAAAACGTTAGCCTTATAAATATAGATTATTTTGAACGGCTTGCAAAGGAAAACAATGCTCTCAAGCTTGACAGTGTGGAGACGGCTAAAGAAATTATATCAGAAGAGATTGACGTTTTGAAAAAAGATCTGACTTTTCACGATTTTCTTCCGAGACTTGACTGTGTAAAAAACGGTTTGGCGGACAAGTCTCTTGAAGAGCTTATTTACAAAATGAAGTCAAATGTCTCGGCAGATGTATTCGCTGCGTTTGTTGATATTCTGAAAACCTTTGAAAATCAGGTGTGAGTATGGGGTATTTTCCGTTTTATATTGATATAGAAGATAAAAGCTGTGTAGTTATCGGCGGGGGAACAGTAGCATTAAGAAAAATTGAAAAACTGCTGCCGTTTAAGCCTGTAATTACTGTTATTGCTCCCGAAATTTGTGATGAAATAAACAATATATCGGATATTAAAATCTGCAAAAGAAAATTTGAGGATAAAGATATTGATAATGCATTTATGGTTATAAGCGCAACCGATGATAACAGTCTTAATGCTTATATATTTGAGCTTTGCAGAATGAAAAATATTATGATAAATACGGTTGATGACAAGGACAAATGCGGTTTTATTTTTCCTGCGTTAGTAAAAAGGGATAATATTACCGTAGGTATTTCAACCTCAGGAAAAAGTCCCTTGTACGCAAAGTTTTTGCGTGAGAGAATTGAAAATTCACTGAATGATGACAGTGATGAAGCCGTTGCTGTTCTCAGCAAATATCGTATGCTGATTAAGAGCATGATACCTGATGAAAATAACAGAAAAACTGCATTTGAGCGTATATTGAAAATCTGTACTGATAATAAAAAAAATATTGGTGACGAAGAAATTCTTAGAATAATAGAGGATTTAAGATAAATGAAAATCAGAATCGGAACAAGAAAAAGCAAGCTTGCGCTTGTACAAACACAAATGGTAGAGAATAAACTCTGCGATATGTTTCCTGATACCGAAATTGAGCTTGTTCACATAACTACAAAAGGAGACAGGATAATTGACAAGCCGCTTACCGCAATAGGCGGTAAGGGCGTTTTTGTGTCTGAAATAGAGAAAATGCTGCAAAACGGATATATTGACATTGCAGTACACAGCGCAAAGGATTTGCCTGTTTCGCTTGCCGAGGGGCTTGAAATTTCGGGTGTGATGCGGCGCGGAAATTATCGTGACGTCCTTGTCACCAAAAAATCTTGCCCGATAAAGAATGAACCGGATTTTGTTGTCGGTACGGGAAGTCTCAGGCGCAGACTTAATCTTGAAAAAATTTATTCTGATGTTTCCTTTGAAAACGTCAGGGGCAATGTTGATACACGCCTTAAAAAGCTGGAAACAGGAGAATATGACGGTATAGTCCTCGCAGCAGCAGGGCTTGAGCGGCTTGGATATACTTCTGAAGATAAATTTGATTTTACGTATTTTGATTATACAAAATTTCTTCCTGCCCCATGTCAGGGAATTATTGCAGTAGAAAGCCGCCAAAATGACCCGGTTGCATCTGTTGTCGGGAAAATCAATGATGAAAATACATTTGTCTCGTTTGAAACAGAAAGATATGTATTGAGGCTTTTGAATGCCGACTGCGGTATGCCGTTAGGATGCTATTCATTTGTTGAAAATGATAGAATTTCGATAGCAATGTCTAAGGACGGTAATAATACTGTTTTCGGCACAGCCCAAATTTCATCACGCTTTGAGCTTGCAAAGGAGTTGGCATTAAAGATATGAGTACATTTGGCAAGGTATATCTTGTGGGTGCGGGCTGTGGTGATTATGATTTAATAACACTTCGCGGTAAAGGCTTGCTTGAACAATGCGATGTAGTATTGTATGACAGTCTTATTGACAGCAGGCTCATTGATTTTGTCCCGCAAAATGCCGAGAAAATTTGCGTGGGTAAGCGTGCGGGGCATCACAGTGAATCACAGGATAAGATAAATGAAATTCTTGTGCAAAAAGCAATGGAGGGAAAGACTGTTGTGCGCCTTAAGGGCGGGGATTCGTTTGTATTCGGCAGAGGAGGAGAAGAAATTCAGGCTCTTCAAAAGCGTAATATTGAATATGGTGTAGTTCCCGGAATTTCGTCTGCAATTGCCGTGCCTGAGCTTGCGGGGATTCCTGTAACTCATCGCAGAATAAGCCGCAGTTTCCATATTATCACAGGTCACACCGCTGAGGATATGATGCCTGAAAATATGAGCGCATACGCAAGGCTTGACGGCACGCTTGTATTTTTGATGGGACTTAAAAATTTGGAGCAGATTTCAAAAGCCCTTATACAAAACGGCAAAGACGAAAATACACCTGCGGCAGTTATTTCAAACGGTGCAGGCGCAGATCAGCATATTGTCAGGAGTACGTTGAAAAATATTGCGAATGACGCTGGTAAGTTAAGAGCCCCTGCAATTATCGTTGTGGGTGAGGTTGCGGATTTTGATTTTGGTCAGACAATTTCACTGCCATTGCAGCATAAGTCGGTTGCGGTAACAGGCACAAAGAGATTTTCAGACAAGCTTTCATCATATCTTCCTAAGTTTGGTGCGGATATAAAAAAGGTTGATTATCTTAATGTGCTTGAATACCGTGAAAATCCTGAGTTTGATAAAGCTCTTCTCAATCTTTCCGAGTACAGTTGGATTGTGCTCACCAGCATTAACGGTGCGGAAATATTTCTGAACAGACTTAGCCGTCTTATGATTGATGTAAGAAAGCTGTCAGAAATCAGGTTTGCGGTAATCGGCAGCGGAACTGCCGAGGTGCTTAAAAAGCGCGGAATATTTGCTGAGCTGATACCTGATTCATATACTTCAAAGGTTCTTGGAGAAAAGCTTGCCGAGGTTGTTTCAGAAAAACAGAAAGTGCTTGTTTTGCGTGCTGAGCAGGGTTCTGCTGAATTGACAGAAATTCTGGATAAAAGCAATATAAGCTATAATGATATAAAGACCTATGATGTGCTTAGTAATGCAAAAATTACGGATAGCAATTTGATTAATACCGATTTTATTACATTTGCTAGCTCTTCAGGAGTAAACGCTTTTTTTGAAAACGGATTTAGAATTTCCTCAAGAACAAAAATAGTTTGCATAGGAGAGATTACCGCAAATGCGCTAAGAAAACACAATATAGATGAGTTTCAGATTTCTAGAACAAGCAATATTGACGGAATAATAGATATAATCTTGCAGGAGGTACGGAATGAACAGGTTTAGGCGTCTCAGGGCTAACAGTCAGATACGAAGACTGGTGCGTGAAACACATATAAGCAAGAATGATTTGATTTACCCCATTTTTGTTGCAGAGGGTGAAAATATAAAAAATCCTGTTTCTTCAATGCCGGGTGTGTATCAGTATTCGATTGACAGGCTTGATGAAATATTATGTCAGATAAAAGACAGCGATATACCGGGATTGCTGATTTTTGGTATTCCTAAGAATAAGGATGAGCTTGCAAGCTCGGCTTATGATGATAACGGAGTTACCCAACAGGCAGTACGTTATATAAAAAAGCTGTATCCTGATTTGCTCGTTATTGCTGACGTTTGCTTGTGTGAATACACATCTCACGGTCATTGCGGAGTTGTAAGGGATAATGAAATTCTGAATGATGAAACTCTTTCACTGCTTTCAAAAATGGCGGTAAGCCTTGCAAAATCAGGAGCAGATATTATCGCACCGTCTGATATGATGGACGGCAGAGTTGCCGCAATAAGAAGGTCGCTTGATGATTGCGGATTTATAAATACTCCTATTATGTCTTACAGCGCAAAATTTGCTTCGGGATATTATTCTCCGTTTCGAGATGCAGCGGAGTCTGCACCGTGCTTTGGAGACAGAAAGACATATCAGATGGACAGTGCAAACGGAAAAGAGGCGTTGCGTGAGATTGCAGATGATATCTCTGAAGGTGCAGATATGGTTATGGTAAAGCCTGCTTTGGCTTATCTTGATATTATCAAAGAGGCGAGCCGATTTGATTTTCCGCTTGCAGCATATAATGTCAGCGGTGAATATTCAATGGTAAAGGCAGCCGCACAAAACGGCTGGATTGACGAAAAGCGTATAGTTATGGAAAATATGATTGCAATCAAACGGGCAGGCGCAGACATTATTATCACTTATCATGCTCTTGATGTTGCAAGGTGGCTGGAGGAGAAGGTATGAGCATTACAAAATCCGAGTGGCTTTACAACAAGGCGTTGAATTTTATGCCCGGCGGTGTAAACAGTCCCGTGCGTGCATGCCGCAATGTGGGTAGTACGCCTTTGTTTATTGAACGTGCAATCGGAGATAAAATATTTGATGCCGACGGCAATGAATATATTGACTATGTTTGTTCTTGGGGACCGAATATTCTCGGACACAGCAATCCTGAGGTTATTGAGGCTGTAAAAAAAGCCTGCGACAGGGGATTGACATTCGGTGCCTGTCACGAGGGTGAAATTGAGCTTGCTTATCTGATAAAAAAGCATATTCCTTCAATTGAAATGCTTCGTCTTGTTAATTCGGGAACAGAAGCAGTGATGAGCGCTATACGAGCTGCAAGAGGATACACCCACCGTGATAAAATTATAAAATTTGAAGGTTGTTATCACGGCCATTCAGATGGACTTCTTGTAAAAGCGGGATCCGGACTTCTCACAAATTCTATTCCCGATAGTGCGGGTGTTCCCAAGGGCTATACCGACAATACTCTGCTTGCGATTTATAATGATAAATTATCTGTTGAAGAGCTTTTTGATAAATACGGCAAAGACATAGCTTGTGTAATTGTTGAGCCTTGCGCAGCGAATATGGGTTTGGTTCCTCCAAAGGAGGGCTTTTTGCAGTTCCTGCGTGACATTACAAAAAAGAACGGCGCGTTGCTAGTTTTTGACGAGGTGATTACAGGTTTTCGCCTTTCACTTGGCGGTGCACAGGAATATTACGGCGTGACCCCCGATTTGACAACACTCGGTAAAATTGTAGGCGGAGGAATGCCGCTTGCGGTGTATGGCGGAAAGCGTGAAGTAATGGAGTGCGTTGCACCGCTTGGGTCTGTCTATCAGGCGGGAACACTGTCGGGAAACCCTATAGCGGTCAGCGCAGGAATAGCAACATTAAAAATTCTGGAACGCTCAAATAATTTGTATTCTGAGCTTGAAAAAAAGTCTCAAAAGCTTGAGTTTTCGATGAAAGCGGCGGGACTTAATGTAAACCGTGTAGGGTCTCTGATGACAGTATTTTTTACAGACAAAAAGGTTACCGACTATGATGCGGCAAAAGCGTCGGACACAACAAAATTTGCCGAATATTTTAAACATTTGCTTGTGAACGGAATATATGCACCTCCCTCTCAGTTTGAGGCAATGTTCGTTTCGGCTTTGCATAATGATGCCGATATTGAATACACGTGTGAAGTAATATCAAAATTTAAAAAATAGTATAGTAAGAGATTAAGACAATACCGCACATTGCACTGTGCGGTGTTGTCTTAAGTTTTTACAGCGCCTGAATGCCAACGCAATAATGAAAAGTTATTAGCACGTGCAAATCTGAACGTCCCGATCGGATATGCTCAAATTTTGTTTTCAAATCTTTTATATTGATAGAAATTCAATGAATAATTTCCCTTTTACAAAAGTATAATAAAAATATGAATACATTAATAACTACGTCAGGGGTTGATTTTTTGAAGATTCAATGGAAAAAACTGATTATATGTCTTGCAATACCGCTTGCAGTCGGCGGCTTATCTGCGTTACTGACTCGAGATAGTATGGAGACATTTGAATCAATTAACAAACCGTCTCTGTCTCCGCCCGGATGGTTGTTCCCGATTGTTTGGACAATTCTGTTCATTCTTATGGGAATTGCATCGTATTTAGTGATTACGTCAGGAAAGCCAAACCGTGCTGCTCTGACTATATACGGAGTTCAGCTTGCCTTTAATTTTTTATGGTCGATTATCTTTTTTAATTTGGGACTGTACCTGTTTGCGTTTATTTTGCTTGTAATGTTGTGGCTGCTGATTCTCATAAACATCATTTTGTTCTGTCAAATATCAAAACCTGCCGGTTATTTGATGCTTCCGTATCTGCTTTGGGTAACTTTTGCCGGTTACTTAAATTTTTCAATATATCTTTTAAACTAGCCCTAGTTATGAGCCCCGAATTATTATCAGCAAATCTTATTATATCGTAAAAACAAAAAACTCTATGTGGATTATTCCTAACCACATAGAGTTTATATTTATTCGTTTCAGAGTGCAAGTCAGATTTCTATTAAACAGAGTGAAGTGTTGTCGTCTGTCCGTTAAGTATTATATATAATACATAACTTGCTCTGCTTTCTCTTCCATTGATTTGTGATATTGCGTGATTATATCAGCAAGAGTAAGGCTTTCAGCAAAACTCTGCATAAAGCTCGTCATCTTGTCCCACAGATTAACATTTATTGTCTCAATTATAACCGAATCATTTTCAGAAGAATAATCAACGTCGCTTAATACAGTAATATCAAGTGCGTCTATGATATTTTTAAATGTAATTTCTTCAGCAGGTTTTGTAATTACATAACCGCCTTTTGAGCCTTTCAGACCGCGAATTAAATGTGCTTGCCGCAGCACCGTAAGTATTTGTTCAAGATATTTACCGGAAATATTCTGGCGTTTAGCAATGCTGTAAACAGTTACAGCTTCATTGCTTTCCGAATGAACTGCTATATCAATCATGGCTATAATACCAAATTCAACCTTTGTAGAAATTTTCACAGCGTTCGCTCCTTTCATAACATATAAAGCATATTATATTAGTAGTATATCATATTTATTTCTATTATTCAATATAAATAAACATCCAAAAAATCGCCTAAAGTCCTATCAAAATACTATGCAATACTACAAAAAATATAATACCTATTGATTTACTATGTTATCTAAGATATAATATTAACAGAGTTTATATTATTAAAGTATTTGGTTTGAATATAAGTTAATGGGTGGGTGATAAAATGAAATTTAATACTGAATTGCTTCACGGCAATTTTGAAGGAGATGCGGCTACGGGTGCAACCTTGACGCCTATCTACCAGGTCAGTGCATTTGCTCACGAATCTCCCGAAAAGCTTGAAAAGATATTTAACAACAAGGCTCCGGGATTTGCCTATACAAGAATAAGCAATCCGACAGTTGATTCATTTGAAAAGCGTATAGCTTCATTAGAAAGGGGAGTAGGTGCAGTAGCTTGCTCGTCAGGAATGGCAGCGGTTACAATGTCGCTTATCAATATTTTGCAGGCAGGAGATGAAATTATAGCCGGATCAGGGCTGTTTGGAGGAACTATTGATTTGTTCGGCGATTTAAAGCCGCTTGGGATTACAGCACATTTTGTGAATCATGTTTGTACCGATGAAATAGAGCCTCTTATTAACGAAAATACAAAAGTAATATTTGCTGAACTGATTGGAAATCCTGCACTTGATGTAGTTGACATTGAAAGCGTTTCACAGCTTGCACACAGTTACGGCATACCTCTGATTATTGACAGCACAACTGCAACACCGTGTTTGATTCATCCTATAGACTACGGTGCAGATATAGTTGTTCATTCTTCATCAAAGTACATCAACGGCAGCGGAAACTCAATAAGCGGAATTATTGTTGACAGCGGAAATTTCAAGTGGAACGTAAGCCGTTACGAAACTCTCGGAGAGTATAAAAAATACGGCAAATTTGCATATATTGCAAAGTTAAGAAACGGATTATGGCGCAATGTGGGCTGTTGTCTGGCGCCTATGAATGCTTTTTTAAACAGTCTCGGTCTTGAAACAATGGGGCTGAGAGTGGAAAAATTGTGTGATAACGCATTGAAGCTTGCACAATTTCTTGATACATTTGACGGTATTGAGGTAAACTATCCTGCGCTTGAAAAAAGCCCTTATTATACGCTTGTGCAGAGTTTGTTCGGCGGAATGGGAGGAGCTATTCTTACCATAAGAGTAGGAAGCAAGGAAAGAGCGTTCAGTCTTATGAATAATCTTAAAATCCCTCTTATTGCAACTAATATAGGTGATGTCAGAACTTTGGTTATTCATCCTGCAAGCACAATTTATGCACACAGCAGCGAGGAGCAAAAAATAAATGCAGGAGACCAGCTATGAAAAGTCAAGAGAAAATTAAGCTTGGGAAGCGAAAGGGAT
>CAYQXN010000027.1:7701-21319 GCA_964421585.1 uncultured Ruminococcus sp. | reverse complement strand
ATATTCCAAAATAAAAATACAATTATTTTTATGTCACTTTTTCATTATTCTTATATCTTTACCAAGAAAATCAAGTTTCTGCGCACTGCCAAAAATTCTGGAAACGAACCTTTCGGAATAATCATCTTTCATCTGTTCGGGAGTCAAATTAGTATTAACTATTAACGGCTTATTTTTTAGCATACGAGAATTACAGATATTATACAACTGCGAAGATGAAAACTGCGTATGAAATTCTGTGCCAATGTCATCAATAATAAGAAGGTCGCACTCTGATACAACTCTTTCAATGTCATCAGACTTATCAGACGAAAAATAATTTTTTTCAAGACGTTGAAGCAAAACAGGGGCCGACACATAGATTACTCCGTAGCCCTTTCTGATAACCTCATTGGCAATTGCAAGCGAAAGATGCGTCTTGCCAAGTCCCGTGTTACCCTTCATCAGTATATTTCCCGAATTCTCCCCAAAGTTTTGTGCGTATTTTACACAATAGTCATAGACTTTGCTCATTACATAATATGGAGATATTCCCGTTTCAGGATTTTTAGTCTTATCATAATAATCAAGATTAAATGTCTCAAATGTTGAGAGCGAAAGCGGTGCAGTCTTGTTGAGCTCTTCACACGCTACCGATGTAAGCAAATTTTGCAGGCAAGAACACATAAGTGTTTTGCCATTTTGCTCATAATATCCTGTATCACTGCATTTTGAGCAAACATAATACGGCTCAAGTACATTCTCAGAGTATCCATTTGCCTTAAGCAATTCATTGTATTCACTCTGAAGTTCTAGGTTGCGATCACGCAGCTTGCTCATCTCTTCAACGACACTGCCGCCTTTGACAACAATTCTTGCAGTTTTTATATTGGTATCGGTAAGCTCCTTATCAATTTTAGCAAGACGCGGGACACGCTTAAATATAATCTCTCGCCTTTGATCAGCTGTCTTTTCAGCATTAAGACGGCGCTCCGATAATATATCCTTGGCACGCTTATAAGTATCGCTGTTATATCCCATAATAATTTCCTTTCATCAAACATCAGGAATACTTAATTTGTTAAGCTCATCGTAATCAATTGATGAGTTTGGTCTCTTATTTGACGCAGCTTTTGCAGACAGCTTTTCAGCTGTTATAAGATCATTGGTGTTGCTGATACCGTCAGCATACCACCGTTTGAGTATTCCGTCGATATATCTGAGGTTCATTGTACCCTTACTGTCAACACAGCGTTCGTACGCCTCTCTGAGCATTTCGGGTGAAAACTTCCACTCGCCTACCCACTTATCACCGTATTCAAGCTGTTTTTTCGTTGGAGAACCAATATTCTTAAGTCCAAAAACTGACGAAATAATAGAGAAATTTTTACTTGTCTGACGTATCTGTCTAATTTTATTATCAGCCGCCTCAAGAGTATAAATTCCGTCATCAGCCCACTCAATTCCAATTTTCTCAACCGAACGCATATTGCCCTTGCCTATACTTACGCAATATTGAATAAGCATAAGTATAACATCAAGCGGAAGTCCGCAGGTATCCTTGAGCATAAGCAATGTTGAAATGTCGGAATTTGAAAGAGTTTTTCCAAAAACAGACTGCGCCTCATTTACCAAAATTCTGAGTTCCTCATCAACAGCAAGCCTCTGAGCAGTAAACACATAGTCAGGCTTTTGAGGGCGAGTAACAGCAAAGCGCTTATTCGACTGCTCTGCTATTGTCTCTTTCTGAGTTGATACAGCATTTATTTCTTCAATAGAATTATTATTTTCAGATACAGATGTATTAGATTTTATTTCATTTTCAGAATTATTAATTTGAGCAACAGAATAGCTGTCCTTTATCTTGCATAATATACCAAAACCCACCCAGTAATCAAGAGCCTCAGGTATATCTGAAATATTCACTCCTGTTGCCTTTGAAATCATTTCATCTGTAATTTCCCTGTCAGTGTTTCTCAGAACATAAAGCAGTACCTTCAGCTTGACGCCGTCTGAAAACTTAAGCCCCTCATCAACAACTTTGGAGGGTACCGCAAAAACAGAGTTCCATGCCCCAAGATTTATTCTTATTGCCATTAAAACTTCATCCTATTTCATTATTAATGTATAAATATCTGCCCGCGCTTTACTATCAAAATAATCTCTTAATTATAAAAATTCTTTCTATTTTGATATTGTAAACTCTTTAAAACCTCGTCGTAAAGCAACATCAACAAACCTTTTTTCAATATATGTGGGACCGATAGGAAAAGAAAGCACATCACATCATTGAATTAGTTTATCATAGTCATCATATTCCGTATTTTTTAGAAATACTTTAATGCATATTTATAACTAATGCGTAAAAAAGTTTGTCTAAGTAATTATAACATAGATTTGTAAAATTAAAAGATAAAAATAGAATTATGTAGATTTTTTTATATCAATATGTTAAAATATACTTGAAAAAAGAAAGGAAGATTAATTATGCATACATATTTTCCACGCGGAGTATGCTCACGCCAAATGAATGTTGAGCTTGATGAAAATGAAAAAATCACAAAATGTGAAATAATAGGCGGTTGTGCCGGAAACACTGTCGGAATATGTCAGCTTGTTATTGGTATGGATGCCAATGAAGCAATAAAAAGGCTCAAGGGCATAGACTGCCGAGGCAGAGGAACGAGCTGTCCTGACCAGCTTTCAAATGCAATTGAAGAGGCGCTTGAAGAGCTGTAGTATAAAATATTCATATGATAAGAAATTATTAAGTACGGCAGGAATTTCTCTGCCGTATTTTCTTTGAGGAATATGTATATGAAACTGGAAATGAGAAATATACAAAAAAGCTTTGGCGAAAAACAAGTTCTAAACGGTATATCTTTTTCTGCCGAGGGCGGCAAAGCGTTTGGTCTTCTTGGCAGAAACGGCGCAGGCAAAACAACAAGCATACGTATTCTGATGAATGTTTTTCCTGCAAACGGCGGAGAAATCCTATTTGACGAAAAACCGATTGACTACAGAAAGGTGCAGTTTGGATATTTACCTGAGGAAAGAGGTCTTTATCCTAAGAAGAAAATAATTAATCAGCTCGTTTATTTTTCAGAGCTTAAAGGAATGAGGCATAGCGACGCAATTAAAGCAGTGGATTATTGGCTTGAAAGATTAGGAATGCAAGAATACAGAAATAAGCGTCTTGATACACTTTCAAAAGGTAACCAACAAAAAATCCAACTTATTACTGCACTGGCGCATAATCCTCATATAATTATTCTTGACGAGCCCTTTTCCGGTCTTGATCCAGTAAATGCAATGCTTTTGAAGGATGTCATCAAGGAAGAAATTTCAAATGGTAAAATTGTATTGTTTTCAAGCCATCAAATGAATTATATTGAGGAATTTTGCGACAGTATTGCAATTCTTAACAACGGCCGCATTGCCCTTATCGGAGATCTTTATGATATTAAAAGAAATTATCCTCGCAATCGTTTAGTAGTACGTTCTCAACAGCGTGAAAAAATTGTCTCTGATTTCGGAACTTTTTGTTCCTTAAAAGAGAATGACGAAATCATTATTACCCTTTCTTCTGATGAAGAAAAGCAAATGGCAATGAAGCGTCTTACTGCTGCCTATGATATTGATGAAATAAAGGTATTTGAGCCGTCGCTTAATGATATTTTCGTTGAGTACGCAGGTCAACAGGAACATGGAGTGAAACAATGAAGCAATTTAGTAAAATACTCAGATTTGAGCTAATGCATTATCTCTTTAATAAAATCTTTGTCGGAGTAACTGTTTTTCTGGTTGTATTGATTGCAGCAGTAATGTTTTTTCCGCATATTGCACAGGTCTTCGAAAACAAAGAAGACAATGCTGCTACTGATAACTTACCTGTTATCCTTATTTATACTAACTCCTCAGAGAATTCCGATTATATCAGAGACGCTTTCTCAGAGGCTTTTACGGATTATGAAGTTATGATTTCTGATACCGAAGCAAACGATGTAAAGTCTGTGATTGAAAACGGTATTGCAGATTGTGCGTTTGTTTTAGACGGATTTACTTCATATACCTACTATATTAACAATCTTAATATGTATGACGGCAATACAATGATTGCTGATGAGATTTTACAGAATATCTACAGAATGAATGAAGTTATTAACGGCGGACTGTCAATAGAGCAGGCACAACAAATCTTCGCTGAACAAATTGAGCACGAAACAGTAAATTTGGGTAAAGACCAAATGCAAAATTTCTTTTATACTTATATTATGATTTTTGCTCTATATATGGTTATACTCCTTTACGGTCAGATGGTTGCCACTAATGTTGCATCGGAAAAAAGTTCGCGTGCTATGGAACTTTTGATTACAAGTGCAAAGCCTGTCAATATGATGTTCGGCAAGGTCATCGCATCTTGCCTTGCAGGCTTGATTCAGCTATTAGCAATCTTCGTTTCATCTTTTATTTGCTTTAATCTTAATAAAACCTATTGGGAAGAAGACGGCATTATAACGTCTATTTTCGATATGCCCGCAGAACTTTTGCTTTATATGCTGATATTCTTTGTGCTAGGATTCTTTATCTATGCCTTTTTATACGGAGCAATAGGCTCTACTACATCGAAGCTTGAGGACATAAATACCGCAGTTATGCCGATTACTATGCTCTTTATAATTGCTTTCATTATAATAGTATTTGCGCTGTCAAGCGGAACTGTAGATAGTGTATTGATGAAGGTTTGCTCCTATATTCCATTCACCTCACCCATGGCTATGTTTACCCGCATTGCAATGAGCACTGTGAGTTTCTATGAGATAATAATTTCCATTGCCATTCTTGTTGTTTCGGTAATAGGGATAGGTATAATTTCTGCAAAAATCTACCGTGTCGGTGTATTACTTTATGGTACAACACCAAAAATCAGTGCAATAATACAAGCCATTCGCAAGGCGTAAGTTTATTTTGTCTCAAAATTTATTATCTCTTTATTTTTCATAAAAGAACGTATAAATAAAATATAATTTATAAAAAGTTATCTGCTTTTTAATAGGTACGATACTTATTATTTTATTCGTTAGTGTATTAATGTTGCCCCCTGTTCCATACAAAATGGAGCAGGGGGCTTCTGAATAAAAATATCTGAATAAAAAATAATTGTATTTCTGCATTTATTACAGATTTAAAAACACTTGAAATATATTTATTTATAAAATATAATAAAATTACAAATATATATTAGAGTGTATCTGAAAATATTATTTTAAAACCATCTGATATATCCCAAACGGATATTTTTTCACAATTCTGTGTTAAAATTTATTAAATGCGGGAATGTCTGTAAATCTTACCTAGACTAGTAAAAATCCCGGTTTTGATCATATTTGATGCCTTTCAGATATTCCCTAAAATAATAAAGTAATTATTAAAACAAAACATTTTGAGGTTAATATGAACGAGTTTCAAAAAATTATAAATGAGATTAAAAAGGCTGTAAACGGCAAGGACAAGGCTATAGTTACAACTCTGCTTGCTCTGCTTGCCAATGGCAACATACTTATTGAGGACATTCCCGGAGTAGGAAAAACAACTATGGCTGTGGCATTTTCCAAGGCGCTTGGATTAGAATATAAGCGCGTACAATTCACTCCTGATACTCTCCCCTCTGATATTACAGGATTCTCTACCTACAACAAGGATACAAATACGCTCAGGTTTACAAAGGGAGCTATATTCTGCAACCTGTTCCTCGCTGACGAACTTAACAGAACCTCCAGCCGAACTCAAGCGGCATTGCTTGAGGCTATGGAGGAACAGCAGGTTACCGTGGAGGGACATTCTTATCCTCTTGAGAAACCTTTTTCTGTAATTGCCACGCAAAATCCTGCGGGCACTTCAGGCACTCAGCTTTTGCCTGACTCGCAAACAGACAGATTTATGGTAAAAATTTCTATGGGATACCCCGGCAAAGACGCTGAATGTAAAATGCTGCTGAACAGGACAAGTATTAATCCTCTTGATAGCATTAATTGTATCGTTACAAAACAGGGGTTTGCACAGCTACAGGAACAGGTCAAGGATGTATTTGTCAAAAAGGAGATTGCAAAGTATATTGTTGAGCTTGTATATGAAACCAGAAATAATATTCTTATAAGCCGCGGTGCAAGTCCAAGAGCCACACTGTCACTGACTGATATGTCAAAAGCTCTTGCTTTTGCTGAAAACAGGGATTACGTTATTCCTCGCGATGTTCAAAACGTATTTTTGAGCACAATAAGCCACAGAGTTATCCTTAGCGCAGAAGCATTAACAAGAAAAGTTTCAACAGAAGCTGTGCTTAAAGACATTATGAAAAAAACCAAACAGCCGAGGATTTGAAGATGATTAAGAATATATTGCTTTATATTTTTATTCTTGCGTCTGCTTTTATATTTAACATTTATTATTATGCATGGTTTTCTTGGTTTCTTTTTATCATTGTTTTATGTATTCCTTTTATATCATTAATTGTAAGTCTGCCGTTTATGATTCAAAGCGCTGCAAATGGATTTATGATATACTGCGATGATGAAATTAAATTAAATCAAAATCTGGAAATCGGACTAGTATTCAGAAAGCAAAGGTTTGGTTTCTGCCCAAGAGTGAAAGCAAAATTAAAAGTACACAACAACTTTTCTAAAGTCAATGCCAAGATCAAAATAATACACAGCGGAACATTTGCAAAACCTTATTTTACCGTGAACAAAAATCTCGGAAATTTTTGCGGCTGCTGCGAGTTCAGCGTAAGGCATTGCAGAGTGTACGACTTAACAGGAATATTTTTTATTCCCGCCTATGTCAACAAAAGCTTTAAAACTTTTGTTATGCCGCAACCGCAAAAGCCGCAAAACATACCTGACTTTGATAATATGACAATACTTGGATACAAGCCTAAAAGCGGCGGCGGATTTTCAGATTATTACGAACTCAGACCTTATCAAAACGGCGACAGCATAAAAAGTATCCACTGGAAGCTGTCATCAAAACATGATAACATCATAATTAAAGAACCGAGCCAACCGATTACAAAAGAGTTTGCAGTTAACGCTGTGCTGACTGAAAATGCTCAAGATAACAAATCTGTGCTCTCTCGTCTTATGTATGTATGCTCATACATTAATGAACAAGACTCGGATTGTTATGCATTTGCCAACGGATACAAAGGAATTTCAAAAATCAAAAATGATAATGAATTAAAAATGTTTATTAAATCTCTATATCAAAATTTACCCTATAATGATTCTGAATTTGACAGATGCAATTCAATAGTATATCGTATAACACGTGATGGCGAGGAGGCGCAAACAGATTGAAAAACAAAGCCTCACTAGCTGTCAGCTTTATATTCACATCAGCGTTGACTGTAGGTCTGCTGATATGCATAGCAACCTCATTCAGTATTTCTTTCAACCTTTCAACACTTATATTTTCATCGGTTGCTTTTTCTGCCGTAGTATCTCTTGTGTCGGAATTTGTAAAGGCAAACAGTAAATATACAGCCACAGTCATAGTGCTGCAAATCGTTTATGTTTTAACACTTTTTATATCTCGTGATACGGTTATAAAACAGCTTGAATACACAGTAAACAAGATTCTCGCAATATACTCGCAATATATGAGCGTACCGTCATCAGTCAGTTTTGCTTCGAACTCAAACGGAGTCTCAACAAAGGACGCTACTGTGCTTCTTGTATTTATTGCGTTTATTGTAAGCGAGCTTATTGCAATTTCTCTTGTCAGATTTAAAAGGATAATTGTTCCGGTTATAGTATCAATTATTATTCTTATCCCCTGTTTTTTAATGGTAAATACTCCGCCGTCACTTTCACCGTTGATATGTGTTCTCAGCATATTATTTGCTTTGTATTTAACTGCGTTCATACGCAGAAAAATTCCCTCATTTGGCGGATTTATTTCGGCAGTAATTGCCCTGCTTATGGCTGTAATAATAACAATCATAAGTGTTCTCTGTCCTCTTGAAGGCTATAAACGCTTTGAATGGCAGGAAAATCTGCTTGATTATGCTCAAAAAATCACCGAAGGAAACGGTATAAATAGTCAGAACAATACGCTAATATCCCTTCTTGGAAATTTCAAGAGCAATCTAAAAGAACGTGAAAACCTTAAAAATCTCGGTGACTTCAAACTCACAGGAGATGAAATAATGGATGTCAAAGCTCAGACGAACGGCAGGCTGTATTTGAAAGGGATGTCCTATGCCGACTATGAGGATAACGGCTGGTCAATACTTTCAGATGAGGAAGCAGGTAAATATCCTCAGAATTTTGATATTTCATCACTAACGCGTTCAAAGTCAAACAAAACAGAAAGTGTTAATATAAGAACTAAGAATAAAGAAAATTTAATATTTGTACCTTATTATCCAACCTCAGATTTTAGTTTTATTGAGGTTGGTGATGTATTCGTCAAAAACAACTCAGGGCTGAAAAATTACACAATAGCATACTATTCAGCAGATAATCTCTATCGTAAAGAAGGCAGTAAAGCTGATGACTACGAGGCTTTTGTATATGAAACATATACAAAACTGCCTGACAGTACAAAAGACAGTTTGCTTGAGATTGCAAAGGATAATAATATTGACAATCTTGATGTTGACAGCACCGCATCCGCTGTAAAAAGCCTTGTTTCAAACTGTGCAGTGTATTCTGTATCTCCCGATAAAATGCCGAACATCGAGGAAGATTTTGCCGTATGGTTTATTGAAAGTGCAAATAGCGGATATTGCGTACACTTTGCCACAGCAGCGGCTACTATGCTGAGAGCCTTGGGAGTGCCTGCAAGATACGTTACAGGCTATTGTGCATCCGCCGATGCTGATAAATGGGTAACTGTAACCTCTGATGACGCACATGCTTGGGTGGAATATTACAAAGACAGCGTTGGCTGGATCCCATTGGATGCAACGCCGTCTGTTTCTTCCACACAAACAGTTCAAAATAGCGAAACGGCAACAACACAAAGCACAACCTCCGTTACAGTAAGTACCACCGTACCAAGCACGACAACTAATGTCACTGAACCAAAGAGCAACAATATTACTACAAATAAATCAGAGTTCAACTTTACAATACCAACAATTATAATAGCAGTTGTATTGCTGATTATTGCGGTTATTCTTTTAAGAACGGCAATTATAAATAAATCCAGGCAAAAGAAATTTTCATCAGGCAAAATCAACAGCAGAATAATATATATGTACAGATATATTTCACTGCTTACCGCATACACTAAAAATGTTATTCCTGATACAATCACAGATATTGCAAATGAGGCAAAATTCAGTAATCATACAATGAGTGAAAAAGAAGTTGCCATACTCAGAAAATTTGTCAACGAAGAGCGCAAGGAGCTTTACGGCTACAGTCCAAAACTAAAAAAGCTGTATTATCGTTTTATAAAAGTATTATAATTAACAAATCTAAAAAGCGTACTGCAAACAAATCAATTGCAGTACGCTTTAAAATTGAATAAATTTATCTTGTTTTGCCTATGTCGTGACGGAAGTGTGCACCGTCAAAATTAATTTTGTCAACGGCAGCATATGCCTTGCTTAACGCCTCATCAAGAGAAGATGCAGTTGCTGTTACACCCAGAACACGTCCGCCGTTCGTGTAGAATTTTCCATTCTCATACTTTGTTCCGGCATGATAAACAATTGCACCGTCAACGCCGCCGTTATCATCCATACCGAACATTTCTATGCCCTTTTTATATTCAACAGGATAACCGCCGCTTGCCATAACGACACACGCTGCAGCACCGTCAAACCACTCTATATCAAGCTCTGATAATCTTTCGTCAATTACTGCCTCACATATATCTACAAGATCGGTTTTAAGCCTTGGAAGAACAACCTGCGCCTCAGGATCACCAAAACGAGCATTATATTCAATGACCTTAGGACCGTTTGGCGTGAGCATAAGACCAAAGTACAGGCAGCCCTTGAACGGTCTTCCTTCTGCATTCATAGCAGCAATTGTAGGCTTGAATATGGTTTCCATACACTCACAAGCAAGCTCGTCTGTATAGTAAGGATTCGGGCTTATTGTGCCCATACCGCCGGTGTTTAGGCCTTCATCATTATCATATGCTCTCTTATGATCCTTGGAGCTTACCATAGGCTTTACAGCCTTACTGTCCGTAAAAGCAAGAACAGAAACCTCGGGTCCTGTGAGGAATTCCTCAATAACTATGTTGTTACCGGAAGTGCCGAACTTTTTGTCTTCCATAATCTCCTTAATTGCAACAACAGCCTCATCAATTGTCTGAGCAATTATTACACCCTTTCCGAGTGCAAGTCCGTCAGCCTTGACAACAACAGGCACCGTATTTTCATTTTTGACATATTCAATTGCCTTTTGAGGATCATCAAACACCTCATACTTAGCTGTCGGAATATTATATTTTTTCATAAGGTTCTTTGAAAAGACCTTTGACGCTTCAATAATAGCAGCGTTTGCATTAGGACCGAATGCACGTATTCCTGCCGCCTGCATTGCATCAACCATACCGTCTGCAAGTGGATCGTCAGGAGCAACAAATACAAGGTCAATTGCATTATCCTTTGCAAACTTCACCATATTCTCCTTGTCCATTACGCCGATATTTACAAGCTCAGCGTCTCTTGAAATGCCGCCGTTACCCGGTGCACAGTAAAGCTTTGTGCATTTTGGACTTTCAAGTAATTTCTTAATCAGAGCGTGTTCTCTGCCGCCCGATCCAATCATCAAAATTTTCATAACAGCACCTCAATTAATGATGGAAAAGTCTAATACCCGTGAAGCACATTGTCATATTGTACTTATTGCAGGTATCAATTACATTGTCGTCACGGATTGAACCGCCCGGCTGTGCTACATACTGAACGCCTGAACGCTTTGCTCTCTCAATATTGTCACCGAATGGGAAGAAAGCGTCAGAACCAAGTGAAACACCATCAAATTTTGAGAGCCATTCCTTTTTTTCTTCTCTTGTAAGAGGCTCAGGCTTTATCTTAAAGAATTGTTGCCATGTACCCTCTGCAAGAACATCATCATAATCGTCAGAAATATAAACATCAATTGTGTTATCTCTGTCAGGACGTCTGATATCATCAACAAAAGGAAGATTCATAACCTTTGGATGCTGTCTTAAAAACCAGATGTCAGCCTTGTTTCCTGCAAGGCGAGTACAATGAATTCTTGACTGCTGACCTGCGCCAACACCGATTGCCTGACCGCCCTTTGCGTAACAAACAGAGTTTGACTGAGTGTATTTGAGCGTGATAAGAGCAATAAGAAGATCACGCTTTGCATCATCTGAAAGTTCTTTGTTATCTGTCACAATATTCTGCATAAGCATAGCTTCATCAATTTTAAGCTCGTTTCTGCCCTGCTCAAAAGTTATGCCAAAAACATCTTTATGCTCAACAGGAGCAGGAACATAATCAGTATCAATCTTGACAACGTTGTAAGTGCCTCTTCTTTTTGATTTGAGTACTTCAAGAGCCTCGGGAGTATAGTCAGGGGCAATAATACCGTCAGATACTTCTCTTTTTAGAAGAAGTGCTGTCTGAATATCACAGGTATCTGAAAGAGCAACCCAATCGCCATATGAGGACATTCTGTCTGCACCTCTTGCCATTGCGTATGCAGAAGCAATGGGAGAAAGCTCCAAATCGTCAACAAAATAAACCTTTTTAAGCGTGTCGGAGAGCTCGGTTGCAACTGCTGCACCGGCAGGACTGACGTGCTTGAAAGAAGCAGCAGCGGGCAGACCAGTTGCCGCCTTAAGCTCTTTTACAAGCAGCCAGCTGTTAAAAGCGTCAAGAAAATTGATATAGCCCGGTCTGCCGTTGAGCACCTCAACAGGAAGCTCTGAGCCATCCTGCATAAAAATTCTTGACGGCTTCTGGTTGGGGTTACATCCGTATTTTAAAGCCAGTTCGTTCATTGGATATCGTCCTTTCCGTTTTAAACAGTTAGTTATTCTTATTAATAATCCTTGAAATAGATGTTTCTGCTGCAATATCAATATAGCGCACAAAAAGTGAAACTTTATTGTCAGCATCAAGAGATTTCCAAATTTCTTCGGCAAATGTATCTATATCATAATCACCGATTTCAACAAGCGTCGGTTCGCCCTCAAAACTCGGAAGGGGATTTCCGTCACCCATATATGTATGGATAAATCTGCCGACTCCTGAAAGAGGTTTATCATATGAAAAAGTATATCTTTCACAGCAATCAGGGTTACCGTCTGCACTTTTTAAAATAGACATAGCATAGTTCATTTTGCCGCCGCTGCACTTGACAATACCCGAAATACGAGGAGTATAGTTTGGAACGTCAGGCTCAAACTCACGTGTACGAAGCGACTGTTCAAAAGTCTGCTGCTGATTCATAAGTTCATAAATTGTATCTGTCTGATCTCCGTTAGTAACAATTGTTTTGTTGCCTAACGTTCTTACAGGTGCATAAATTATAAGCGACGGATCAACAAGCTTTGACGGGTCAAACGCCTGAGTTCTTATGCCGTCTTCTGTTTCTACAAACACGCGGTTTCTGCTGTTTTCACTTCTGCCCATAATAAAGTAAGCTATCACAGCCTTTGTTCCGTCAGCACTCTTGCCTATTACAATACCTCTTCCGGGGTAGGTTGTTGAGGAAATCTCCTTAAAAAGTGATACTGGTGTCATACTTTGCCTCCATTATTCAAGAATTTCGGTTTTATTGTCTTTTACAATTATTTTATCTTCACAAAAGAGTGAAACAGCCTTCGGAAGGATTTTCCACTCGGCCTGCTCCATTACACGTCTTTGTAAAATCTCGGGAGTATCATCATTTTGTACTTCCACGGCTTTTTGCATGATTATAGGACCGCCGTCGCAGACTTCATTTACAAAATGAGCTGTTGCGCCTGTTACCTTTACTCCTTTTTTCAAAGCCTCCTCGTGGACTAAAAGTCCGTAGTAGCCTTCACCGCAAAACGAAGGAATAAGCGACGGATGAATGTTAATAATCCTGTTTTCAAAAGCTTTTATAACCTTAGAACCAAGAATTGTCATAAAGCCTGCAAGCACAACAACATCAATATCCTTGCTTTGCAACAACAACGTGAGCGCTTCATCATATTCGGCAAACTCAGCATAATCCTTTCTTCTGATTACTTCTGTAGAAATACCGTTATTTTTTGCTCTTTCAAGAGCATAGGCATTTGGATTTGAAGAAATTACAAAGGAAATTTCACCGTTTACAATCTCTCCTCTGTTCTGTGCGTCAATAAGAGCCTGTAAATTTGTACCGCCGCCTGAAACTAAAACTGCTATTCTTTTCATTATGCAAATACAACTCCGTCAGTACCTTCAACTACTTTACCGAGAATTACTGCATCCTCGCCGTTTTCCTTGAGAACCTCAATTGCCTTATCAGTTTCTTCCTCAGCAACTGCAATAACCATACCTACACCCATATTGAAGGTGTTAAACATATCGTGCTCGGGAATATTTCCCACACGCTGCATAAGCTTGAAGATTGGAAGAACAGGAACAGCATCCTTGTTTATTTTTGCTGAGAGTCCATCTTTGAGCATACGA
>CAYQXN010000027.1:0-7691 GCA_964421585.1 uncultured Ruminococcus sp. | reverse complement strand
CCTGTGATGTGTGATACAGCCTTAACATCAATCTCTTTCATAAGAGCAAGCAAAGGCTTTACGTAAATTTTTGTCGGTGTGAGCAGAGTTTCACCAAGAGACTTTTCAAGCTCAGGATATGTATTATTAATAGTATCCTTGTTAATATCAAAAATTTTTCTGACAAGTGAAAATCCGTTAGAGTGAACACCTGACGAACGCAAGCCGATAAGAACATCGCCCTTCTTAAGTTTTGAACCGTCAATCATTTTCGGCTTATCGGCAATACCAACGCAAAAACCAGCAACATCATACTCATCAACGGGCATCAAGCCGGGATGCTCAGCGGTTTCACCACCTACCAGGGCACATTCCGACTGAACACAGCCTTCTGCAATACCGGATACGATTTCAGCTACCTTTTCAGGATAATTTTTGCCTATTGCAATATAATCGAGAAAAAACAGCGGTTTTGCACCACAACAGATTACATCATTTACGCACATTGCAACCGAATCTATTCCGATTGTATCGTGCTTGTCAAGTAGAAATGCAAGCTTTAGCTTTGTGCCGACGCCGTCTGTTCCACTGACAAGAATCGGCTCTGCCATTCCATTAAAGTCAGGAGCAAAAAGACCACCGAAGCCGCCAATACCCGATACTACACCATCAACTTTTGTGCGTGCAACATATTTTTTCATCAGTTCAACTGATTTATAACCTGCTGTTACATCAACGCCTGCCGCCTTGTAACTCTCTGAAAAGCTGTTGTTCATTGTAATCACTCCGTTATTTATTAATTTTCTTAGCATATTTATCTACAAATATTGTTCTCGGAATTTCAGTATTATAGTTGCCGCTGAAGCAGCTGTCACAAAGACCTATATCAGACTCTTCAGCTGTTTTTCTCACACCTTCAACGCTTAGGTAACCAATAGTATTGGCACCTATATACTGCCTAATTTCATCAGTAGACATCGTATTTGCAATAAAGCTCTCAGACTCACGCAAATCAACACCAAAGTAACAAGGATGTCTAAACGGTGGAGAGCATATGAGCATATGAACCTCAGTCGCTCCCGCATCACGAAGAAGCTGCACGATATGACGAGAAGTTTCGCCGCGCACAATTGAGTCGTCTATTACCACTACCCGCTTGCCGCTGACATTTGCTTTTAGAGCTGTAAGTCTGGTTTTTAGAAGTCTTTGTTTCTTATTCTTGCCTGTACCCACAGTTCTGCCTATGTATTTATTCTTTACAAAACCTGTACCATATGGGATACCTGAGGCTTTTGAATAACCCTCAGCAGCTGTAAGCCCCGAATCTGGAACACCGCAGACTATGTCAGCTTCAACAGGATATTCACTGTAAAGGAGTTCCCCTGCTTTGAAACGTGAGTTATAAACACTTACACCGTCTATCACGCTGTCAGGACGAGCAATATAAACATACTCAAAAAGACAAAACGAGGTCTTATCCGCTTTAATTCTTGAATTGTAACTATGAAAGCCATCTTCATCAATTACAACCATCTCGCCAGGCATAATATCACGCACAAATTCACCGCCGAGGCTGTCAATTACACAGCTTTCAGAAGTAATTATATAGCTATTTTTAAGCTTGCCTATACAAAGAGGGCGAAATCCATACATATCACGAAATCCGATAAGACGGGTAGGTGCACAAATTACTGTTGAATATGCACCCTTGAGCTTATCCATTGAATGAAGAACAGCATCCTCTATATTATCGGTTGTGCAACGTTCAGTCGCAATAACATAAGCCATAAGCTCAGCATTTGAATTAGACTGAAAAATAGCACCACCGCGCTCAAGTTCTCGGCGAATTTCCGAGAAGTTTGTAATTGACCCGTTACTCGCAATTCCGATTGCTCCCTCCTTATAACGGAGAACAAGCGGCTGATTTGAAGCTCGATCAAGACTTTCGTTCGATGTATAGCGTACGTGACCTATAGCGATTTTGCCGTTTTTTAATCTTGATAAAGTCTTTGGAGTAAACACCTCAGAGACCATTCCTGTTTCCTTGACAGTAAGAAGCTCGCCGCCGTTATTTACTGTAATGCCTGCGCTTTCCTGCCCTCTGTGCTGAAGGCTGAAAAGAGCATCATGAGAAATTGCAACGCTGTCAAGATCGTCATCATTACAATAGAAGCCGAAAACACCGCACTCCTCGTGAACCTTATCAAGTCTTTCATCTATGTTTACATATTTTTTTCTCAAAGCTCTGCCACCTTAGTCTGCATAGCAGCATCCTTTGCTGCAACGCCCTTTTCCATATCTGATTTCATATTTTCAAGCCTCTGAGCAAGTGTATCATCAGAAAGAGCAAGTATTTCTACCGCAAGAATTGCTGCATTTGCCGCACCGTCAACTGCAACAGTCGCAACAGGTATGCCTGTTGGCATCATTACAGTGGCAAGCAATGCATCCAAACCGTCAAGCTGGGCAGATTTGCACGGAATACCGATAACAGGAAGTGTAGTCTTTGCGGCAAGAACTCCTGCAAGATGAGCCGCCATACCTGCTGCTGCAATAATTACGCCAAAACCGTTTTTCTTTGCATTTGCAGAAAATTCAATAGCTGCATCAGGCGTTCTGTGGGCGCTCATAACGTGCACCTCATACTCAACGCCAAACTCCTTAAGCTTGGTTACCGCCTTTGATACTACAGGAAAGTCACTGTCTGATCCCATTATGATTGCAACCTTTTTCATATCAACACTCCTATCTGATAAGGCTAAATGCAATACCGTCATCTTTTATTATCTTTTATATTATATTAAAAAATTATCAATATTTCAATAGATAGCGACAATTATTTTGCTTTTAATATTTATAACATTAATTTAATACAAAAAATAACCGAACAGTAAATTTACAGTTCGGTTTAACTTTTTATTGTGTCGCTGTATATTCCTTTGTATATAACTCTGTTGCGCTCTCAAAACTTTCTTCGTTATTTACAACCGCTTCATCTCCGGATTTACCCGTATCATACATATGAGGGAATAACATTCTCATTTTTTCATCATTAAAATGCTTATCAATATATACCTCAAAATTGTTCTGCGGTGCAACGCCTTCACCGCGGTCTCCCCATCTCCATACAGCTGCAACAGACATAATTGCATTGAAAAGCATAAATATTACAAGAAATGTTGTAATAATTGAGCCAGCACGCTTAGGTATTTTTTCAATCAGCTTTGAAGCCCAAGGATAGAGATAACGAACCCATATAAGTCCCAGAAATCCCCAGATGAGAGCATACATAAGATTTGTTCTGCCATTGAGATTAAACGGAGTATTGCTGTAGTCCCAAGACACCGTACCAAAAAGTGTTTCTTGAAGCCATGAACACACATATTCAAAACCTGCACCTACAACTGCGCTGATTACAAAAATAAGAGTATCGTTAAGCTTGTACAATTTATAGAGAATGATTGTAAGAAAACACGCTCCACCACCGTACACGGGAATAAATGGTCCGTACACCATCCCTACACGAAATTCAAAATGGCCTTCAACAAATATTGCCCATACTGTTTCAATGAGCGTACCCACTAATGAACCAATTAAAAAAAGGTAAAAAAGCTTTGCAAAGCATAACCCAAATGCAAAAGGCTTTTCATTTTTGTCTTCATATACGGTACTGTATTCCTTCATATTGTCATTTTTGACCTTTTCGAGCATATCTGCAAATTCACGCACATATACACGATTTTTAAGGTCAGGGAAAGCAGAGGTAAGATGCCTGCGAAGCACATTCTGAGTAAAAAGTCTGTTATAATTTTCCCTGATTTCATTAATTTTTTCTTGAGTAACTTCTTCATTGATAAGATTGGCATCCTCTTTAAGCAGTTTAATCTTTCTGCGAAGTCTGAAAACAGTAATAAACGAAAAAATACAATCAAGAAACAGAAAGACAGATATACAAAGCACAATCATCACACTTATGTCAAACCTAATGTGTGCAAGCAGAGTATTCAACACCGGAATAACAAGAGCAACAATAATTGTTCCCGTAAGCCCAAGAAGAAACGCATACGGAATTGTCATATAGCTGCCTATATGAAATTTCAGCTTACTGAAATCCCACGGTTTAAAGCCGAGAAGCTTTTGTGAAATAAAACCGATAAGCACGAACAAAAAAGACATTAATACAGTGCTTAAGAAAAACAGCAAAAGCTTATTATATACAAAACGATACAAAAGAATATAATGGATGACAACACAAGCCCCGTAAGCAGGACAAAACGGAGACGCCAGAAACCCGCGGTTATGAAACTTGCCCTCAGTAAAAAGTGTTCTAATACCGTCAGCAATCCAACCTAAAAATGAAAAAACTATAAAGTACCAACAAAGATTTAATATTATCATCTATTCTACCCCTAATCAAAAAAATCCGAAGGCACAAAAGAAGCTGTACCTTCGGAGAGTTGCAAAATAAATCAACTGATTCTAATTATAAAAGACTATTTAAAGAGACAAAATCTGCCCAATAACTCCACATTCTATAATCAGTATAAGGCACTATCAATTAATAAAGCGTCCGCAATTTCATTGATAATTATTTACCGCCAATCATTTAATTATCCAATATTTATATTGCTTACGCATTTGGTGCATCATCTTTCCAAAGCTCTTTTATAGCAGATACCGTGCCTGCAAGTCCCTGAATATCCGAGGGAATAATAATTTTTGTCGATTTTCCGTCAGCAGCCTTCGCAAAAGCCTCAAGGGATTTTAGTTGAATTATAGAGTTAGTCGGAGCTGCTTCATTAAGCATTCGGAGAGCATCCGCATTAGCCTTCTGTACTCTTAGGATAGCCTCAGCCTCACCTTCAGCCTCTTTAATTTTCTGCGCCTTTACAGCTTCAGCCTTAAGAATAGCTGACTCCTTAAGACCTTCGGCAACAAGAATTTGACTGCTCTTTTCACCCTCTGCATCAAGAATCTTGGCGCGACGTTCACGCTCAGCCTTCATCTGCTTTTCCATTGCGTCCTGAATTTCACGCGGCGGCAAAATATTCTTAAGCTCTACGCGAAGAACTTTTATACCCCACGCATCCGTTGCTTCATCAAGAATAATTCTGATTTTATCATTAATTGTATCACGAGATGTAAGGGTATTATCCAGCTCAAGGTCACCGATAATATTACGCAAAGTTGTTGCCGTAAGATTTTCAATAGCGCTTAACGGTCGTTCAACGCCATAGCAATAAAGCTTTGGATCTGTTATTTCAAAATATACTACAGTATCAATCTGCATTGTTACGTTATCACGTGTGATAACAGGCTGCGGCGGAAAGTCAACAACCTGCTCTTTTAACGAAACCTTTTTAGAAATTTTGTCAATAAATGGTATTTTTACATGCAGACCTGTATCCCATGTTGCGTTATACGCACCAAGACGTTCAACGACATAAGCATGAGCCTGCGGCACTATTTTGACATTACTGATAATAACAATCAGTAATATAAGAACTATTATACCTATTACTACTAATCCAATTCCAATTTCAGGCATTATAACTCCTCCTTAATTAAAGGCTTAACAATCAGCTTTACGCCTTCGATTCCAAGCACTCTTACTTTTGAATTTTTTGTTATTGGCAGGTCTGCCTTTGCACTCCAGACTTCACCTGACACCTTAACCTGACCGATATGCTCAGAGTCAGATATTTCGGTGAGCATATCTCCTGTCATACCAACAAGACGATCAGCATTTGTGCTTGTTTTTTCCTTATTTACTCTAATTTTATTGACAAGAGGTCGTGTAAAAATCAAAGCAATAAGAGAAACCGCAAGAAATACTGCTGACTGAATAGGAATTGAAGGTGTAAAAATAGTTGTAATTGCCGCGCACAAGGCTCCTGCAACAAACCAAATTGATACAAGCTGTGTTGTAAAGGCTTCGCACACAGCCATAACCACTGCAAATCCTATCCAAATAAAGGGCATATACTGTTCCATGCTCTGTCCCCTTTCTGAGATAATGTCAACACATTACCGAACGGCACAAAAGTACCTGTATTTATAATCGGATAAGACAAAGTTATCTTATCTGAGTATAATTTTATCATAACTAAAATTAGTAGTCAATTTATTTTACTTAAAAGCTACACATTTTGATTATTATATGCTATAATGTTGATAATATTTAATAAGCACAGTAAAGCTTTTGACAAAATATGTATGTATAACTTTATAACTTAGTCAGAAATTAGGGTGATTATATGGCTTTTGACACATTTGATGAAGGTATTATACCGGGCGGTCTCAGAAGTAAAAATGAGATTAAAATTCTTATTTGCTATCTTTTTTATTCTGTAAAAGAAAATATAAGCAAGGACATAATTGTAAATGCTGTTCAAAATGAAAGTCTTGCTAATTATTTTGAAACAAGCTCTGCGTTTGATGACCTTGTGACTAACGGAAATCTGGAAGCATGCAAAACAGATGAAAAAGAAACAACCTTTTCCTTGACTGATAAAGGCAGAATGATTGCCTCACAGCTTGAGACAACACTTGCATACACGGTCAAAGAAAAGGCTTATGTATGTGCAACAAAGCTGCTCGCTCAAAAAAAGACCAAGCGTGATAATTCTGTTGAAATAAGCAAAACAGATATAGGATTTGATGTAATATTCAAAATTTCGGGCGGCAGCACTGAACTTTTAACATTCAAGCTCTATGCTCCAACTTTTGAACAGGCAGTAATGATGAAAAATAATTTTTATGAATATCCTGCAACTGTTTACAAGGTTATGCTCGCACTTATGACAAAGGATAAAGAAAGCGTAGGCACAGCCCTTGAAGAATTATATGGAGTTCTGTAATACTTACCCTAAAAAATATGTAATTGATATTCAGCCTGAGTTCTGAATACAATATTTTTTTCTTAAGCTAAGTACTCCTATAAAAGCATCAAAAAAACAGATTTAAGAGCAGCATTAATGTTACTCCGGGAATTCCGCCAACAAGTGACACCGCGAGCGACATTAAACTTACAGGCAAAAAGACACCCGTGAAACTGCCGCTCAGATTGACAGCAAGTAAAGTAATAATTCCGCATACCATTGACAACAGCGACCGTTTAAACGGTCGCTTATTTTTACCTTTATAATGAATAAAAGCAAAGAAAATAAATACAGAAAAAACAAGTATGCATATTCCCCACCACGGCATATTAAACAACTCCCAACATAAAAACAAACCGTCGGATAAGCTCCGACGGTTTATTATTATGCTTTTGAAATTAAAAATATGCTTATAGTATATCAAAGTGTGCAAGCACATTAAGCGCGAGTACAAAAACAACAAAAACAGCTGCAAAAACCTTTGTCCAACGAGCAAGAAATGCATCAATTGAACGAGCCTTATTCTTAGAGAAGTATGAATCAGCAGCACCTGTAACAATACCAACACCCTGCTGGTTACCTTCCTGAAGAATGATTACAACTATGATTGCAATAGATACGATTGCGAGTAAAATACCGAGAACTATTCCCCAAACACTCATTTTTATCGTCCTTTCATAAAATAATATCAAATATCATTAATAACTAATTCAGTTTATCATAAAAATATAAATTATGCAAGTATTTTTTAAAAAAATATCCAATCTCGATAAAATAAGTAAATTCTCAAAGTAAATGCAACAGTAGAATTTGCGGTTGCATTTAGTGTGA
>CAYQXN010000026.1:0-21744 GCA_964421585.1 uncultured Ruminococcus sp. | reverse complement strand
GATAATGAGCCGACAACTGTAAAATTAATGCACGAATATGCAAAAGAAAACGATTATGAGGTTGATATAACGGATGCCAGATTTCATCACGAGATATACCTAAGTGATCCAAGAAGGTGTGATGTCAATAGATTAAAGACTGTTATCAGGCTTCCGATTAAGAAAAAGTAATTACAAAAATTCAAATTGCTCTGTTTATATATGATACTATTTTAAGGGTGCTGTTATTTTTATTTGTATAGGCAATTATTACGGAATTAAGTGTATCTATATGCCGAGTGCAACCGGAAGTTGCGGCAATGAAAACCGAAATGTATTGCGTGTTGCAGCGGTTGCGGGGTAAAATAAGCTCATAATTCAATACTAAACACAATAAAAAAAGCAGATGTCATTTTGGTATATTTTCTGCCCAATATCGTAGCTGTCCTTAGAATTTGCATAAGTTTTGCAAAGCCAAATCTAAGATTTGAACGCTCACATAAAGGAGTCAGACTTTCTGAGGAATACCGCTTGTTTGACGAAAAATCTGCTCAAGAATTTTGTTTGCGTTTAGTATAACGAGGAGGACTTAATGTGAATATTGAAACAGCCAACAGATTATTACAGTACAGAAAAAAACATAACCTGAGTCAGGAAGAACTTGCAGCAAAAATAGGGGTTAGCAGACAGGCTATTTCTAAGTGGGAGCGTGCAGAAGCTTCGCCTGATACGGATAACCTTATTCTCCTTGCCGACATTTACGGCGTTACGCTTGATGAACTTATTAAGGGTAAGACTGCAAAAACAAAAGAGCCTGACGATGACGGTGATACCGAACAGACCGACAGTACAGAAAGCGCTGACAGCTATAACGGAACCCCCGACAGTGATACTGTGTATGAGAAGATGGGTAAGGTTTCGTTTAAAAACGGATTCCATATTAATTCAAACAGCGGAGACAAAGTACACATAAGCTTTAAGGACGGTGTTCACGTTTACGAAAAAAACGGCGATAAGGTTGATGTGGGCCGGAACGGAATACACGTTGAAGAAGGCGGTAAGCAAAGAGTTTATACTGATGAAAACGGCAATGTGATGGTTGATGAGAAAATAAAGCATTGTCACCACAAGCATAAAAGCGGATGGAATAAGTTTCCGTTTTTCATTTTTTCGATAATTGCTTTTGCGTGGTGGGGAGTAAGCGGTGTGTGCTTTGGCTGGGCGCTCAGCTGGATTTGTTTGCTTACAATTCCGCTCTACTATACCCTTGTTGACGCCATTTATGAGCGGAAAGCAAGTCACTTTGCATACCCTGTTGTGGTTGTAATCGCATATATTTTATTCGGATATTTTAATGTGTGCGGAGGCTGGTCAATGGGCTGGCTGGCGTTTCTGACAATTCCCGTTTATTATTGGATTTGCAGTCTGGTACAGAGTGATGACAAAGATGACTGTAAGCGTCATAATTGCTGTGGCGAGGAGCAAGAATAAAACATAAGTTCAAATTAAAAGCGGCTGCCGCAAAATTCTAGATTTTGTGCAGCCGCTTGTTTTGTTTTTTATATAAAATCTGTTATCCTTCTATATATTCAAGATTTTCCGTATCAAGCAGTGATGTTCTCATTGCAGGCTTGCAGAGCGGAATTTTTTTGCCCTTTTTGATAAAGAGCGGAACCTCATTGAGTGCAACGTCAATGTAGTGAATACCGCTTGGCATTTTTTCTGTTGTAATTTTTGTTCCGCTTAGCTTTACAAGGGTCATATCCTTAGGAAGATAAACATATCTGCCGCTTGCGTTTTGCTCATAAACAGGGCAAATCATACATTCGTCACCGAGCATAAGCTGAGTTTCACACTCGCGTGCGATTTTATCGTCCGGGTAATCAAACGAAAGCGGTCGGAAAATCATATCGTCATTTTTGCTTGCTTTGCAAAATGTGTTGTAAAGATAGGGGATAAGGCGGTAACGAACCTCAATGATATTCTTGAAATCGTCGGTATCCTCAAAGTTGTAGCACTCCTGATTGCGGGTGCCGAGAGCCGAATGATTGCGCATAAGCGGGGTAAAAACTCCGAGCGCAAGAAAGCGCAGTACAAGGTCGCGGGTTGCGTTTTCGTTGAAGCCGCCAAGGTCGGCTCCGCAGTAGAGAAATCCGCACATATTGGCAGAGGGCAACATTCTGAGATTGAGCAGAATATGTGACCACCACGAATGGTTATCGCCGAACCATATTCCGCTTGAACGGTGAGCGCCTACATATGAGGCACGGGAAAACATAAGAATTTTGCCGTCGCCAAACTCCTTGGAAAAATATTCGCCTGCTGCTTTAGTCATATTTGCGCCGTAAATATTGTGTACTTTGTCGTGGCACACCTGTTTGCCGTCAACCGTATGGAAAATACTCGAATAGTCGGCAGGAGAGTTTGAAAGCTTTAGAATGGTGTCCTTAAGATCAAAGAATTTTGATAGGTCAAGGTTTTCACCTTTGAGAGAGCTTGCTTTTTCAAGCGCTGAGTCAAGGCCTTTTGTTGAGTAGAATATAGCGGGTTCGTTCATATCGTTCCAGAAACCGTCGATTCCTGCGTCTGTGAGCACCTTATATTTTGAGCCGAACCACTCTCGGACATCCTTGCGGAGAAAATCCGGGAAGCCGACTATGCCGGGCCATACGCCGCCTTCAAAGTCTGAACCGTCCTCGGTTTTGCAGAAATATCCGTTTGCCCTGCCTTCCTCATAAACGCTGTATCCGTCTTCCTTTTTTACTCCTGCGTCAATAATCGGAATCAGGTGTATGCCCTGCTGTTTTTTATCCTTTACATATTCGGCAAAACCTGGAAATTTTACTTCGTCAACAGTAAAGTCCTTATAATGCTCCATATAGTCTATGTCAAGGTAAATACAGTCGAGCGGAATTCCTGCTTTGTCATAGCCGTCAACAACGCTGTCAACCGTTTGTGCGTCGGGATAGCTCCAGCGGCTCTGCTGATATCCGAATGCCCAGAACGGCGGAATATAGCTTTTACCAATTGCAGAGCGGAATTCCTTTACTATTTCAAGCGGCTTGGCGCCCTCAATAATATAAATATCAAAATCTGTGCCGTCAATTGTTATTATGGCTTTATCTTTTGAAGTGTAGCCTATATCCCAGCGGATTAGCGCAGGAAAATCCACAAAGAGTCCAAAAGTCTGTGAGCCGCAGAGCATAAGAAAATTGTGGGCGGCATAAAGTGAGGATTTTGTCTCTGTGTGAAACGGATCGTCTCTGCAAAAGCTTTCATATACCCAGCCGCGCTTATTTATGCCTCTGGGGGCTTCGCCAAGACCGTAAACAATGTCGCTTTCGGTCATATTAAACTCAAAAATGAATTTGTTTTCTTCAAATCTGTGGGTTAGCGGAAGCTCTTTTATGCTGATTGACTCAAAATTTTGAATAAATGCCTCGGTGTTGATTGGTGCACCGGAGGTGTATTTTTTTATCATATGAAACACTCCCAATACCGTAATTTAATTTTATTATATAACGATAAATGGTGATTTTATAGGTGATATTTTGATAAATATTTGTCATATTATATTTTAAACACAAAAATTCGATAATTTATAAAAAACATAATATCAATAAATGATTGGAAGTTTGTGCAGATATACTCTGATTACTTGTTGCGTATCCGAATGATTTTACGAAGAAACGCGTGACCGTTAAACGGAATGAGAGGATAAAGATAGCTTTTGCCTGAGATAGTGCGATTGAAGCATAAAAGAAGAAGATTGATGATGAAGGCTGCAATGAATCCCCAAAGATTGAAAGCATAGGTCAGGACTAAAAGGAGCACTCGGCAGAATTTGAGACTGTATCCCAGCTCAAAGCTTGGTTGAGTGTAGTTGGCAACGGTAACAAGAGCCATATAAAGTATTGCTTCCATACTGAACCAGCCGGATTGGACGGCAAACTCGCTAAGGGCGATTGCGCCGATTATGCTCAGCGGAGTAGTGAGAGAGTTTGGAGTATTGAGAGACGCAAGCCGCAGTCCGTCGATAGCTACTTCCATTAGTATAAGCTGCCAGAACACGGGAATATTCTGTGCTTCGTCCAATAAGATGAAGGAAAAAATTTGGGGAACATATTGCGGATTTTGCAAGGCAAGCAGCCACACGGGAGTAATGAATACCGAAACTATAGTAATAAAATATCGTGCCAGCTTGAGATAGGTGCCAACAACCGGAGAGAAGTAGTAGTCATCTGCTTCTTCAAGTACATCAAAGATTGAGGTTGGCAGCATCAGGGCAGAGGGAGCGTTGTCAACAAGAATGACAATATTGCCCTCCAAAATGGCGGAGGCGGCAGTATCGGGACGCTCGGTGTGTTTTACCTTGGGAAATGGATTGAACCAGGTGTGTTTATAGAGCGCTTCTATAAGACTTTGCTGATTCATTGTGAGAGAAGGCACATTTATTGAGTTGAGGTGCTGAGTAAGTCTTTTTAAGAGTTTTTTGTCAACTTTTGATTCCATATAGAGTACGGCTACGTCGGTTTGCGATTTTGTTCCAATCTGAAAGGCCTGAACGGTGAGGTCGGTATCACGTATTCTCCTGCGGATTAGAGCTGTGTTTAGTACCATAGTCTCAACAAAGCCGTCGTGACTTCCGCGCAGAACTTTGTCATTGTCGGGCTCAGCCGTTTCACGCTGTGGATAGGTGCGTGTATCAAGAAGAATTACCTTGTTAAAGCCTTCTACAAGCAGTGCAGAAATTCCGCTAAGTACGTTTATACAGATTTTTTTGAGATTATCTGATGTTTCAACCTCAACGTATGGAATTGAGGACTGCGCAAAATATTCGGGTGACTGAAAGTTTTCATCAGATAAATTTTTGTAAAGAAATTCAAGTATTTTTTCGGCTATGTCATCCTTAAGGAAACCGTCAACAAAGAAAAGTGCAGCCTTTCGGTTGTTTATGATTAAATCACGCCGGACGAGATCAAAGCTTTTGTCGCTGCGCAAAGCGTTTTTAAGTACCTCAAGATTTTGGGTATAGTTGTTTGTAAGCATATATACCTCCGCAGTAATTAAAAGTTTATTTTAAATTTAAAGTGAAATATAAAATATTTTTTGAAAAATTGCATTAAAATATGCAATTTTTTTATTTTTTACGGACATATGCGAGAGGACAATTTAAAATCAGGCGCAATTTAATCCGCTTGAGATGTTCTCTCAGAAAAACGGAGGTGACAATAATTAATAACAAACTTACAGGCAGAGAAAAGGATTTTTGCAGTTGTTTTCTGAGTACAGGCAGTGCGGAAAAAGCTGCCAGAAAGGCGGGATATTCCAGAAATTCTGAACAGGCGGGCGAAAAGCTGCTCGACAGACAGGATATTATCGCTGAGATTGCTCGTATTGCAAGGCAGAGGGAAAAATTGCTCGCCAATATGGCGTCAGCAGGTTATACACATCTTGCATTTGGCAGTATTTCAGACGCGATTTCGCTTCTATATATGGACAAGCCGACAAAAAGTGAGCTTGAAAATATGGATTTATTCCTTGTGTCTGAGATTAAGCATCCAAAGGATGGTGCAATGGAGATAAAGTTCTTTGACAGACTGAAGGCGCTTGAAAAGCTTGAAGGCAGAGGTACTGAAGATGACGGAGTAAAAAGTCTGTTTGACGCAATCAGCAACAGCGCAAAGACTGTGGGAAGTGATAAGACTGAAGATTAAACCCTTTTCTGAAAAACAGCTCAGGGTGATGAGTTGGTGGTGCAAAAGCTCAGAATATTGCAATTATGATGCAATCATTTGTGACGGCGCCGTAAGAAGCGGCAAAACCTTTTGTATGGCCTTGTCGTTTGTGATATGGAGCTTTTATGAGTTTTCGGGTGCGGATTTTGCTCTCTGCGGCAAGACTATCAAGTCGCTTAAACGCAATATGGTAACTCCGATAATTCCGCTTCTCAAATCCATAGGCTTTGAGTGCGAGGAAAAAATCTCGGAAAATAAGCTTACGATTACCTATAACGGAGTAAAAAACAGGTTCTATCTGTTCGGAGGCAAGGACGAATCATCCGCTTCACTTATTCAGGGTATGACGCTTTCGGGCGTAATGTTTGATGAGGTTGCGCTTATGCCTCGTTCATTTGTGGAGCAGGCACTTGCAAGATGCTCTGTGGCAGGCTCAAGATTCTGGTTTAACTGCAATCCCGAATATCCCGAGCATTGGTTTTTCGTTGAGTGGATTAAACGTGCAAAGGACAGAAACACTCTGTATCTTCACTTTACAATGGATGACAATCCGTCGTTGACAAGCCAAGTGAAGAAGAGATATGAAAATCTTTATTCGGGCGTGTTTTATGAACGCTTTATAAAGGGCAGATGGGTTGCTGTTTACGGCGCTGTGTATCCGTTTATGGAAGATGAAGAAATGTATTGCCTGATCCCCGGCAGTGAGTTTGACAGATATGCGGTGTCTTGCGATTACGGAACGGTAAATCCGGCTTCGTTTGGCTTGTGGGGCAGGCTGAACGGAATATGGTACAGGATTGACGAATATTACTTCAATTCGCGTACCGAAGGTTATCAAAAAACGGACGAGGAGCATTATGAGGCGCTTTGCAGGCTTGCAGGTGACAGAAAAATTTCACAGGTGGTAGTTGACCCTTCCGCAGCGAGCTTTATTGAGGTGATACGCAGACACGGAAAATTCAGTGTGATGCCGGCACAAAACAATGTTGTTAACGGGATAAGGCGTACATCGCAGGTACTAAAGGACGGAAGCGTGAGAATTTGCAGAAATTGCAAAGCGATAAGACGTGAATTTTCACTGTACAGGTGGGACAGCAAAAAAGCGAACGATTTGCCTGTTAAGGAAAACGACCATGCAATGGACGACCTGAGGTATTTTGTCACTACGATAATTGACGGCGGAGTGCAGGTGTTTGCATTTGCCGCCGAAAGACAGGAGGAAATATAGCATGAAGTTAGGCAGAAAGAGAAATAACACTGCGTCTGCTGCCAAGCTTGTACAGACTGTGCCCAGAGACAGTAGTAGCAGCCTGTTTCAGCTTCGGCAGTTTGAAGGTCAGACAAAAGCAGAAAGGGAGCTGTATGCATCCTTGCGTGAAGCAGTGCCGATTATTGACGCGGCTATCTGCAAAATTGTCAGACTTATGGGTAAATTCAGCATTGTTACAAACGACAAGCATGCCCAGCAGCTTGCAGATGACTTTGTGAGTTCGGTAAAAATAATCGGTTCTTCAAGAGGTATGCACGGATTTATTTATACATATGTTGAGGAGCTGCTCACATATGGCGAGGCTGTGGGCGAAATGGTGCTAAATGCTGACGGCAGCGGAGTGGAATCGCTCTATAATGCAAGTCTTGATGATGTTGAAATCAGGGCAAACGGATCCCCGCTTAATCTGACAGTGTGCAGAAATGACTGCGGCGAGGTGACGCCTGTAAAGTATCAACAGCTTGTGACGGCTACATTGCTTAATCCAAAGCCGGGCACTGTCCACGGAACCTCTGTGCTAAGAGGACTTCCGTTTGTAAGCTCAATTCTGTTAAGGATTTTCGGCTCAATTAAGACCAATTGGGAACGTGTGGGAGACATAAGATTTGCGGTTACCTATAATCCGGAGTCGAACGGCGGCAGTTTTACCAAGGAAAATGCAAAGCTGATTGCGGACGAGTGGAAAAAGGCTATGAGGAGCGACAGCGTATGTGATTTTGTGTCGGTAGGCGATGTGAGTATCAAGGTGATTGGCTCTGAAAGCCAGATGCCGGACTGCGATATACCGATTAAGCACGTTATGGAACAGATTCTTGCAAAGCTTGGCATACCGCCTTTTCTGCTTGGTATTTCGTGGTCAAGCACGGAGCGTATGAGCGAGCAGCAGGCGGATATTCTGACGAGCGAGCTTGAATATTACAGGACTATTGTAAATCCTGTGATTACCAAGATTGTTTCCACTCATTTAAGGCTTTGCGGATACAACTGCGGCTTTGAAATTGAGTGGAATAACATAAACTTGCAGGACTCTGTGGAGCTTTCTCAGGCAAGGCTTAACAATGCGCAGGCTATGCAGATTGAAAAGGAAAACGATTTGGAGGCAGATATTGAGTAAGGAATATATGAAGAAAGAGGCGCTGACAGGCAGCGTGCAGAGCGGTAATCAGACGGAAGTTACAGATGAGGAGCTTGCACTTATAAATACCTACACACGCCGAGCGCTCAGCAAGGATGAGGTATATGTATTTTCGGTAGTGCTTTGCGACAATGACGTTGACAGGGACGGAGAACGTTTTACTGTGGAGTCGCTGTTTGCACTTGAAAAGTTATTTGTGGGCAAGACAGGAATTATTGACCACAATCCCAGTGCAAAAAACCAGACTGCAAGGATTTTTTCTTGTGCTGTTGAGGCTGTTAACGGTATGAAAACTGCAACGGGAGACGATTATTTCAGACTCAAGGCAAGAGCGTATATGCCGAAAAGCGAGAAGAACAGTGATGTTATTCTTGCGCTTGACAGCGGAATTATCAAGGAGGTAAGCGTGGGCTGTGCGGTTGAAAAAGCTGTTTGCAGTATCTGCAGCAAAGAGGTTGACAGCTGCACCCATCTCAAAGGCGAGTTATACGGCGGCAGGCTGTGCTGTGGTGAGCTTACCAACCCCTATGACGCATATGAATGGAGCTTTGTGGCTGTACCCGCCCAGAAAAAGGCAGGCGTTACAAAGTCACACTCGGCTTACAGAAAGGAAATGACGATGGAGAAAATTTTAAAAAATCTTGAAATGGAGAAGGGTTTTCAGCTTTCTGACGAGGACTGCAGGAAGCTTATGGATTACATTGGAAATCTTAAACAGCTTGCAAAGGACGGTGTGTATTACCGCGACAGTCTTGTTGGCGAGGTGCTAAGACTGTCGGCAGTTGTTCAGCCCGAGATTTCAAGAGACACAATGGAAAGTGTTGTAAAGCCAATGACGGTGGCTCAGCTCAGAGAATTTAAAACTGCTTTTGAGAAGCAGAAGAATGAAAGCTATGCCGGAACCGTGCAGCTTTACAGCGAAAAGAATAATAAAAACAAAAAAACTGACTCAAACGGTCAGTTCAGAATTTAACGGAGGTATTTTATATGAACGTAAATTTTAACGGCTACGGCGAGAACGTGGCAACATTTATTGCAGACGGCAGCATTACAGAGGCGGGCGTGCCTGTTAAAATCAGTGCAGACGGCACTGTTGCTGCGTGCAGTTCAGGCGACACATTCTGCGGAATCTGCGTTGCAGTTCGTGACGGCTATGCGGCAGTACAGCTTGCAGGTTATGCAAAGGTGAACACAGCTGCAAAGCTTACACTCGGCTTTACAAAGCTTGCAGCAGGCGCAAACGGTAAGATTGCAGCAAATACAACAGGCAGAGAACACCTTGTAATTGATTCGACTGCTACAGAAGCAGGCATTATTCTTTAATAAACAGGAGGTAATTTTATGGCTAATTTTGAAAATATTACAATTGAAAAGGGGATGTATCAGACAAAGGGCGGACTTACAGACGCACTTGAAAAACTTGATCCTTCCGAAAACTATACCGGCACATCACTTGAAGGTCTTGACGCATTTTCACGTCAGCTTAAGAGATTTGATATAAAGGTAAAGGGCAAGGGCAGCGATTGTGTTGAAAAGTTTTTTCAGACATCAAACTCAGCGGCGCTTTTTCCCGAATATGTCAGCAGAGCAGTTAAGCAGGGTATGGAGCGTGCAGACATTCTGCCTAATCTTGTTGCAACCGTTACAGATATTGACGGTATGGACTATCGCAGTATTGTTTCTGCTCCGAGCGAGGACGATAAAACCCTAAAAGTGGTTGCAGAGGGAGCTGCAATTCCCCAAACAGTAGTAAAGACAAGAGAAAATCTTGTAAAGCTTCACAAGAGAGGCAGGATGCTTGTGGCATCATATGAAGCGCTGCGCTTTCAGCGTCTTGACCTTTTTACGGTAACACTTAACCAGATTGGCGCATATATTGCGAGAGCACAGCTTAAGGACGCAATTGATGTGCTTATAAACGGAGACGGCAACGATAACGCAGCCGACAGCATAAGCTCATCAGCAAGCGGAAGTATTGCTTACGGCGATATTCTCAAGCTCTGGTCATCACTTGCACCCTATGAGCTTAACACAATACTTGCTCCGACTGATGAAATGCAGAAGATTCTTTCGCTCTCTCAGATGCAGGATTCAAATGCAGGTCTTGACTTTCAGGGTACGGGAAAAATGGTTACGCCGCTTGGTGCAGCCCTGCTTCACGCTCCTGAGATGGAGTCAGGCAAAATTATCGGTCTTGATAAGAATTGTGCGCTTGAAATGGTTCAGGCGGGCGGCGTTGTGACTGACTACGACAAGCTTATTGACCGTCAGCTTGAACGTGCTGCAATTACCTGCACGGCAGGCTTTTCAAAAATCTTTACAGAGGCTTCAAAGACTCTGACCTGTTGATGAGGTGATTGCGTGAATATTGCAAATGTAGCCTCGCGTTTTGCACAGCTTGCAGGTATTTCTAACAGTCAGATATATAGCTGGAAAAGCGTAATTGATGACGCGTGCAGCTATGTACAGTCAATTGTCACCAAAAGCGACCTTGAAACCGCCGATAAGCTGAGACTTGAAACGCTTTGTGCAATATATGCATACAGACTTTATTCTCTTTGCAATGAAGAGGAGATAGCTTCCTTTACTGCGGGTGACGTTCAAATTACATCATCGTCATCCGCAGACAGCGGAAGCCGGGCTGAAAGACTGTGGAAGGAATATTCGGAGCAGTGCAGAGATTTGCTTCAGGATAATAGTTTTCTGTTCGGTGCGGTGATGTGATGGGTATTTTTAACTCAGTATCGGACACAATAAACAGATACGGATGCAGTGTTAAAATCCGCACAAGCGGAGCCGAGTGCAATACGAAAGCGTTTATTGAGCCGCTCAGGTACAAAAATAAGGTGTATGTCGGCGGCGAGTACAGATTGCTTGGCTTTGACCGAACGGAAAAGTATTTGTATATCGGCTTGCCTGAAAATGTGCTTGCCGAAAACTCTTCCGTAATAGAAATGCAAAACAGTAAATATATTGTAAAGAGATGCGAAGTATATTACTTGAAGGATTATCCAATATATATGTGGGCAATTTTAGGTACCTGCGGTGATGATTTGGAGGATGATTATGAATCAGATTGAAAAACAGGTTGACCGCATAATTGCAGGGCTTAAGCTTATTGAGGAGCTTAAGGGCGTGCGTTTTGTGCGTGAATACGGTTCTCATAATGTTGAGACTCCCATAAAGGGGTTGCTTGCTGTAGTATCTGTGACTGATACCGCACAGTCAAAAAGTTATATCGGAGGGTATTTATCTTCCTCTGTTAAAGGGGAGGAGTATTCTGCAAGAGTTGAGGTGAGGGTGTATGCCCCCGCAGATGAAAACGGCAGCGGCCTATCTGAGATTATCAGCGAAATATTGACAGGGCTTAAGAAAGCTGATAATGAAAAGCTCATAACAGAAAGCACTGCCTCGGCAATCGCTTTTGATCCGGATATGAATGCAATATACAGAACAGTAAGTTTTGAAATATCCTTCTGTTTGTGCGAGGAGGGATAGCTGAATGGAGTTTGCCTTTGAAAAGGGTGAGAACATTACGCTTAAGCTCAATTCCGAGGTGCTTGGAGGAGTGAGAAAGGCTGTGTTTAAAACAAAAAACTCTTATACCGATATAGGAAGCTTTCTTACGGATATTCCTGTATATAGAACATCAGAAACCGGCTATACGGTTACATTGACTATGGACTGCTCTGCCGACAATCCGTTTGATGAAAATATCAAGTTTGAAAGTCTTATGGTGATAAGCGACGGAAGAACAGTGGAATATACGGGCTGTACAGTTGAGAATGCGGAGACTTCAATAGGTGCGGCGGGCACAATTGAAAGAGTAGTAACGATAAGTGCGGATGAAAGGAATGTGATATGACGGATAGCAGATTTGACATTGACAGTTTTAAAAATGTGCAGAGTGGAACGGCTCAGACAGAAAGTCTGAGTGAACTGCTTGAGCAGGAGAGCAGACGCTACAACCGCCGACTTGGTGAGGAAGATGAGGCGAAAACAGGATGAAGCTCGTCCCAATGAGATTTAAAGGCTTTGAATGGCATCATAATCCTGCACAGATTTCATTTGAGTGTGATAAGCAGATAAATGAGCTTAAATCACCCAACGGCGAAGCATACATACAGAATATGGGCAGAAAAAATATGAAAATATCCGGAAGCGGTCAGTTGTTTGGAGAGGATTGTCTTGAACAGTTTGACAGGCTGTTCAAGATTTTTAGACAAGGAGGCAGCGGCGTGCTTGCGATTGATGGTATTGAGCCTGTTTATGCAGTTTTTGAGAGTATTAAGATACTTGGTCAGCCTAAGCCCGATATACTTGAATACAGCTTTGTGTTTCGTGAGATAATGGAGAGCAAGAGCAAAAATACACTCAGCGTGCATATTGCAAAAGAGGGAGAAAATCTGTGGGATATTTCGTATGTTTATGGTGCGTCTGTGGACAGGCTTGTAGAGCTGAATCCCAATGTAAAGCGTCCCGATGTGCTCGAAGAGGGAACTGAGGTGGCGTTATGCTGAGTATTTACATTACAGATAACAATGGAGATAAAAGGTTAATTGACAAAGTGATTTCAGTTGTTCTCAACAGCGAGCTTGATGTTCCTGCCGATGATATTACCATTACTTTTCCGTATGACAGGAGGATTATAGAAGACTCCGATACTATAACAGCATATTCAGGCAATAAGGTTGTTTTTACGGGGAAAATTGACGAGATTGTAAATCTTTGCAGCAGCAATCAGATTGTTACAAAAATCAGTGCCAGAAGTTTAGCAGGGCTTCTGCTTGACAACGAGGCTGAGCCCGTTACATATTATTGCCCTGCTGCGGATTTTATTTTCAATCATCATTTGAAGCAATATGGTATTAACGATATAGACGCCGACGGATCTCCGTATGTCGGCTTGCTCAAGATTGACAAAGGTATGACAGAGTGGCAGGTGCTTGAGAGCTTTTGCAAATATAAATACGGTACTGTGCCCAGGGTAACGGGCGACGGCAGGGCATTGTTCAGAGGCTGTATAGGAAATCAGACTGTTGTATTTGGAGACGGTGGAGTTGACTATCGTTCACTAAGGGAGAACATAAAACCTTGTGAGCTTATCAGCGAGGTAAGGGTAAAGCTTGATGAATATGGTTCGTACAGCTCGCGCGTCTATAATGAAAATCCTTACAGCAAAAATATTATGCGTGTGAGGTACGTGAATGCAGCATCCGATACAATTTCGCTTGGAACAGCAGATACAATAATCAGCAGCGGAAATGCTGCCTCCTATGGTATAACGCTGGAGTGTCCGGGATGTTATGTTAATATTCTCGGTTGCGCTGCCGAAATTAACGATAATACACTCGGAAATATAACAAGTCTGGTTGTTGATAAGATTAAATATACACTTGGTGTGGAAGGTGAGTTTACAACTGTTACGCTTAGGAAGGAGATATAATATGTGGCTGATGAATTATATAACAAAAAATTCGATAACATCCCCCGGTGCAGTTAAGGGCAATGTCAGCAGCGTAAAAAGCAGCGGTTTGTCGGTGACTTCATCAGGAGAGCATAAACAGCTCAAAACCTGTCTTCCGTACGGTGTTGTGAGTGTGCCGCCTGTAGGAGAATGTGCGGTAGTGCTTCCGCTTGACGACGGAGAGATAAGCCTTGGTGTGGTAGCTCAGGTCGGTGACCTTGCTGAGGGAGAGGTTATGCTGAGGTCAAAGGGCGGAGCGTCAATTGTACTCAAAAACAGCGGCAAGGTGCTGATTAACGGAACGGAGTACGGCGTATGATTGACTTTAAAATTCAGAATGGAGACATTGTTGTTGACAGTGCAGGCAGACCTATAAAGCTGTCCGAAAGAGACGCGCAGTTTCAGCGGGCACTTATCTGCATTACGGCAAATCTCGGAGACTTTATATACGACAGAACACTCGGTTCAAGCAGGGCAGATATAAATACAGATGAGACTGAAGCTGAACAAAAGCTTCAGCTTGTACTCAATGAAGCTCTTGCCCGATTTGAAAACACACACGTAAAAGTTATTGAATTAGGCGACACTCTTACGGTGGAAATTACTATTGATGATGAAAGCAGAACAGAGGAGGTGCTTCTTTACGGAAACATATGATGAAATATACGACAGAATGAAATCTGCCTATGAGCGTGAAAGCGGAGCTCAGTTTGATGAAGCAAGTGATATTGCAATAAGGCTCAAGGTGCTTGCAGGCGAAATTTATAATGCCGAGGTAAATATGGAATGGATAAAAAGGCAAATGTTTATTGAGACTGCTACAGGTGAGAGTCTAGACTGCTTTGCCCGTCAGCGCGGACTTGAAAGGAAAAGCGCCACAAAAGCGCAGGGCGAAATGACATTCTACATTGATGAGGTAACGGACCACTCCATTTCAATTCCGAAAGGAACGGTGGTTGCTACTTCAGATGAGGAACCGATAAGATTTGTTACTACAGAGGATGAGGAGATTACTCAGGGTAACACACTCGTGAGCATCTATGCAGAAGCAGAGCAGGCAGGCAGCAGCGGTAATGTGGCAACAGGCAGAGTAACCGTAGCGGTCAGTGCTCCTGCTGAGATTGACAGTGTAAAAAATCGTATGCCATTTATTGACGGGGCAGATGAGGAAACTGATGATGAGCTGAGAGAGCGGATAAGAGACAGCTATCTCAAACTGCCGAACGGAACTAATGCTGCATATTACGAGCAGCTTGCGCTTACAGTTGACGGAATAACTAAGGCAGGCGCCGTTGGCAAAGCTAGGGGCACAGGCACTGTGAACGTATATGTGAGCGGCAACGGTGTGAAGGCACCCGTGTCGGCGGTCAGTGAAGCGCAGACTCTAATCAGCAGCAAGCGGGAGCTTAATGTTGACGTCAAGGTGGAAGCAGCTGATTTGGTAGCCTTTGACCTTGATGTTACGGTGTACAAAAAAGGGGAATATACATCTGATGAGGTTAAGCAGAAGTGTAAAGAGGCATTTAGCGAATACATAAATTCACTTGATATAGGCGGAAGACTATACTTGTCGGGACTGGGAAAGTATCTGCTTGATACAGGTTGTCTTGAAAATTATGAGTTCAATGCTACAATGAATGATATGACGATTTCAAAATCTCAATGCTTTACCGTAGGCAATGTTGATATTCTGGTGGTATGATGAAAAGTATTGATTCAATGAAGAAAAAAATCGAACAGACGGGAATATATAAAGTTACTGACGGTTCAAATATACAAAAGGAGCTTAAAGCATATGCTGAGGGACTTGATACGTTGTTTGATACGCTTGAAGAGCTTGAACGTGAATGTTTTATTACAACGGCTGAAAGCTATGGTCTCAGTCAGAGAGAAAAATTTCTCGGATATGACAGAAGCGGTGAAGAAACAGAGGACAGAAGAAAGATTCTTGAAATTGCGGAGCAGCTTACGGGTGAGTGTACGGTAGAAGCATTTAAAAAAATACTTGAGGGCTACGGACTGACGAATTATTCTATTGATGAGAAGTTTTCAAGTAATATTGTACTTGTATTTGTGTATGAAACGCTTACGGCTGAGCAGAAAAGTGTGATTGAGAGCAGAATAGCTGCCGATTTTCCGCTTCATCTGATAATAACGGTTTATTATCCTGTTGTAACATAAATGTTGCTTAGATTATGTTTGATTTTTGTTTGTTGTATGACAAAATAATGCAGAGTTTTTAGTTGGATTTATGTATAAAAGATTATAAAATTTAAGCAAGCATAAAAAATCCCCGTAGGTTATCCTGCGGGGATTTGAGTTTTATCCTTGCTCATTTGAATACATTATTATTCATCTAATTATATTATACAGCTTTGGCAATCTTATTAACATTCGTTTCAAGCTTTGCGCCGTTAATTACAGTTTCCTTAACAAATATATATGTCACATAGGTGTAAACCGCCATAAATATAATTGCAGTGATTTTGATGTCAAGTACATCATATGTAAAAAGATAATAACAATATCCTCTCAGACTTATGAGCTGACACACTATGGGCAGCCATATTCGTTTGACAGTTATGACTGCATAGATGATAGTCAGAATGTCAAGCAGATAACCGTATCTTTCGTGCATTGACGAGAGGAACATAAGGCAGGTGAACACCGTCCAGATTGAAGCGAGCATAAAGTTGTTTATGTTCTTAATATCAACTCTTTTATAGATTATCAGCGCAAGTGCTGCTCCAAGTACAAGCACCGTAAGTACTATTGACGGGTTCTTGAACAGATAATAATAGGTTGAATCATTTCTGTCGCAGATTAATGCCCACAGATTGGGACAATTCATCTGAATTTGCTTCCCGTAGTCTGTTTGCACGGCATATATGGTAAAAATATCTGTGAAGCTTCTGCCAAGTAAAACTGCCGGCAGGCACATAACTATATCTGTCAACGGAATTAATAGAAAATGAAGTATCGAAATTTTGCGTGTTGAAATATAGTAAAATATAAAAACAGGAATAATAAATATTGTCTGCAATTTAAAGGAAAATGCAATGCCAAGCATTATAAAAGTGAGAATGTTTCTGTCTTTTTTTGTGAAATAAATTGCAAGCAAAATGAATGCAACATGAATTGAATCACACTGTGCCCAGAATGAGGAATTGAGAATGACAGTGAGAGAACATAGTACAAGTGCATACGTGATAACGGCTTTCAGTCTCGATTTTTTGTCGTCAAAGCTGTATTCAACCAATGCAGCAGATATTGCCAGTGCAAAGTCAAATATAATTGAAATAAGCTTGTAAGAGCAGAGCGAACCAAAGGGCAGCAGAGTAAACAGATATATTATTATCTGATAGGGAATATTATAGTTGCCGACCTGAGTTGCAAGTCCCGACGCTCCTCCGGCTTCAATTTTTGTCCACCATGGATATAGAAAGCTGTTGTAATCGTCGCTTTGGAATTCCAATCCAAACATACGCATCAAAACACCGATAACTGTGACAGCGATAAAAAGAATATATATTATGTTGTTTTGTATAAAATCAAAAAGTTTTTTCTCAATCTTAGTCATAATACACCTCAAGGTTATGTCAAATAAATAGAAGTATATGGCATTATCAAACGTTAAATTTGCGTTATTGCGTTTAATTAAAGCACAAAGCCTATTTTCTTCATAGCCTTGCTTACTGTTCGTCTGCTGATTTTAAGTGCAATATCGTCAGCCTTTCTGTAGCACTCTTCAAGATATGCTTTGTCCCTGATTAGCTGATTGTAGCGTTCCTGAATTGGGCGGAGGTGTTCAACAACTGCTTCGCCGACAGCTGTTTTGAAGTCGCCGTAGCCTTTGCCGTCAAAGTCGTGCTCAATCTGTTCAAATGTAAGACCTGTAACTGCACTGTAAATTGCCATAAGATTATTTATGCCGTCCTTGCCCTCTGCATATCGCACACAAGCTTCGCTGTCTGTGATTGCACGCTTAAACTTACGCATTATTGTTTCGGGTGTATCAAGAAGATGAACACAGCCGTTTACATTTTCATCAGACTTGCTCATTTTTTTGGTCGGATCCTGAAGGCTCATCACCCTTGCGCCGTTCTTTGGGATAAAGCCCTCCGGGATTTTGAATACGTTGCCGTATCTTCCGTTAAAACGTTCGGCAATGTCACGAGTAAGCTCAATATGCTGCTTCTGGTCAGCGCCTACAGGCACCTTGTCTGCCTGATAAAGAAGAATGTCGGCAGCCATAAGTACGGGATATGTAAACAGACCTGCGTTAATATTATCAGCGTGTTTTGCGGATTTGTCTTTAAACTGGGTCATTCTAGAAAGCTCGCCAAACTGAGTATAACAGCTTAAAAGCCAAGCCAGCTCGGCGTGGGTGTGGACATGACTCTGAATAAAGAACAGGCTTTTTTCAACGTCAACTCCGCAAGCCATAATTGAAGCATATGCCTCAATTATGTTCTTTCTCATTACAGCAGTTTCCTGACGAACAGTAATTGTGTGAAGATCGGCAAGCGCATATACGCAGTCATATTCGTCTTGCATAGCAACCCAGTTGCGGACAGCACCAAGGTAGTTGCCGAGTGTAATTGTACCGCTTGGTTGAATTGCGCTGAATACAACCTCTTTTTTCTTTTCGTTTCCCATTTCTGTTTCCTCCTGATTGATAATTTATCTATTGTTGGCTAGCTTGCCGAGAATTTTAATTCCTTTTTCAAGCTGTTCATCTGTAGGCGTTGAGAAATTTATTCTGAAGCTGTGACATTCATCATTTTCGTCGGTTAAGAATGTATTGCCCGGCACTACGCACACCTTGTTAAGTACTGCTTCTTTACAGAACGACGGCATATCAATGCTTTTGTCAAGGTCGCACCAGATGAATAAGCCGCCGTCAATTTTGTGGTATGTGATTGCGGGGGCGCAATATTTGTCAAGTAAGCCCATACAGAATTTTGCTTTTTCTGTGTAGATTTCTCTGAGCCTTGCAAGATGAGCGTTAAAGTCATATTTTGTAATGAATTCATCGCATACATATTGCGACCAGATGTTTGTATGAACATCATTGCCCTGTTTACATACGACAAGCTTCTGGAATATTTCTTTTGGGCATATACAGTAGGCAACACGCATACCCGGAGAAACTACCTTTGACATTGAACCTGCATAAATTACAATCCCGTCGGTATCAAGAGACTTTATGTTCGGCACATTTTCGCCGCTGTAGCGTAAATCTCCGTAAGGGTTGTCCTCAATGATTAAAACGTTGTATTTTTTGGCAAGTTCATATACCTTCTTACGTTTTTCCAGACTCATTGTTACACCCGAGGGATTCTGAAAATTCGGGATAGTATAGATGAATTTTGTATTTGGATTGGCTTTGAGAGCATTTTCAAGTTCGGCTGTGTCCATACCGTCAGGTTCCACGGTAACGCCGACAAGCTGTGCGTTGTAGCTTCTGAATGTGTTGAGCGAGCCGATGAAAGAAGGAGCCTCAACAATCACAACCTCGCCCTCGTTTACAAGAGTCTTTGTGCATAAATCCATAATCTGCTGCGCACCGGTTGTGATGATAATATCGTCATTGTCGGTGCCTGTTTTATGCTCACGCCTCATATATTCTTTTAAATGCTGTCTGAGCGGAGTATAGCCCTCGCTTACACTGTACTGCAAAACAGAAATAGGGTTTTCAGCAAGCACCTTTGCAGAGATTTCTGCAATCTCATTGACAGGAAAAGCATCGGGAGAGGGATTTCCTGCCGAAAGTGATATTACCTCGGGGTCGGCGGCATATTTAAAAATTTCTCTTATAGCGCTGGGCTTAAGATTTGACACACGGTCAGAAAATTTATATTCCATACAAATACTCCTCAATTTTATAGTTATACATTAAATATTCTATCACGAATTGCGGATACATTCAAGAGTTATAAAAAATATGTACATTAAATCATTGAAACAGTAAGAAAAATGTGATACCATTTGTACAGATAAATTTCTATTGGAGAAGCGTATGAATTATTATGAAGTGCAGTCAATAGCAAAAGCGACGATTGAATATATTAAATCTGAAATTAAATCGGGTATGACTTTGCTTGAGATAAGAGAAAAATGTGAAAATAAAATGCTTTCACTGGGAGCTGATTCGTTTTGGTACTGGGATGTAGGAGCTTTTGTGTTTTCAGGAGATGAAACTGCTTTGTCGGTTTCAGGCAGAGAATATAAAACCTCGGACAGAATTATTTCTGATAATGATATTATCACAATTGATTTAAGTCCGCAAAAAAATAATATTTGGGGCGATTTTGCGAGAACTGTTATAATCGAAAACGGATTGGTTATAAACAGTGTTGATAATGTAAAAAATGCCGAGTGGAAAAGCGGTTTGCTTATGGAGGAGCTGCTTCACGAAGAACTTTTGGAATATGCAACTCCTGTTACGACATTTGAGCAGTTGTATTATCATATGAACGATTTAATTGTTTCAAAAGGATTTGTTAATCTTGATTTTATGGGTAATTTAGGTCATTCGATTGTAAAGAGAAAGGATGACAGAGTTTACATTGAAAAGGGTAATATAAATAGGCTGTGTGATGTTGATTACTTTACGTTTGAGCCTCACATAAGCGTTAAGGGCTCAAAATACGGATATAAGAAGGAAAATATCTATTATTTTGCCGACGGCAGTTTAAAGGTACTTTAGCAGGACAATGGAGATTGAAATTATGCATAACAATATTAAATGGATTTTCTTTGATATAGGTTCAACACTTGTTGACGAGAGTGTTGCTTACAAAAGAAGAATTGAAAAGACAATTGAAAATACCGATGTAAGCTATGAGGATTTTTACAATAAGGTGGTTGAGATTTCAAAATACAATCAAAAGGGCTATAACAAAGCTCTTGAAGCCTATGGACTGACTGTGGCTCCGTGGAACAGTGAAGATGAATTTGTGTATCCTGAGGCTGAAGGTTGTCTGAAAACATTGAGAAGAAAATATCACATAGGGATTATCGCTAATCAGAATTTCGGAAGCAAGGATAGACTTGAAAAACTTGGTTTGATGAAATACATAGACCTTGTTGTTGCTTCTGCTGAAGAAGGTGTTGCAAAACCTGATTTGAGAATTTTTAGAATTGCCCTTGATAAAGCGCATTGTTTGCCGAAAAATGCGGTTATGGTAGGGGACAGGCTTGACAATGACATTGCCCCTGCTAACCTAATAGGAATGAAAACTGTGTGGATAAAACAAGGCTTTTGCGGTATGACGACTGTAAAATCAGAAAATGAAGCACCTGATTATCGGATTGAAAATCTTAATGAGCTGTGCAATTTATTTTGAGTGGATTTAATATCTAATCTTTTGTTTTATTAAACAAGCCCTAAATAATGTTGTAAAGAAAAAGCCCTTTGACCTGAGTTCGCTGCAAAAAAGTGCTGCTCCCAATTTTTTGGAGCAGCACTGAATTTTATGCTTTATTCAATTGCGGAATGTCAATCCGTAATAACATAAAGATTAACTTATTACTTGTTTGCAATAGCAGCCTGAGCAGCAGCAAGACGAGCAATCGGAACACGGAATGGTGAGCATGATACATAGTCAAGACCAATCTTGTGGCAGAACTCTACTGAAGACGGGTCGCCGCCGTGCTCGCCGCAGATACCGATGTGGAGGTTAGGATTAACAGGCTTACCAAGCTTGATAGCTGTTTCCATCAACTTGCCTACACCTGTCTGATCGAGCTTAGCAAACGGATCGTTTTCAAAAATCTTTGTATCATAGTAAGCGTCTAAGAACTTACCTGCATCGTCTCTTGAGAAGCCGAATGTCATCTGAGTAAGGTCGTTTGTACCGAAGCAGAAGAAGTCAGCCTGTGTTGCGATTTCGTCAGCTGTAAGAGCAGCTCTTGGAATCTCAATCATTGTACCAACTTCGTACTCAAGCTCAATGCCTGCTGCTGCGATTTCAGCGTCAGCTGTCTCAACAACAAGCTTCTTAACAAACTTAAGCTCTTTAACTTCGCATACGAGCGGAATCATAATCTCAGGCTTAACCTTCCAGTCAGAATGAGCCTTCTGAACCTCAATAGCTGCACGGATAACAGCCTTTGTCTGCATCTTTGCAATGGAAGGATATGTTACTGC
>CAYQXN010000025.1:0-21932 GCA_964421585.1 uncultured Ruminococcus sp. | reverse complement strand
ATTGGCAGAATAAAAAGCTGTCGAGGAGTAGGCGCAAGTCTATCGGTTGAAAAGACAGCAGAGTTTGAAAAAGAATACCGCCAACTCCTTGAAAAATACGATACTGACACGCTTAAATTAAAGCATCAGATACATATTGAAATTTATAAATCAACAAAAGAAAACCAGGCATTATAGGTGACCTTATGAATTATATAATACGAAAATTAAAACCGAGGGAATATTTTCTCTTGGATGATTTCTTGTATGAAGCTATATTTCAGCCTGATGAGACAAGCTTAGCACCCAGGTCAATTATCGAAAAGCCTGAACTTCAAGTATATATAAAAGATTTTGGAAAAGATAAGGACGACTATTGCTTTTGTGCAGAAATTGACGGAAAAGTTGTCGGAGCAGTCTGGGTCAGAAACATTAAAGGCTATGGCAGCGTTGATGATATCACACCGGAATTTGCAATATCTGTTTTCAAAAAATATCGCAAGCTTGGTATAGGAACATCATTGATGAAAACAATGCTTGACTATTTGAAACAACTGCATTATCGAAAGGCTTCACTGGCTGTTCAAAAAGAGAATTATGCTCTTAAAATGTATCTTAAAGCGGGTTTTGAAATAATAGATGAAAATGAAGAAGAATATATTATGATACATAGATTAGGAAATATGAAATGACAAACAAAGAAGTATTAAGCATAGCATTACAACAGTCGGCATATGACTGCAACTGCACCGCAGAGGATTTTCTGTACATATATGAGCATCAGAATTTGTATAGAAGTTATATTCTCTTACTTACTTCCGCATATTAGTTAGGAGTGATTTTATGAAAGCCAAACATCACAGATATCTATTCAGAGTAATTATGCTGCTGCTCACAGCAGCCTTAATCGCCTTTGCATTTATACACTCGTCTATGCCTGCCGATATTTCGGAGGGTGAGAGTGAGGGCGTTCTTATGTTTTTGCAGAATATTTTTAAAGCAATAGGAATTAGTGCAGAGCTTACAGACCATATTGTGCGTAAAGCAGCACATTTTATTGAATATACTGCCATAGGCATAATGCTTATGAATACGGCGTATTCTTTCAACAGAAGCAGACCGCACGTTTATTATCCTCATATGTTTTTTGCAGGATTGTTTGTTGCTGTGGTTGACGAGGCAATACAACTCAATGTTGCGGGACGCTCAGGTCAAATTACTGATGTTTTGCTTGATTTTTCAGGAATTATCGCGGGTACGTTAGTTATGCTTATAATATTGACAATACATAAGAAAATTCATAAAATTAAGTAAAGCATCTGATATTAATTTTTATTTGCCTTGGTACATATACTTGTACTGAGGTGATTTTTGTGAATGAGGAAAATAAAAATACCATTACATATGACGAAGACTGGAAGAATGTTTCTGTATCGGAATATCCGCATACTATTGAGTATGATACAGACAAAGAAGAAATTATTTCTCAAAAAGAAAATAGAGAAAATCAAAAAAAGAAGAAGGACTCTCCGCATCAGCTCCTAATTACTTTACAACTGATTGTATGTATAATCATTGCCCTTGTTGCGTTTGCACTCAAAAATATCGGCGGTGACATATACTCTAATGTCAGGGAGTGGTATTACAGTACGTTGAATAATTCAGTTATATTTGAGGATGATACAAACTTCAACCTTGACAGCTTTTTTGGCGCCTCTACTGCTGATGAAGCTTAAAATACATAATACAGAGATAATAATCTCCTATACGCTCATTTGTCTTGCTTCTCTGTGCATTATAGTCGGAGCCTTTGAGGGTTTTGTTTACTGCCTGATTGCCGTTGTAATCCACGAAACGGGTCATTTGATACCTATGTCAATTTTTGGAGATTTGCCCGACAGAATTAAAATCTCGCTGTTTGAAATTTCAATTTCAGATGATAAACGTCAAAGCAGAACGGCTTTACGAAATTTTTTAATAATTTTTTCGGGACCGTTTGCTAATTTTATTTGTTTTATTATCTTTTATCTGTTATATTTATTTTATGACAGCAGCTTTGCAGCGTTTGCGGCTGTAAATCTTTTTACAGGTCTTTTTAATATGCTGCCGGTGTTGTCTCTTGACGGAGGGCAGCTGTTATATCTTTTGCTTTGCAGACGGTTCAGCTGTACCTCAGCACAGCGCACGGTGAATATAATTACGTTTATATTTATATTTCCTCTTGCAGCGCTCGGATTTTTGCTGCTGTTTTCTTCACACTACAATTTCTCTTTGCTTGCGATATGTGTTTACCTTGTTTTGTCGCTTGTATTAAAGAGAGATACGTTTTAGAATTTTACAAATAAGGATGATAAGTTTATGGTAAGCAAGGAAGTTGAAAAGCTGCTTCTAAAGGTTCAAAAGCCCGGAAGATATGTAGGCGGTGAACTTAACGAAGTAATTAAGGACAAAAAAGACGTTGATGTTCGTTTTGCATTTTGCTTTCCCGATACATATGAGGTTGGAATGTCGCACCTCGGAATGAAGATTTTGTACAGCCTGTTCAATGAGGTTCCGTACATATGGTGCGAGCGTGTGTTTGCACCCTGGATTGATATGGAAGCTCTGATGATAAAAAAAAATATTCCTCTCTTTGCTCTTGAAAGCGGAGATCCGCTTTCAGATTTTGATTTTATCGGCTTTACTTTGCAGTATGAGCTGAGCTTTTCAAATATGCTCAATATGCTTAAGCTTGCAAATATTCCCATTAAAAGCGCTGACCGTAAAGAGCTTAATAATATAGTCTGTGCCGGAGGACCGTGTGCATGCAATCCTGAGCCGATTGCAGACTTTGTTGACCTGTTTTTTATCGGAGAGGGAGAAGAGGTTGACCTGGAGGTTATAGAGCTTTACAGAAAATGCCGAGCTGAGGGCAAGTCAAAGCAGGCGTTTCTTGAGCTTTGTGCCCATATTCAGGGAGTTTATGTACCTTCCCTCTATGATGTCAGCTATAATGACGACGGAACAATCAAAGCGTTTACGCCAAAGGGCAGTGCTCCTGCCGTTATACGCAAGCGCATTATGCTCGATATGGATAATTCATATTATCCCGACAATTTTGTTGTACCTAATATTGAGATTGTACACGACAGAGCAGTGCAGGAAATTTTCAGAGGCTGCATACGAGGCTGCCGTTTTTGTCAGGCGGGCTTTATCTACCGTCCTGTTCGTGAGAAATCACCCGAAGTAATCAACAGCCAATGTCATAATCTTTGCAATAATACGGGTTATGACGAGGTTTCTCTCTCATCACTAAGCTCAAGTGACTACAGTCAGATTGTGCAGCTTCTTGGTAAGCTTAACGAGTGGAGCAAAGATGAAAAGGTAAGTATTTCTCTGCCGTCGCTGCGTGTTGACGGTTTTACCGATGACATTATGAACAAAATCAAAACAGTGCGTAAAAGCGGACTTACCTTTGCCCCTGAGGCAGGCAGTCAGCGTATGCGTAATGTAATAAACAAGAATGTTGAGGAGTCTGAGCTGATTAAAACCTGCACAACGGCTTTTGAGGGAGGTTGGACTACCGTTAAACTCTACTTTATGATTGGTCTGCCTACGGAAACTTATGATGATGTTGCAGATATTGCCAATCTCGGTCAGAAGGTTGTTGACGCATATTATCGCTGCCCGAATAAACCAAAGGGAAAATCGGTACGCGTCACCGTTTCGGCGTCCTGCTTTGTACCAAAGCCTTTTACTCCTTTCCAATGGGAGCCTCAGGACACAATGGAAGAATTTGCAAATAAGCAAAAGCATATCAAGGATACCATAACAACACGAAAAGTGCAGTTCAATTATCACGATGCAAGTACAAGCTATCTTGAGGCTGTATTTGCAAGAGGTGACCGAAAGCTCTGCAAGGCAATGGAGCTTGCCTGTGAGCGTGGATTTCATTTTGACGGCTGGGGTGATTGCTTCGATCTTCAAAAATGGCTCGAAATTTTTGAAGAATGTGGTATTAATCCTGAATTCTATGCCAATCGCAGACGTTCGTTTGATGAAATTTTGCCGTGGGATCATATTGACTATGGTATTACACAAGCCTATCTTATAAAGGAATGTCAAAAGGCATATGAGAATACAACAACACCGCATTGCAGACTAAAATGCAACAACTGCGGTGCAGCAAAATACGGAAAGGGTGTGTGCTTTGAAAAACGTAAGAATTTGGTTTAAAAAAGATGACGAATGTCGTTATATATCGCATTTGGATTTAAATCGCTGTATGCTCAGGGCGCTGCACAAAAGCAGAATACCCATATGGCATACAGAGGGTTTCAATCCTCATCCGTTTGCAACCTTTCCGCTACCGCTTTCTCTTGGTTTCAGAGGGATTAACGAATGTATGGACGTGAAGCTTGAGGATGATGATTATTCTTATAAGGAAATAATATCAAGGCTGAACGAATGTCTTCCCAGAGGTATCAGGGTGTTTGATGTTACAGAGGCACAAATGAAAGCGGGCAAAATCGCATATGCAAATTTTACACTCAAAATAGGTGACAGCAGGACAAGCTCGCACGTTATTTACGGTCAGATAAATGAGCTTCTTTCCCTTCCTTCAATTGAAATAGAGAAAAAATCAAAAAAGGGAATGAAAACGGTTGATATTAAGCCCGCTGTAAAGGCTTTTGAAGTCAAGGAAATGTTTGATTATGTTGAGCTTAACATAACTCTTTCAGCAGGCAGTACCGACAATGTAAATCCGAATTTGTTTGTTACTGCTTTGGAGAACAGATTTGGCGTTGAGTATGATGTTGATATTACACGAAATGAGCTTTTTAATTCAGAATTAGGATTATTTAGATGATTATTTCATTATAAATTAAAAAAGTGGTCATTTTTCTGTCACATAAAGGCTTTAATATATACTTGTAGCTGATAAGAGCTGCATAAATAAGCCTCCAAATTTGTTTTTTCATAGATTTCCTCTTTGAGTTAAAAGACCGATGTTGTTATTCGGTCTTTAATTCTTTTTATGAATATTTTTATTATAATGTCAACGAATGAATATGGAGATAATATGAGATATTATTCTTTAAATGAATATTTAAAGGAAATCTTCGGTGAGAAGGTGTATAAAATATCATTAAACGGTGGTATGACTTGTCCAAACCGTGACGGTACCCTTGGACGTAGAGGCTGTATTTTTTGCAGCAGGGGAGGTTCGGGGGAATTTTCGGCTGATTCGGTGCTCCCAATTCCACAGCAGATTGAGCAGGCGAAGCTGAAAATAAAGGCAAAGACGGATTGCACAAAGTTTATAGCATATTTCCAGCCGTTTTCAAATACTTATGCAGATGTAAAATTCCTTGAAAGAATTTTTGTTCAGGCTATTGAGGGTAAAGAGATTGCAGCTCTTTCTATTGCCACAAGACCTGATTGCTTGGGTGATGAAGTGTTGGATTTACTGGACAGGCTCAACAAGATTAAACCTGTGTGGGTAGAGCTTGGTTTACAGACGGTTCATCAGTCAAGCGCCGAATATATCCGTCGGGGTTATACGCTTGATGTTTATGACGAGGCGGTTTACAGCCTGCATAAAATCGGAATAAATGTTATAACGCACGTTATACTCGGATTGCCTAATGAGAATAAGGAAATGATGCTGCAAACGGTGCAGTATGCAGGTGAGAGGACTGACGGAATTAAATTGCAGCTTCTCCACGTATTAAAATATACCGACTTGCTTGATGATTACGCAGCCGGAAAATTTGAAACTCTGTCGCTTGAAGAATATATTGATATTCTTTGCGATTGTATTGAGCTGTTACCGCCGAATGTGGTAATTCACAGGCTTACGGGTGACGGCGACAAAAAATTACTCGTGGCTCCGATGTGGAGTTCTAACAAACGAAACGTACTTAATACAATAAACAAAATATTCTTGCAAAGAAATATAATGCAAGGCAGCAGATATAACGTTAGATAAGATGTTCCGCGAATATATAAACTGTCGGAGGTGCTTTTTTAAAAGAACGGATGACTCCTTATAAAAAACAGAGCAGCTTGAGTTAATCTTCAAGCTGCTCTGCTTTATATGTGCTGTTTTGTTTTTTTATGCTTGCAACTACGCATTATTATGGAAACTGTGCACTCAATAAATACAATAACAGTAACTGCAATTACAATCATTTCGTATATATATACCACCACGGGAACCATTACATAAGCGAACATATCCCCGCCGCCGCTGATTTGCATTGTTTTAAGTTCAGATACCGCCATATTTGACCATACACATTCGATAATACAATGTGTAATGTTAGATAATAAAAACAGCGCTGTGCATCCGAGATAGAAACCGAAATGCTTAACTGTATTATGAATGATAAAAATGATTATCATTTGTATTAAAAATAAAAATAGTGTAAAATTATCCCTGATTTCATTAAGATACGTTGCAAAAACAGAAATTCCTAATATAGCCGAAATAATAATAGCAGGAATATTAACTTTAATTTTTTCCGTATTTACCCCAGATGTTCACTCATTCCAAGTTGTTTTGTAAACCTGTCATCAAATTGGTGACTAAAAAAATTTTACTTTTCTAAAATACAGGCAGTCTATATTTTTCCTTATACTATCACATCAGTAGTTTACTGTCAAACAAAGCGGACATTGACTATAAATGTCAATGTCCGTAAATTTGTCATATTTTAAGTCTATGCAGTAAGTTACTCTGCTGCACGTTCCGCTGCGTGAGCAGCGTCCTTCTGCTTCTTCTTTTTGATAACCTTCAAACGGCTGAATTCTTCACGGTCCTTTTCGTCAAGAGCGTCGGAAATGAATTTCACAGTTTCCTCAAAACGGGGAATCATAATATTTTTGAGCGCATTAGCACGCTTCTGTGTTTTTTTGATTGAATCAGCAAGTCTGTAAACGCTGTTTTCAATTTCTGCAAGCTCAACCGTGAGATATTTTACCTCGGAAAATTTGAGATACGCTTTATCTATTGCAGAGTTTGTTGATTCCAGACCGTAGTGAAGATAATTGTGATTATGGTGCTCTCCGATTGTAAGAATAGGGATTTCAACGCCCATAACGCTTCGGGAGTCAAGTTTAAGAGAATCCTCATAGGGTATCGAATTTGAAATATCCTCGCAAAAACCGTTTGTTACATTGGCTGTTTGCAAGGCGATGTAGGCTTCGGCATATGCGTCGTCAATTTTTTGTTGAATAGCGTTTGCCTGATCAATCAGAGTCATCATTTCCCTGATAAGAATATTACGCTTTCTGTCAAGCAGCTCATAACCATTTTTGGCAAGCGAAAGCGACTTTTTTGTATTCATCAGGTTGCCCTTGGTGGGCACTGTCTGTACAGCCATATTGCTCAGACTCCTTTATAATATTGATCAAGCACAGCGTCATCCACACGGTCAAGCTCTGCTCTCGGAAGCGTGGAAAGCAATTCCCAGCCGAGGTCAAGGCTCTGTTCAATGCTTCGGTTTTCGTTAAAGCCCTGATTGACAAACTTTGCTTCAAACAGCCTGCCGAATTCAATATATTTTTTGTCAACGGGCGAAAGCTCTTCTTCGCCGATAACAGACGCAAGCGAGCGAGCGTCGATTACCTTTGCATATGATGCAAACAGCTGATTGGCAAGAGCCTGGTGATCGGCTCTTGTATAGCCTTCGCCAATGCCGTCCTTCATAAGACGAGAAAGTGAAGGCAGCACGCTGACAGGCGGATATAGTCCCTGTCCCTGAAGTGCTCTGTCAAGTACAATCTGTCCTTCTGTGATGTAGCCTGTAAGGTCAGGAATCGGATGAGTAATATCATCGTTGGGCATTGTCAGAATCGGAATCTGAGTAACCGAGCCTGAATGTCCCTTTATCATCCCCGCACGCTCATACATTGAAGCAAGGTCGGAGTACAGATATCCCGGATAACCCTTTCGTCCCGGAATTTCGCCTTTTGATGAAGAGAATTCACGCAGAGCCTCGGCATAGGAGGTCATATCAGTCATAATTACAAGAACGTGCATATCAAGCTCAAAGGCAAGATATTCAGCCACAGTGAGCGCACATTTTGGAGTAAGTGTTCTTTCTATGATAGGGTCGTTTGAAAGATTGAGCAGCATAACAACTCGTGAAAGTACGCCGCTTTCCTCAAAACTCTTTCTGAAGTACTCGGCAACGTCCTTTTGAACGCCCATTGCGGCAAAAACAACGCAAAAATTTGAGCTGTCTGCACCGCTTATTTTTGCCTGTCTTACAATCTGAACGGCGAGGTCATTGTGCTTCATACCTGAACCTGAGAAGATAGGCAGCTTCTGACCTCTGATAAGAGTCATCAGCGTATCAATTGTTGAAATACCCGTATTGATATAGTTTTTGGGATAAACTCTTGATACAGGATTAATCGGCGTACCGTTGATATTTTCACGCTTAACGGGGAATATATCGCCGAGCCCGTCAATAGGCTTGCCGGAGCCGTTTAACACTCTGCCGATAATTTCAGGAGACAGCGGCATTTCCATAGGGTGACCGGTAAGTCTTGTTTTTGTGTTCTTAAGGCTTATGCGTCTTGTGCCTTCAAACACCTGCACAACTATTTTTTCACCCTCAATCTGAACAACTCTGCCCTGACGAGCAGTTCCGTTGTCAAGATGAATGTCAACAATTTCTTCGTTGGAAACGCCTTTAACGCCGTCCATTACTATAAGCGAACCGTTGATTTCCTTAACGCCTACATAATCTATAATCATTACTGCGTTCCCTCCTTACTGTGCAATTGCTTTAAGCTTTTCATCAATTTCTTTGATATATTCATCAAACAGCTCAGGCTTGTTATTAGGAATGTCGTACTTCATTTTTGTCAGCTTATCAAACAGACCGAGATTAAGTATTTTGCTAAGCGGAATTTCTTTTGCAACAATTTCTTTTGATTTTTTGTGAAGATGAAGAATAGTTTTCATCATCAGTTTCTGCTTTTCAAGCGGAACGTATGTATCGTCGGCATGGAAAGCATTTTGCTGTAAAAATCCAACACGGATTACCCTTGCAGTTTCAATAACAAGCTTCTGGTCATCCGGGAGAACATCTGCACCGATGAGCTTTACGATTTCCATCAGTGAGCTTTCCTCCTGAAGCAGAGCGCTTATTCTGTTGCGGTATTTAATAAAGTCATCATCAAGATGTTCCTTGTACCAGGGGTCAAGGTCATTGAAATACTCGCTGTAGCTGTTCATCCAGTTAATTGCAGGGTAGTGTCTTGCATAAGCAAGCGATTTGTCAAGTGCCCAGAAACAGCGTGTAAATCTTTTGGTGTTCTGAGTTACAGGCTCAGAAAAGTCAGAGCCTTGAGGTGATACGGCGCCGATAAGCGTTACCGAGCCCTCTCCTCCGCTCAGAACCTCTGCGCGTCCTCCGCGCTCGTAAAACTCTGCAAGCCTTGACGGCAGATATGCGGGAAAGCCCTCCTCGGCGGGCATTTCTTCAAGACGTCCTGAAATTTCACGTAGTGCCTCCGCCCAACGCGAGGTTGAGTCTGCCATCATAGCTACGTGATAGCCCATATCTCTGTAATATTCTCCTAGTGTGATACCTGTATAGATTGAAGCCTCACGAGCAGCAACAGGCATATTTGAGGTATTGGCAATAAGGACAGTACGGTCTGTCATAGGACGATTTGATTTAGGGTCAATCAGCTCTGAAAATTCCTCAAGCACCTGACTCATTTCATTTCCTCGCTCACCGCAGCCAACATAGATGATAATGTCAGCGTCACACCACTTTGCAAGCTGATGCTGAGTCATAGTTTTGCCTGTACCGAATCCGCCCGGAATTGCGGCGGTGCCGCCCTTTGCGATAGGGAAGAGCGTGTCAATAACTCGCTGACCTGTGATAAGCGGAACGGATGATGTAAGCCTTTCTTTAACAGGACGAGAGGTTCTTATAGGCCATTTCTGGCAGAGTGTGAGGTTATGCTCAACACCCTCATCGTCCTTCAAAACGGCGACAGTATCAAATAGTTTATATTCGCCGTCAGGCATAACCTTGACTATTTCTCCCGACAAATCAGGGTGTACCATAAGTCTGTGTTCAATGATTGGTGTTTCCGGGAGGGTTGCATAAATCTGACCGCCCTTAAGTTTGTCGCCTGTCTTTACCTTGATTGTAACGCTCCAGAACTTTTCTTCATCAAGCGCGGATACCGCAGCGCCTCTGCTGATAAATGCTCCTGCCTGTTCCTCAATAGCCTTAAGCGGGCGTTCAATGCCGTCAAAGATATTGTCGATTATTCCCGGTCCCAACAGCACGTTCATGGGAGCGCCTGTGCCTGTAACGGGGTCTCCGGGCTTAAGACCTGTTGTTTCCTCATAAACCTGAATTGTGGTAAGCTCGTCGGTAATACCGATAACTTCGCCAACCAGTCGCTGCTTGCCTACGTGAACCATTTCCATCATTTCAAAGCAGTCGGTCTTTTTCACGGTAACAACAGGGCCGTTAATTCCATATATAACATTGTTGTTTTCCATTAAATTACCATCTCTTTCGGTCAAAAAGTTATCAGAGAACACTCAGTCCCGAGTTTTCGACAAACCATTGTTTTTGCTGCGAAAGCTTTGTGTCCAGCGTCTCGTCGGCTACAATACCCATTGCGGGGCAGTATCCTTTGATGCCGCCGATTTTGACTGACTTGTCAGCTTCAATGTTAGCTTTGCCGATGAACAGATCTGAAATTATGTCAGCCTTATCCAAGTCCTCTGCATTTATATAGAGAGAGCATTCTTCAGAGCCGAAAAGATTAGCAATAGCCCTTGCACTGTTAAAAAGCTTTTCGGTGTATTCTTCTGTTTTTGTGAATTTGATGAGTTTTTTCTCAGCCCTTGCAAACACGCTGTCGGTCATCTCAGAGCGTTCAAGAAACAGCTTTTTCTGACCTTCCTGCGTCAGCTTGGCAATTCTGCCCGTCTCCTCGTTTTTCTTGGCTTCGAGATTGTCGCTGATGTATTTTTCGCTTTCAGTCTTGCCTTTTTTCTTTGCCTCTTTGATTTTTTCCTCTTTAAGCTGTTCAACCTCGTCCTTCATAGTCTGACGCTGTTGCTCTGCGTATTTATGTATGGCTTTAAGAAAGTTATCAGTCTTTTCGGTTTTATTCATATTAATAACCTCTCAACTTATCAATAGTGAAAAATTGTAATCAAAGCTTTACGCCGATAGCTTCCTGAACATATTTTGTAATACTGTCTTTAGTACGGCCGTTACCGTGACGGTCAGGAATTTCAACAATAAGCGGCTGCTTTTTGTTGAGCTTAAGGTCGTAAATAAGGTCGGGACAGAGAGCAACAAGATGTTCGGTCATCAGAATTACCGCAATATCCTCTCTTTCCATTGCCTTTGTAAGCTCACGGCGTACCTCATCCTCTTTGTGAACAACTACGCCTTCAATGCCGGCAAAGCGCATACCCATCTTTGTATCAACATTATCACTTATAAGAAAAAATTTCATAATGTATCAATCCTTTATGAAATGCGATATTCGTATTTATCTTGCAAATATAAGAAGGATAGAAACGAGCATACCGTAGATGGCAATACCTTCGCCGAGTACAACAAAGATGATTGCTTTACCAAATGCCTTTGGGTCCTCGCTTGTTGCGCCTATTGCAGCAGGAGCTGCGTTGCCGACGGCAATACCGCCGCCTATACATGAAAGACCTGTTGCAAGAGCAGCGCCGATATAAGCAAGACCGTCAGCCATTCCCGAAGAGGTTGCAGCAGCGGCGTCGCCTGTAGCGGCACTTGCAACTATCGGGCATACCATACAGAATGCGAATACTGCGGCAAATGAAAAAATCTGTGTTAATACTGTTTTCTTTCTGCTTTTTCCTCTTTCAAAAGCCTTTACGGCGAGAATGGCGGAAGACATAAGGAAAATAACGGGAACAGCCAGCATAATTAAATTGAATAACATAAAATTACCTCCGAAATATTAATTAAGATTTAATCTTACAGGTTCATAGGGTCTGCCTTCACCTGAGTAGAAACGACTGAACATTTCATAATATTCAAGACGTAATACCTGAATGGCAACAAGCAATGCCTCAAGAACCATAACGAATGCATTACCTAATACAACAACAGGCCAGTAAGCAATGCCGCCTGCTGTTTCAGCAAGTACGAAAACAACCATCATCATACCTGCGTGGACGAGTACGAATGCGCCTACTCTCAAAAAGCTCACTGTGTTGGTGACGTATTCAAGCAGAAATTCGATTGACTCAATCAGATGTTCCATAATATATCCGCCCCAGCTTTCGGGCTGCCAGTCCTTTTCACCGCTGATTAGTGCGCCAAGCGGTTCACCAAAGAATATCAGAAGATAAGGAAGAACAATCAGACCAAGAATGTAGGGAAAAGAAAGAATCTTAATTCCCAACACAAGCTGACCGCCTATTCCGAATATTACCGAACAATAGAATATTATGCCTGCTATGCCGCTTGAGCCAAATAACGCCCTGCCAAAATCCCTCTGTTTGCAGGAACTGTAAACATTCAAAAACATTGCCGTGATTACCAGAGCAATTCCTATTGCAACAGCGGAAAGCAGTATCATAATAATTGAATCCGAGGTCATAACGTCAATCGGCTTTTCTTCAAGCCCGAACAGCGTCTTATACATAGGGTCAAGCATATGCTCAAAGCCGAATACACTGCCGAATACGCATCCGAAAAGCGCTGACGCGATGCCGCAGGGGAAGAGAACCTTACCGATTTTCATCTTTTTTAGCTTCCACATCAAAAGTCCTACAATTGACACACATATTCCCTGACCCAAGTCGGCAAACATAATGCCGAAAATAATAATGTATGTGATTGCAATAAACAGCGACGGATCAATTTCGTTGTAGCGCGGAACGCCGTACATTTCTGTATAGAACTCAAACGGCTTTGCAAGAAAACAGTTTCTCAGCTTGATTGGAGGAGATTTTTTAATCTCCTTTTTTGCGTCTGAAAGCTCAAGACTCACGCTCTTGATTTTATGAAGTCTGTGCTTTAGCTGTTTGGCAAACTCAGTCGGCACCCAGCCCACAATAATAAAGCTGTTTTCATATTGCAGCGCCTTTGTTCTTATTCTTGAATAAAGATAAAGCTCTTCAAGTTTTGAAAGGTACCTTAGAATTCTGTCATAAAACTTATCAATATAATCGTTGAGCCTGTTTTCAGCTTCTTTAAGTTTGCCTTCAAGTATCGGTATAATACTTTTCAGTTTTTCAAGATGTTCTCTCGGTGTTTTGTTTACTCCGATAACATCACTCTTTTCAAAGTATAATCCCGAAAAAATTCTGTCAATTTCACTTTCGTTATCTATAGGAGTAAAATAAACTCCCCAGTAATGACTTTTGTCTTCAGTGCAGATAGTAAAATCAACGTACGGATTATCATTGTAAGCAGAAAGTTTTTCGAGGCTTTCCTTTGGAAGTCTGCCGAATTTACAGGTAAGATATTTAAGAGAAAGAACTTTTTCAATTTCAACGCCAAGTCCCACAAAGTGACTCGTTTCATTAAAATTTTCCTTTGCTTCAATCAGCTGCTCGTTCATAAACTCCCTGTCATCCGCAAGCTCCTCAATGTCCTCGGCAAGCTTATTTACAAAAAGCTCAATTTCACGAAACGTAGGATTGAAATCTGTCACGTCAACAAGCGGAAATTTTCGCTTTGTAAGCTCTAATGAGGCTTTTAAATTAGTGAGAGGCTCAGCATAGATGTTTTTGGTTTGCAGGTGGGTAAAATTCTTTGTGTTACTGTAAAAGTCCGACACGTCGTCGGGGTGGAACACTCCCGATTCACCAAGAACTGTAATTACGTCATCAATATCTTTCATCATACCGATGACATTTACTGCCTGCATAGTTGAAACAGCCAAATTTAAATCACCCCTTTGTGATCAACGCTTATGGTTTTTAGCTGTAGATAAGCATTGATTGTATGGTTTTGGTATCTAATTTATATCGAATGCCCTCAATCAGGCTGATAATATTCATCAGCTCGGTTTCTGTGACAAACATATATGAAATCATAACTACAGACGGGTTGTTGGAAAAATGCATATTTTTCCTTGCAAGTCTGTACTTAACTCTCGGACTGATGTCACTTGCAAATACATAGCCGATTTTGTCAATCAGCTTGCCCGTGTGGGTGCTTTGCATTATCGAGAATACTTCGGCAGAGGACTCAGCCCTGCACATCATATCAATAACTTTAGGACTTATATCGCAGTATTCGGTAAACAAGTTTTCTTTAATGACATCGGGAGAAAGATTATAATACTTTTTCAGTCGCAGAATTCTTGAAAAAATATTATAATCAAGAATTGTTCGGAACAGAGAGGACAGCTCGTTTTGCTCCTGTCCCTTTGTATGCTTAGTGATAGTTTCAAGCACGTTTTTGTAAACATACTCATTAAGATTATTTTCGATTTTTGAAATCGGAAGCCTTCCTTTTTTATCGGGAGAGTATTTTTTGAGTACGTCGTAATACTGAGAGCTTGAAAGCACGCTGAGAAATTCTTCATAGTTTTTGGTATTGGCAAGTTTGCTGATATTAATTCCTGTGTGCTTCAGAAAATAAGCAGGAAACTGATAAATAAATTTATCAGTTGAGTTTGAATTGAGCAGAACAAGAAACCTTATAATCTGTTCAACCTCAATTGTGCTGATAACATATTCAGAAAAACCTGAGCCAAGACCTGTATCATATCGGCAGAGTGAATCAAATTCATAGAAAAGATTTTGTCTTAACAGCGCTTCAAGCCTTCCTCTGTGCACATCTCGCTCGTTTATATCACGAAGAGCCTCTGAATAGTGTGTATATGATTTCAGATACGACATAATTTCTGCCACGCTCTGGCACGCAAGCAGACCGCTGTAGTCCTTTTCAGTAAGGCGTTTGCCGAATTTTGACCTTGCCTTTGTAAGAACTGCGTAAGAAGTAGCCGGCATTCACACACCTCCTAAATATTTGTACGGTATTATTATGACAGTGTACGGCTGACAATCTCATCAACCCATCTGTCACAATTAAGTTCAAAGTCAGATTGCAGCTTTATGTGAACGGAATTCTGCTTTTTCTGAATTTCTTCCCATTTCTGCTTAGCTTTTTTTTCTTCATTTGCATTGTTGCGCTTTACTGTTTTCTCAGCGTCTCTCATGTACTCTTCATAAATCTTCTCAGCCTCAGCTTCAATCTGATGACTGATCTTTTCCTTTTCTTTCAGAGTGTCCTCTTCCATAGCCTTAGCTTCATTATCGGCGTCAACAATTTTTTTAATCATATTTTCCAAAATACCACCTCCGTGAAAATATAATTTAATACTAACAGCCCTTTTTAGAATATTAGTATAACAAATCGGATAATGTCCTCCGCCACTATAGGCGGCGTCCATTATCAAAATTCAGTGGGAGTAGCAATCCCACTTGCGTGGGCGGCACTCCTTTTGTCGCTGTGCGACATTTCCCTCAGCGAGGGAATAACCCGCTGAATTTGTAACGCTATGCGTTACTTGCTTTGATAAAAGCAAAGCTTTGAAATCGGCAATAGTCAATAATTAAAGAAAAACAAAATCATATCTGCATCAGGCATAAAAATACCCAACGCAGATACACCATTGTACTTCCTTTAATTTTTAAGAGCCTGCAAAGGAGCAGGAATTCTTCCGCCGCGCTTTATGAATACCTCAGGAGAGCCTGCTCTCACGGGCATAACGGGACCGCGTCCCAGAAGTCCTCCAAAGTTAAGCTCATCACCGGCTTTTTTGCCGATAGCAGGGATAAGTCTTACGGCGGTTGTTTTGGAATTAACCATACCAATTGCAGCCTCATCGGCAATTATTGCCGAAATGACCTCAGGCGTGATGTCGCCCGGAACAACAATCATATCAAGACCAACAGAGCATACGGCTGTCATAGCCTCCAGCTTTGTAATGTCAAGCAGACCGTTTTCGGCTGCGCTTATCATACCTGCATCTTCAGTAACGGGTATAAATGCACCGCTTAAGCCGCCAACGTGTGATGACGCCATAACGCCGCCTTTTTTGACAGCGTCATTAAGCAGAGCGAGCGCAGCGGTTGTGCCGTGGCAGCCGCATACCTCAAGTCCCATTTCCTCAAGAATATATGCAACGCTGTCGCCGACAGCAGGCGTCGGCGCAAGCGAAAGGTCAACAATACCAAACGGTACGCAGAGCCGCTTGCTTGCTTCCTTTGCAACAAGCTGACCCATACGTGTAATTTTAAAAGCAGTCTTTTTTACCATATCTGCAATTTGTGTAATGTCTTTGCCTGAGCCTTCCTTTGCAAGAGCAGCTCTTACAACGCCGGGACCGGAAACACCAACATTTATTACAGTATCAGCCTCTCCGGCGCCGTGGAACGCGCCTGCCATAAACGGATTATCCTCAGGAGCATTGCAGAAAACAACAAGCTTTGCTGCGCCTATGCAGTTTCTGTCTGCAGTAATCTCAGAGGTCTGCTTTACAATCCTGCCCATCATTTTTACAGCGTCCATATTTATGCCCGCCTTGGTGGAGCCTATGTTTACGGAGGAGCAAACGAAGTCAGTTTCGCTTAATGCCTGCGGAATGCTTTCAATCAAAGCATAATCACCGCTTGCAAAGCCCTTCTGCACAAGAGCGGAATAGCCGCCGACAAAGTTTACTCCAAGCTCTTTGGCTGCCTTGTCAAGCGCATATGCAAATCTGACAACATTTTTGCTCTGACACGGAGCAGCCACCATACCTATGGGGGTAACGGAAATTCTTTTGTGAATAATCGGAATACCGTATTCGCTCTGAATATCCTCGCCTGTCTTTACAAGGTCTTTTGCGCTTCTGCAAATTTTGTCATAGACCTTTGTGCAGGCTTTGTCAATATCCTCGTCAATACAGTCAAGCAACGAAATACCCATTGTAATTGTTCTTACGTCAAGGTTTTCATTGTCTATCATATTTATGGTTTCAAGTATATCTTTTGTTTCTAACATATCAGGTTAATCCTCTCAATCCGCATAAAATAAGCAGCACAGGCACACTTATATCTTATGCATACTATTGAAGATATCTTCGTGCATAATATGAATTTTTGTTCCTGTGGCCTCACCGACTGTGTCAAGATTTTCTCTCAGCTGATCAAGACTGATGTTAGCCTTGTCGATTTCAACAAGCATAACCATTGCAAACATATCCTGAAGCACGCTTTGTGTAACTTCAGCAATATTTACATCAGCCTTTGCACAAGTGTCGGATACCTTTGCAAGAATACCGACAGTGTCTTTACCGATAACCGTAATAATTGCTCTCATAGTTAACCTCCTGTATATGCAGGAATTTATAGTGAAACTTGCATATATGATTGTAGTATTCTACATTAAGAACTAAGTTAAATATATTATATAATTAAATTCCTATAAAGTAAAGCCCCAATATTGCATAAATTTGCTTGTTGTGATATTATTTTTTTGGGAGGTATCTTAGTTATGAAAATCTGTGATTTACATACTCATTCGGATAATTCTTTTGATGCAAAAAACACGGTTGATGAGATGTGCTCTGCCGCAATAAAAAAAGGCTTGTATGCAATTGCAATAACCGACCATTGCGAGGCTCCTTTTATCAAATGCGGCGCCGACTGTGAGTTTGGCAGCTTTGACGAACGCATACCAAAGTCTGTATCAGAAGTGCTTGCCGCAAGGCAAAAGTATTCTTCACAGCTTAAGGTTTTGTGCGGAATTGAGCTTGGAGAGCCTATGCACGACGCAGAATGTACAAATCGCGCGCTTTCATACGGCGATTTTGACTTTACACTTGCCTCCGTTCACAACCTGAGGGGAGAGGAGGACTTTTATTATTTCGATTTTTCAAGGCTTGATGAAGACAAAATTTTGAATTTGTATTTTGATGAACTTGCAGAAACTGCAGAATTCAAATATTTTGACAGCCTTGCTCATCTAACCTATCCGTTAAGATATATTAAGGCAACCACGGGTGTTGTTCCAAATCTTGAACCGTATCAGGAAAAGCTGGACAACATATATAAAATTCTTATTAAGAATAATAAGGCGCTTGAAATTAATGTTTCGGGACTTTTTAAGGGGTTGGGTACTACCTTGCCCGATGAAGCTCAAATCAGAAGATTTAAAGAGCTTGGCGGTAAATATGTAACAATCGGTACAGATGCGCACGATATTGCAAGCGTAGGCAATGGAATAAAAGAAGGAATTGACCTTGCAAAAAAATGCGGTTTTGAAGCATATACTATTTTTGAAAAGCATATCCCCATTATGATAGATATTGATTAGGATATAACGCACGATTTTAAAATATATATGCTCTGATTACTATAGAATAAGTAATAAAGAGGCTTCCAACGTTCTGTCGTCGGAAGCCCCTTTGCTTTAAGTATTATTATAGTCAAAAAATATAATTTGTCAAGCAGCAGATGAGCATCATATATTTTAAATTGTTTTAGCTATTTCCCTGATATAATTTTTAAGCTGTTCACCTGTTTCGGGGTGCTCAAGACCAACTTCAATCTGAGCCTGAAGAATACCGAATTTATTGCCCATATCGTATCTTTTACCCTCAAATTCAACAGCCGTAATACCCCTTGTAATTGCAATTTCACGCATAGCGTCGGTAAGTTGAATTTCTCCGCCTGCACCCGGCTTTGTGTTTTCGAGAATGTCAAAAATTTCGGTAGGAAGCACACATCTGTCAAGAATTGAATACAGTGAAAGAACCTCTTCCTTTGTCTGAGGCTTTTCCTTCATATCCGTGCATTTGAATATGTTGTCGTGCAGATTTTCAACCTTGAGTGAACCGTATTTGTGTATCTCACTTTCTGCAACCTTTTTAACGCCTACAACGCCCTCACCGTATTCTCCGTAGTGGTCGATAAGCTGTTTGATTGCAGGAGTCTTGCTCACGATTACACCGTCACCGTAAAGAACAGCAAACGGTTCATTGCCGACAAATGACTTAGCCCTGAGCACAGCATGTCCCAGCCCCTTCATTTCCTTCTGACGTATAAATGTGATATTAGCAAGATTTGAAATTGACCTTACTGTTTCCAGAAACTCAGTTTTTCCGCCCTTTTCAAGAGTAAGCTCAAGCTCGGGAGAAGCGTCGAAATGGTCTTCAATAAGACCTTTGCCTCTGTTTGTAATAATTAAAATATCGGTAATTCCGGCGGCTACAGCCTCTTCTACAATGTATTGAATTGTAGGCTTGTCAACAATCGGAAACATTTCCTTTGGCATATTTTTTGTTGCGGGCAATACTCTTGTCCCCAGTCCCGCTGCAGGAATAACTGCTTTCGTGATTTTCATAATTTTTCCCCTTCTTAATTCATAATTTTGATTTTGTTATATAAAAAACGGAATATAATTTATCGCAACAAAAATTACGCCCACACAAACTGCAAGAGCCAGATTTACGCCGCCTTTGCTTTCAAGTCGCTGATTAAGGCTTTCGGCGCTGTCCTGTGACTTGATTTCGTTGATTTTTTTGGTACAGTGCTTATAATAATGGCGGTTAGCAATTGCACCGCATACAATTCGTATTACAAACAAAAGCATATTGAGCAGCATTGGCAGATTGTAAATAAGTAACTGTTCAGTTGTTAATATCGATGTGTCCATATATAATAAGGAATAAATTGAAGACGGAATATTTTGTGCTACTATGTTGTATGCTTCCTGATATGCCGGCAGCGTATAGATAAAATACGGGCCTACAGTCAAGCCGATTGTGAGTATTGAAAAAATAATGCCAAGAGGAATCATTTTTCTGTAAAGGAAATACATACCCGTAAACAAAAAAGCGGCAAAGTTATATCTTGATGAACTGAACTTTTTAATTCTATTGAAAATTTGCAGAAAGTAAGGGGTGTTTTTTCCTATAAACTTTGACATTTCGCCTGCTGTAACATTGTCTGCAATAGGTTCGTTATTGTCTATGCCTGCCATAGGGTCAAACATAAAGCCTGTGCCATACGGAGGCATATTGCCCTGCATATTCGGCTGCTGGGATGATTGCTGTCTGTATTGCTGATTATTGGAATTATTATAATTTCCGGCATTGTTTTGCCCGTTTGACAGCGGCAGACCGCATTGCCGACAGTAAAAAATTTCTTTCGGGTTTTCGGTATGGCATCTGGGACAAATAACCGATGTTCCTTCTCCGCTATCATTATTGACTGTTTTGGCATTTAAATTCTCAAAGGAAAAGTCCTTTGAATGCTTGTCCTCATAATAGCAATGCTCCAATGCTTCATAGCATCCTCTGTGATGCGGTGCACCGCATTCAGGGCAGACAACAATATCTTCACCTTGTTTAAACTGCATGTTGCAGACAGGGCATTTATATTCAGAAAAATCCATATAATCCTCCATTTGTTTATCACAATCTCAGAGCAGCTCAGAACGGCATAACTCAAAATTATGTTTTATATACTGTACTTGAATGAAAAAGCCTTTTTTTGCAATACAGGCTTATCAGATTTATATTAAATACTTTTATACAATTTCTCATAATAAATTATAGCAAATTTTTCTGTTTATTGCAACCTTATATCATTTAAAAATATAAGTTTACAATTTTTACATAATTTGGTATAATAATATATTAGAGAAAAAGTATATTCAAGAAAGGTAATATAATTATGGTACAATTTGAAGAATTGCTCCTCGACTTTCAAGCCCTTAAGCCGGAGATTGACGACTTGTCCGATGCGCTCGGAATGAAAGGAATGCTTTCAGAAATTGAACAGCTTGAACTCAAGGCAACGGAACCGGGTTTTTGGGATGATGTGGAGAACTCACAAAAGATTTTGCAAAGAACAGGAGCGCTCAAGGGCAAAGTTGAGGCATATGAAAGTCTTGCAGCAAAATACGAAGATACCGTAGCTTTGATTGAGCTTGCCAATGAAGAAGAGGATTTATCGCTTTTGGATGAAGCTCAGAGCGAGGTTGACGCTGTAAAGCAAGAACTTGAAAAACAGAGACTGCAAACCTTGCTTACAGGAGAATATGATAAGAACAATGCAATTCTTACCTTTCACGCAGGTTCGGGCGGTACAGAGGCTCAGGATTGGGCTGAGATGCTCTACAGAATGTACACACGCTGGGCTGAGGCTCACGGCTTTAAGGTCAAGGAGGTTGACTATCTTGACGGCGACGAGGCAGGGCTCAAGAGCGCCGTACTCCTTATTGAGGGTGAAAATGCTTACGGCTATCTTAAGGGTGAAGCAGGTGTTCACAGACTTGTTCGTGTATCTCCGTTTGACTCGGCAGGAAGGCGCCATACAAGCTTCTCTTCATTAGAGGTTATGCCCGAAATGAATGATGATATTCAGGTTAACATTTCTCCTGACGATATTAAAATGGATGTTTACCGTGCAAGCGGTGCAGGCGGTCAGAAGGTTAACAAAACATCATCGGCCGTTCGTCTTACCCATATTCCTACCGGCATTGTTGTTGCAAGTCAGGTTGAACGAAGCCAGTACCAGAACCGTGATGTTGCTATGAAAATGCTTATCTCAAAGCTTGTTGAGATTAAAGAGCGCGAACATCTTGAAAAGATAGAGGATATAAAGGGCGTTCAGAAAGAAATTACCTGGGGTTCGCAGATACGCAGCTATGTATTTATGCCATATACTATGGTTAAGGATCACCGCACAAGCTTTGAAACAGGCAATATTCAGGCTGTAATGGACGGCGATTTGGACGGCTTTATCAACGCTTATTTGAAGTGTGCAAGTCTTGGAACACTGCAAAAATAATTAATATTATTTCAGCAAACACAATTCATTAAAAAAATCACATCCTTACATTTATAATGAAATCATCATTTAATGTAAGACTAACTATTAAAAGTCAAGTCCAAAAATGAAAAAAGTTGAAAAAAATTTC
>CAYQXN010000024.1:0-22780 GCA_964421585.1 uncultured Ruminococcus sp. | reverse complement strand
CGGACAGCCGGTACACCTGTACAGCTGTCCGAGCAACCATGAGGAGAAAATATAACCACTTTATGACATGGCGTCACAAAGTGATGCTTATTGACATATTTTGCAATATTTGGTAATATATTGCCGCAGGGTGATACCTGAACGGTAGGCGGTTAAGTCTTGCCCCTGAAAGGGGGTAATGCGTATGCAGTATGTTACATATGAGAATCTCTTTGCATTTTCCGTTGTAATAATCAGCATTATAGGATTGTTCGTAACAGTCTTTACGCATAATAAAAAAGATTAGCCGCCCAAGCGCTCAAACTTAGCGGCTAATCTTTAGTCCATAGTGGGGCTAACCGTCTATCGGTATCGCCTTGCACCTTTATTATATATGATAAATCATAAAATGTCAAATTAAATATATTTTACTGTTTCATATTAAAGACTTGCATTGTGCAGGTCTTTTTTTATGCATAAAAGACTTTGTGACATCGTGTCATAAAGCCGGAAAGGAGAAAAATGGATATTAAAGTTAAGATTCATAGGCTGTTTAATAATGATTTCAGCAGCATTAAAGGATACGCAAGTATGACATTTGATAATGTCTTAGCGGTTCACGGCGTGAAAATAATGATGAACCGAAACGGGGGCATATTCGTTGCAATGCCGTCAGCAAAAGGAAAAAAGGATTATTATGACGTTGTACACCCGTTAACGGCAGAACTCAGAAATCAGATACAGGACGCAGTCATAAGCGAATACAAGCGTGTTATAAAAAATGAAAAACAACGGGTGTCTGAGAATGGCGAAGAATTACCAGGTCAAATTGAAATTTCTGAGAACAACGTTCCGTTTCACGAGCCGGAGGTCACGCTTTTTGACGTCGGATACATGACGAAATAAATATAAAAGGAAGTTGATTTATGAAAAAGCAGTATTTGTACCAGACGCTTCCCGATGAGCGTGATAAATCTGTTCTGAAAATAAAGAATCCCGAAAAGGGCAAGGGAAAAATCGAGGTCGATTATTTCCGAAAAAAAGCGTTTCGTGATTTCTGTAATTCGGAAAAGGAATACGAGGTTTCAGGGTACACAAAATTTAAACTTTTAAAGGAAAGAGACGAAGCAAGCGATAATAAGGTGTTGTTCCTACAAGGACATAAATACCTTATTGAAGAAAAAAAGCACCTTTTCAATCGTGTTAAAGGATATATAAGGGTTGAAGATATAACGGAAGAAAATGAAGAAGCGGGTTCGGACACGACTTGTTTTGTCGCTGTAACTCGCTTTGCTTTTGTTTCGCTGCTTCCTTTATTACTTTTGCTTTTAATAATTTTACTTTTCGCTTTTTGCGGAAGAGGCGGGAAATTGCCGACAGAAAGCAGTCAATGGAATCCGATAATTGAGCAAAATACGGACGAAGCATCCACCGAAGCAGCTTCGTCCGTTTCGCAAATTAAGATTTCCGGCTTTACAGATTGGTATGTGCCTGAAGGTCAGACGGAAAACCTTTCAATAAAACTTCAAAATCCCGAAGACAATCCCTGTTATTTTTCTTTTGATATTATTCTTACCGAAACAGGCGAAACAATTTATCAGTCCGATATGGTTCCACCGGGTAAGTCTTTGAACTCGATTTCAATAGCAAAGCCGCTTGCGGCGGGGACATATCCTGCCGTAGTATATATTACTACAAACGAAATCGAAACAGGCAGAGAAATGAACTCCGCCAAACTTAATATTAACATAACGGTAAGTTAATAAAATCGCCTGTAACGGTTTGGCAAGGAACTGTTACAGACGTTTTTATATATATTTTCAAAAATCAAAAAACAAAAGGAGAATTTTTATTTTTATGAAAACAAAATCAATTTTATCAGTTGTTTTATGCGCGGCGTTGCTTTTGACGATGACAGTTCCGTCTTTCGCGGCAACGACGCTTACGCAAGATACACCGTCGGGCAGTGCCAAGGTAGTATATAAAGCGGGTCAGACTACAGACGATAACGAGACCGATGACCCGTCTGATGATACCGTATCGGGTACTTACACCGTATCCGTTCCCGAATATATTGAAGCTGCGGCTCAAGGTGAAATTCCGACCGAATACGACGTAACCGCGTCCGACGTGCTAATTCCTTACGCAACCTCTTTAAAAGTATCGGTGGATTTTGATAACACCCTTAAGCTCGCCGATAATACTGAAACTGTCATTGCTTACGATTTGCTCGCAAACGGCACATCTATATCTACAGGAGCTACTGTTTTAACCGTTGCGGCAGGCGATCCCTATACGTCGTCAACCTCAACCGTAGCGGCAGAGCTTACACAGAAACCGTCCTATTCGGGCGTATATTCCAACACAGCAACCTTCAATGTCGCTGTTGAATAATAACAAAAAATCATTCCCGATTACCTTGCCAATCGGGATTTTTTAAAAGGAGACAAAAATCATGAAAATAATCAAATGTTTGATTTCATCGCTGCTTTGCGCGGCAATTGTATTTTCCTGTTGTCTGCCTTCTTTTGCCGAGGAGTTGACAGCAAATGAAGCGGCTGGCGTCACTACAGTTGGATACACTGCTGAGACGGAATTTTATGCCGATATTCCCGCATATGTTATCCCTGCCGAACAGGAACAGCAGACTGCCGACTATTCGGTAACGCTTAGGAATGCGTTAATACCGGACGGGAAGCAGCTTAATGCGACCGTTGAGTACAGCGGTACATTAACCGAGGAAAACGGCGTTGAGTTGCCATACAGCCTGTATGACGAATCGGGCGATGAGGTACAATCGGGCGAACGAATTTTGAGCAAAACTGCGGGCAGTCCCGAAGACACGGTTTCCACAGCTTTCAGCGCGGCTTTAACCTCTAAAGCCAAATACGCGGGCGTATATTCCGATACGGCAACGTTTACGTTCGATTTGGCTGAAAAAACATATACAACAGACGAAATAGAGACAAGCGAATATCTGTATGCTATAGGAAAGACAAAATCGGAATATGTTGTCGCGAAATTCAATGAAGATTTTTCCGAGGTTACAATCTTCGCGAACGGCGAGGACAGCGACGGACTGATGAGAGACTTCGGCACAACAAATGATAGTTATAGCCCTATGAGGAATAACGCAGACACTCTCAAGTGTGCAACTATCTTGGATGATGTAACGAGCATAGGAGAACGTGCTTTCTGGGGTTGCAGTTCGCTTGAAAGCGTAACAATCCCTGACAGTGTGGTGAGTATAGGAACATATGCTTTCCAAAGTTGCACCTCGCTTACAAGCGTAACGATAGGTAACGGCGTGACTAGTATAGGAGGCAGTGCTTTTTGTGGTTGCAGTTCGCTTGAAAGTGTAACAATACCTGACAGCGTAACGAATATAAGAAGTGGCGCCTTCGATTCCTGCGCTTCTCTTGAAAGCGTAACAATAGGCAACAGTGTGGTGTGTATAGAACAATACACTTTCATGCAGTGTTCCTCGCTTAAAAGTGTAACGATACCTGACAGCGTAACGAGTATAGAAAATTATGCTTTCTATGGCTGCAAATCACTTACAAGCGTAACAATAGGCAACAGTGTGGTGAGTATAGGACAATACGCTTTCAAAAATTGCTTCTCGCTTGAAAGCGTAACGATACCTGACAGTGTGGTGAGTATAGGAAAATCCGCTTTCAGTGGTTGTAATTCTCTTACAAGCGTGACGATACCTGGCAAGGTGAAGAATATAGCAACTTCTACTTTCTATAATTGCAAATCACTTACAAGCGTAACGATACCCGACAGCGTGACAAGTATAGGAGATAGCGCTTTCTGTGAATGTACCTCGCTTGAAAGTGTAACAATACCTTCGAGTGTTAATAAAATTGGAGTTTCCGCTTTCGAACATTGTTCTTCGCTTACAAACGTAACGATACCTGACAGCGTGACTAGTATAGGAGATAACGCTTTCGAACGGTGCATTTCACTTACCGATTTTGATGTTGATATTGAGAATAAATACTATAGCGGTTATAACGGGATATTATTTAACAAGGATAAGACGGTTTTGATATGCTATCCTGCAAAAAAAGCAGATGCGTCTTATTTAATACCTGATAGCGTGACAAGTATAAAACAATATGCTTTTGATTACTGCACTTCTCTTGAAAGCGTAACAATAGGCAACAGTGTGACGAGTATAGGAAATTATACTTTCCGATATTGCACCTCGCTAACAAGCGTAACAATACCCGACAGTGTTACAAGTGTAGAAACTTCTGCTTTCTATAAATGTACCTCGCTCACAACAATTTACGGCGAGGCGGGTTCGTATGCGGAAACATATGCCGGTGACAACGGATACACGTTTGTAGCCCAGTAATCCAGTAATATTGATTGGCGTCCGATAAGCAAAATCGGGCGCTGTTTTTATAATGATAAGGAGGATGATTGTTTAAATATGACGTCAGACACATTACGAATTAACAGGCAGAACAATATTATTGCAGAATGCAGAGATTTCGGTATGCAATACGAGCCTGACGATCCGAATTTCACTTTTGAAACAATTCATACCCCTGCTATGGAAAAGCTGAATTACAGCCTTCCGCCATATAAATTTGCCGATCATCAATATGACTTTGATGACTTCGGCAGAGAATACAACCACTATTTAGATTTTAAAGGAGTTCTTCGCCGTGCTGAAAAATACGGTGTGGATACAACTGAATTTAAAGAGTTTGTTGCTGAAACTTGCCCGAATGCGGAAAGGGTTGTCGCTCCTTCACGCCTTTTTGTGGATATGGACGGTGTTTTGGCAGAATTTAATCCCATTGCCAAAATAGAGGATTTATATGAACAGGGATACTTTGCAAACCTTAAACCTCAACAAAATGTTTTAGATGCAGTTAAGTTGCTTTGCAATGACACACGGTTTGAGGTATATATTTTGTCATCAGTACTTGATAGCCCCTATGCGTGGAATGAAAAAAATCAGTGGTTAGACACATATATACCTGAGATTGATAAGTCTCATAGATTATTTCCTGCATACGGAGATAAAAAAATATGGATTATACCCGACGGCTTAAAGCCGACAGACACACTGCTTGATGATTATTCTGTTAATCTTAATATGTGGTGTCCTCCGGGACAGGCAATTAAGCTGATGAACGGTATTAATGGCAATCATGGTACTTGGCAAGGTGCGCGTGTCTCTCATATGGATTCGTCAGAAAAAATTGCGGATGCTGTAAAGAACTATATAGAAACGAGACAGGCAGAAACCCTCAAAGAAAAAGTTGCAGATACAATTGAAGAAGCTAAACTAACTATCAATGAACAGGCAACAGGAATAATGATTTTATAATCAACTATAACGAAGGAAGGTATATATTATGAACGCATATCAAGAAATGATTGCAAGGCATCAATCGGAGTTTAACAATTTCCCTATGTTTTTTGCATTTAATAAACAGCAATTCTCTGATGGTTTGCAAAAGCTGGGTTTAGATCCCTCTGATATGAAATCAGTTTGTTCTTTCGGTGCAGGCGGTTTTTACAGAAAAACCGATGCACCGCTTTTGCGTGAAATGATAGATAGGCATAATCGGGAGCTGGCAGATGCCATTGCAGCTGACCGGACAGGTGATGGATTTATCTATGATATGTTTGATTATGAGTTATCAAATCACGAATATGGATATACACAGGATTTAAGCGACACTCTGCAAGCTTTAAATCTGACCACAGAAGAAATTAATGCGGATCCGCGTTACATTCATGCACTCACCAAAGCGGCGAAGGAGCAGACGGAATTCTATGAGCAAACCAACGCTGTACCGATGGGAAATTCTGTTGAACAGCAAATTGAGAAACCTGTTCAACCTACCGAGGTGATAATGGGATGAAGTTTGAACGCCAGTATACTGAACCTGAAGTAAGATTTAAGGAATGGGTTATAAAGCAAGGTGTTGATCCTGCCGTTTTAGCAAGAGATTCTGATTACGCAGAAGTAATAGGAGGCGTTTTTACAGCTTCAACAAAAGCGGCTCAAGGTAAATTAAAAAGACCTTTGGAGGCACTCGAGACAACTAAGCAGCTGAAAACAGCCTATCAAGAGCAAATTGAAGCCGGAGCTATACGAACTGTAACGAAAAGCCAACCGCTTGATTGGAAAAACGAAGCAGACCATGCGTATGTCCGAATGCAAATAAAACGAGCACAAACGCCTGAAATGAAAAATGCTTGGCAAGCGTTTTATGATAATCACTTTCAGATATCAGATACTCAGCCTGTGCATGATGAGAAATTTTCAAATACAACGACTGGCAAGATTTCAAGACCGTTTTTTGATGTTGAGAAATTAAAAAGCATTCCGATATGTGATGTTGCGCAGGCTTTTGGTGTGTCGGTCAAGAAAAACGGGAACGACTATTGGTGTGCCATTCGCAATGAGAGAACACCGTCGTGTAAATTGTATACAAAAACAAACTCGTTTTGTGATTTCGGTGCTGCAAACTACGGAGGAGATACAATTGAGCTGACAAAGTTTTTGAATTGTAGTTCGTCCCGATATGAAGCGATGGAAATTTTAGCTCAGACATTTGGCATACAGCCTGAATATCAGACGGAAAGCGTTCGCCGTTTGCCAAGTATAAGACAGTTTGCAAAGATTGGTATATACGGTGATGTTGCAACAAAAAATTTTGACTTTCATATAGATAAATACGGTCTTGAAGTTGCCAAAAAAATTTCCGAAAAATATCGTATGACAGTTGAAAAACTTGCTGATAAGTATCCTGATGTGTACTATCAAATGCTGCGTTCAAAGGCTTTACCTTATGTATATTCTCTGCGTAGGGATTACCTTAATGAATTAAGGCGTTGCTATGATTGGTCAAGGCTCTTTAACTATGAACCCGATGTAAGCAGCCTTTTATTTGATGAGGCACGTGAGATGATGAATGACGCTGAAACTGCGGAAAGAATTCTTTCTCAGGCAATTCAAAATCCGAAAAAACTGAGCTTTCGACAAAATACATACAATCTGAAAGCAGATTATACCGATATTATGCAAGGTAAAATATCGGTAGAATTAACAACCTTCGAGCCAATGGAATATTGCGAGCTGAAAGCTCTTTCTAAGGCAGGAGGAAAAATTTTAAGCTGCTCTGAAATGCCCTATGATTTATATTGTTCTATTGCAGGCTCAATTGAAGAACTTACGCCTTATTCTGCTTTCGCAAAAGGGGATAGAGTAACAATTGTATATGATACGGAATTTTCAGAGCAAATAAACGACATAATAGATTTTAACACCGGGGAACATCTTGCAAAGACAATGGATACAACTTTGCAGATGCTCCCTTAAATATTAATTTTTTATTAAGAAAGGATAATTGAAATGAAAAATAATTTACCACTCGGAATCAGTGATGTATTGGAGCAGATTCTTAATCAGGGAATTAAGCAAGAGGTAAAAGATACTGCCGGTAATTTCCTTTTTCCGATTATTTCAGCTATTTTGTTAGTTGTATTAATTGTGCAAATCGTCTTTACATATAAAGATTATAAAGAACACGGCGAAGTCGATTATGTAAAACTGATTATTTGCTTTGTTTGCCTTGCTTTATGCATTACCGCGCCTATATACATGTGGGGAATCATTGGTTGGTAAACTTTGTGACACGGTGTCATAAAGTTTGAAAGGAGTGATGATTTTGGCATCATGGACAGATGGCCTTTTTGATGGCTTTTCCAATGCGGTTTCCGATGCTGTAGGAAATATGTCGGAAACGGTTGCGGATACTGTATTTGACCGTTTTATAACATGGGCGTTTAATTCAATATACGAAGGCTTATCGGAATTGCTTACAAATATCAATGAAATGGGAGCGGAAATATTTGACCTTGATTGGTGTAAACTGCTTATGAATTTTTTTGCAATATTCGGAGGAGCTATGTTTACGATAGGTCTGTTTGTTTCTTTCTTTGACCTTGGAATTTCATACAATTCACAACAAGGGAAAGGCGACCCGATGAATACATTTTTGAATGGAGTTAAGGGATTTATAGCTTGCTTTTTGTTTGTAAATATTCCTGTTGAGCTGTATCGATTTTGTATTTCATTTCAAAATACTTTTTCAAAAGGAATTTTGACGCTTGCTGGTAAAGATTCCTCTTTAAAGCTCGGAGATTATGCTTTACAGGTTTTAACACAGTGGAGTACCGGTATAAGTGTATCTTCTATATTTTTTCTGTTAATTTTAATAGCCTTTGCATATTGCATAGTCAAAGTTTTCTTTGCCAATTTGAAACGTGGCGGAATATTGATTACTCTTATTGCTATTGGCTCTATACATATGTTTTCTGTTCCGAGAGGATATACAGATGGGTTTACCTCATGGTGTAAACAGGTAATAGGGCTATGCGTCACGGCATTTTTGCAAACGACACTGCTATATGCCGGAGTTATTACATTTGCCGATCATCCGTTGCTTGGCACGGGAATTATGCTGGCATCAACAGAAGTACCGCGTATATTGGAAAAATTCGGATTAGAAACATCATCAAAATTTAATCCAATGACTGCGCTGTATGGTTCAAGTATGGTAATTTCAATGGCACGTTATATAAAATGAAAAAAGGAGTACAAATGAAAAAATATATTTATCCGAAGGACTTGAAGTTGTCTGCAACCGTACTTTTATGGCGAATACGTGATGCAGCAATTTTATTTTTTTTAGCATTGGGCGGTGTAATACTTTTCGGCGCCGCACATACCGTTATACCGCTTGCTGCTGCAGCAGTTTTTGCAGTAATGACAATTGATATTGACGGTGTTCGCATTTATGATTTTATTCGATATTCTCTTTCTTTCTTTTTGGGACAGAGAATATATATATGGAGGTTATGATTTGTGAAAGAAAAGAGAAAAAAACAGTCGCATTCTTCTGAACGAAAAAGGCGTTCGCTTCAGGAACTGTTCGGCTTAAAGGGCTTTGGTGAGAATAGTCTGAAAACAAGCCGTGACGAGGTGGTGTTTTTTATTGTTGAACCGGTTAATATAACCGTATTGTCTTATCAAAACACTGAAATCAAGATTAACAGCCTTATGCTCGTTCTTCAACAGCTTCCTGATATTGAGATTTGCTGTATGGACGCATCGGAGTGCTTTGACAGTTGCAAGCATTATCTTCAGCAGCGTATTGTTACAGAAAACGACCCAAAAATTAAGGCATTATTAATGAAAGACCTTGCTTTTTTAGATCAAGCACAGATTGACGTCAGCAATGCACGGCAGTTTATGTTTGTAGCTCGTTTTCGCAATATGAACGAGGCACAGATAAGGCAGGATATTAATCATATCGAAAAGACAATTCGTGACCAAGGTCTTGAAGTACAGAAAATGGCAAAGGAAAGCATTAAGCGAATGCTTGCCGTATATTTCGGTACGGTAAGGTATGCCGAGCATATTTCCGATTATCCCGGGATGGAATATTTGTCTGATATTGCTGATATGATCTCTCTTGAAGAGAAACCGAAAAAGCAGAAAAAGCAATACACCGCCGAGGAAATTGAGGAAATTAAGGTGAAAACCTTCTTTGACCGTATATTACCGGGTGCAATAAAGTTTTTTGCAGATTACTATATTTTAGGAGATAGCTATCGCTGTGTATGGGCAATTTCGGAATATGCACCGTCCACTCAACAACAGGCAATTCTTGCGCAATTGGCGGACAAACAGAATGTTACTGTCAAAATATATACACGATTGGTTGACAGCGCGGAGCAGTCAAAAATCATAAGTAATGCGACACGCAGAGCTAAGTCACAGCAGTCAGAAAATAAGGTTGAGAAATCTGTACAAGCTGTTAACGATTTTAACGATGTTGTATCACTGATAACTCTTTTACAGAAGGAACGTCAGCCCCTGCTTAACTGCGCAGTGTTTATTGAATTGCGAAGTGATTCGCTTGACGGGTTAAAGATTCTGCAACAGGATATTAAGCTTGAATTACTGCGTTCCAAAATCACAACAGAACGTTTAACTCTTCGGCAACGTGAGGGTATGCTTTCTGTACTTCCGTTCGGATATAATGTTTTTTCAACGCAGTATGAAATTGCTTTGCCTGCAAGCTCCGTAGCAAATCTATATCCTTTTTCATACTCAGGCAAAACCGACGCTTCAGGTTTTTATTTAGGACGTGATAAATTCGGTACAAATATCATTGCTGATTTGGATAAGCGTGCCGACGATAAAACAAACAGCAGCGCATTGGTAATCGGAAACAGCGGACAGGGTAAATCTTATCTCCTTAAACTATTAGTCATCAACCGCAGAGAGAGCGGTAAATCCGTATTGATTTTAGACCCTGAAGAAGAATACAAAGAGGAAACCGAAGCACTTGGTGGATGTTATCTTGACTTTATGGGCGGCGGATATATGATTAACCCTCTTGAACCGAAGATGTGGTCTATTCCCGAAAATGATATATCAGATAGCGGAGAAGAAATTCCCGAAGCGTTTAAGAGAAAAAATTGCTTAAGTCAGCATATTGCTTTCCTCAAGGATTTCTTTTCCGAATATAAAGGGTTTTCAAGTGTGCAGCTCGATACCTTGGAAATTATGTTGTTGAAGTTATATAACAAATTCGGAATTACTGAGGAAACAGATTTCAAAAAAATGACTTCCAAAGATTATCCGATTGCCTCAGATTTATACGCCTTTATGGAAAATGAATATTTGCACTTTAATGAGAGCGATACGCAGATTTATACTAAAGATATTTTGCAGGAGCTTTTGCTGGGAATACATAGCATGTGTCACGGCAGCGACCGCGTATTTTTTGACGGTCATACAAATATTGTTGATGATAAGCTGATTTGTTTCGGTGTAAAAGGATTACTTGATACAAACGCACAGCTGAAAAATGCAATGCTTTTCAATCTTCTTTCGTATATGAACAACAAGCTTCTTATTGAGGGTAACAGTACAGCCGTAATTGATGAACTGTATTTGTTTCTTGAATTTAAAACAGCGGTTCTTTATATACGCAACGGAATTAAACGCGTCCGTAAAAAGGACAGCGATTTTATTCTTGCCACGCAGAATATCGAAGATGCTTTATTGCCTGAAATAAAGGAATACACAAAGCCCTTGTTTGCAATTCCTACTCATCAATTTATATTCAACGGAGGAACCGTAAAACCGCAGGATTATATGGATATGTTGCAGCTTGAGGAAAATGAGTTCGAGTTAGTTCGTTATCCGAAGCGCGGCAGTTGCCTTTATAAGTGCGGCAACGAGCGCTATCTTTTACAGGTTCAAGCGCCTGAATACAAGTCAAGTCTTTTCGGTACTGCAGGCGGCAGATAAGGAGAGAGGTATATGAGTACTTCTGCATTGATAGCTAAAGCCGGAACAGCTCTGTTGACAAATGAAAACCTGCGAAAGAAAACCGTTGCTTTAATTTTAGCTGGTGTAATAGCTTTTCTTATTCCTTTAATGACAGTTGCCAGCGTTTTTTGTAGCTTGGGACAAGTTACAGCAGAAGATATAAAAAATCAGTTCAGTGATGAAACAAAGGCAGAATTGCAGTATATGGAGCAAACTGAAAATGCCATAGCTCAGGCGTTTTATGATAACGGACTCTCATATAGTGAGGTTGCGCAGGCGGCATATTGTATGTATCTCTATGATGTTCAGAAAAATGATTCTGACTTTATTAACAAGTTGGTTGCCTGCTATTCAAGCGGCGGGACGGATGATGAAATTGTCGCCGCATTGAGTAATGCCTTTCAGGTTACAATTCCTTCAGATGAATATGAGTCTGTTGCCGAACGTATTCGCAGTACTTGTATTGACACAAGCGGCTTTATCAGCGCAACAAAGAACAGTACAGACCTTGTGTCATATGTTATGCAGGCTGCAGGAAATGGTTGGGGATATGTTTACGGTACTTATGGCACTGTTTTAACAGATGCTGTTTTAGAGCAAAAAAAGCAGCAGTTTCCTGATAACATCAATCCGTATTATGATTTCATCAGAGATAATTACATGGGACGCAGGACGGCGGATTGTGTCGGACTTATTAAAGGGTACGCATGGTTTGACCCTGAAACAGCCTCGTATACGATTGGTTCTAACGGTATGCCTGATGTCAGCGCAGACGGTCTGTATGCTGCCGCCGCTGTTAAGGGTGCTATGGATACTATGCCCGATGTGCCGGGGATTGCCGTTTGGCAGAGCGGTCATATCGGGGTGTATATCGGCAACGGTAAGGTTGTAGAAGCAAAGGGTACAATGTACGGCGTTGTGACATCTGAGTTGTCAAAAGGAACGTGGCAGGGTTGGTGTTATCTTCCAGCGATTCAATATAACGGATAACAGGCAGAAGATATTGTCGAAAAGCAATGAAAAGCCGGTGAGCATATTCTTGATACAGATAATTTTACAGGCGTCACTTTTTCTTGTGCTCAAGACGCTCCAACGTATACGGCTTACATGGAAACCATTGCAGAAACGATTTCAATTGTATGCCACGTCAAAGGGACACGTTGACAACCTTATGTTATCAAGAAAAAACGAACATAAATACACCTTGTAGGTGTACCTTTTGCAATTTTGGGTACACCTTGGCAATTTGCACAAAGTCCTTTTTTTATTCCTAAAACAGCGAGCTTTGCTCGATGTTGTCAGACGGAAGGCGCACCGCAAGGTGCACCTTCCTTTATCCTGCACATCTGAATACAGAACAAAATTCGGAGTGAACAACAGGTTTTTGTCATATTGCACAAAACTTGTGTAAAAGCTTCTGATTGGCAAAAAGCTGTTGATTACACGGAGTAAAGGAGATTATAAAATGGCACAAGAGAAGAAAAACAGAGTAAACCTTTGGATATATCCATCAACCGAGTTGCAAGTCAAGCAGATAGTTGAGCGCCACGGATATAAAAGTTCCAGCGAGTTTATTGAGGAAGCTGTTTTGAAATACATCGGACAACTTACCACCACAGAAAATATGGATTATGTCACGCAGATGCTCACAGACATTATGGAGGGCGTGCAGGGTACGTCCGATGCACGTTTGCGCCGCGTTCTGTATAAGCAGGCGGTGGAACTTGCAATGATTGAAAATATCCTTGTCAATCTCGGAAATTACTCTACGGATGATATACATGCTTTACGAGGCAAAGTAATTAAGCAGGTGAACAGTTTAAAAGGCAGCTATGATTTTGACATAGCCGCCGAATATCAAAACGGTGAAAAAGATCATGACACTTTGTGATAAGATGGCACGAAGTGCGATTCGTTGACATTTACAAAAATATTTGCTAATATATTGCCGCAGGGTGATACCTGAACGGTAGGCGGTTAAGTCTTGCCCCTGAAGGGGGCGTTGCGTATGGAGCAGTATGTGTTTATCATTCTGATTTTGATTTTCGCGACAGGCTACATATTAACAATAAAAAAGAAATAGCCGCCCTGTCCTGAAAAACAAGCGGTTATTTCTTTAATCTAAAGTTTTGGGGCTAACCGTCTGCTGGTATTACCCTGTACCTATATTATATACAAACAGTATGAAATTGTCAAACAGTTTATAAAAGACTTGCTTTTCGCAGGTCTCTTTTTTATTTTTAAAACCACTTTGTGACATGATGTCATAAAGTTAAAAAGGAGTATTTATGCCGGCACGAATTATATTTAAAGCACACTATCTATCAGGCGAAAAATCTTCGCATATCGAGAATTATATTCAATATATGGGTACACGCTCGGGCGTCGAGATTTTCAACGATGACGGCAGTTTTGCTACAGAGAAACAAAAACAGTTGATTGAGCAATTAATAGGAGATTTCGGCAAAGAAATGACCGAATCCTTTGAGTACGAAGATTATATTGCAAAACCGACGAAAGCTAACGCTTCAGCTGCAATAACTGCCTGTTTGGATTCACGGTATGGGTTGACTGCGACCAAAGAAAACTATATAGACTATATCGCTAACCGTCCTCGTGTTGAGAAACTCGGAGAACACGGGTTGTTTTCACAGAATGAAGCACACATTGATTTGGAAGAAACGGCGTCAGAGGTCGCTCATCAGGGAAATAATGTATGGACAGACATTATTTCTCTCAGACGAGAGGATGCTGAAAAAACGGGATTCGATAACGCCGAAGCGTGGCGTGATTTAATACGGAGCAAAGTCGAAACAATAGCACGAAATTACAAAATCCCGATGAGAGATTTTGTATGGTACGGTGCTTTCCATAATGAGGGACACCATCCACACATACATTTTGTCTGCTATTCGAAAGGCAAAGAAGGCTATCTGACTGAAAAGGGGATTGAGAATATAAAATCGTCCCTTGCGCACGAAATTTTCAGACAGGACTTTTCGGAAATTTATGACCGTCAAATGCAGTTGCGCACGAACCTCAAGGATGAAAGCACGCAACTGATGGAACAGCTTGCATTGAATTTTTCTGCCGAAAAGTACGAAAATACAGAATTAAGGGAAAATATCGTGTCCCTTGCGGAACGACTTGATGTTCTTAAAGGAAAAAAGCAATACGGATATCTGCCAAAAGATGCGAAAAGCTTCGTCGATGCCATAACCGATGAGCTGGCAGAGCACGAAACCATCGCAAAGCTCTATGACCTTTGGTACGAAAAAAAAGAAGAAATAATGAAAATATATAAGACGGATTTACCGTCACGAGTTCCGTTATCGAAAAATAACGAGTTTACCTCAATTAAGAATATGATTGTTCGAGAGGTTAACGGGTTATCCATTTCCGAAAAAAACACAATTGATGATATTAAACCTGTTGATGTTTCTTTTAATGACGGCTTTTTCATAGATGACGATGTAAACAGTCAGACTGAACCAACAGATGATATGTGCCTATTTGATGATGTCGATTTGGATATGGGGTTTTCTGAATTTTCAGATGCGGACGTATCGTTGCCTTTTGATATGCTTGATGACATTCAACAAGAACAGATTTCAAAGGACATATATATTTCGTGGTCGAAGGAATATAAGTCAGCTCGTCTATATCTTTTCGGAAACAGAGAAGTCGAACGGAACTTTTCAAAAGCTTTACAGTTATTTCTTAGCGAAGCAAAAAACGGAAATGCTTTAGCTATGCACTATTTAGGCAGAGTTTATGCTGATGGTTTGGGAGTAGATATTGACAAAGAACAGTCTGATATGTGGTATAACAAAGCCTTCAAAGCTTTTTTGCAGCTTGAATCAAGTGGAGAACTAAAACACAAGATATATCTTCAATACAGAATCGGAAAAACGTTTGATACAGGTATTGGTACGAAACAGGATTATGTGTCAGCTGCGGATTGGTACTCCAAAGCAGTCAATGCAAACAATAAGTATGCTGAATATTCTCTTGCCAGACTGTATTACTGCGGCCATGGAGTAAAACAAGATTTCACACAAGCGTTTTCATTATACAAACAGTCGGCAGATCAGGAAAATCCTTATGCATGCTATGAACTTGCGAAAATGTTTCGAGACGGTGTTGGTACTCTATGTAATCAAAAAGCAGCAGATACATATTTTTCTCGTGCTTTTAAGGGGTTTATTGCGTTAGAGAATAATACACCTGACGATAAGTTAGAGTATCGCCTTGGGCAAATGCTCCATACCGGGACGGGAACAGAAAAGGATGACGATGCCGCTGAAGCTTTCTTTAAGAAATCTGCATCCGCAGGGAACGTATATGCACAATATTCGCTTGCAATGCTTTGTTTGAATGATGAAATAAAGGAGACTGACAAAGCTGTTTCTATGTTGATTAAGGCGGCAGAAGGCGATAGCTCTACGGCACAATATGCACTCGGCAAGATATATCTTTCGGGAGAGATTGTGCCTAAAGACGCTTTACAAGCAGAAAAACTGTTTATACAATCCGCCGAACAAGAAAATATGTATGCACAATACACACTCGGTATTTTGTATTTAAAAGGGGAGGATGTACAAAAGGACACAGGAACAGCAATCAAGTATTTAGAAAAATCTGCTGAGAATGGAAATGCATCTGCGCAATATCAGCTCGGCAAGCTGTATTTTAAAGGAGAAGAAATACAGCAAGATGTTAGGCGAGGCATTCAATATATTGAGCAGGCGATTGAAAACGGAAATGATACAGCAATGTGTTTTCTCGGCCGTGCTTATCTTGTTGGAGATGTTGTGCCGAAAGATATACATAGGGGATTGGAACTATTACAGTCTGCTTCGGAACAAGGGAATAAGTATGCAGAAGAGATGATAAAAAATTTCAATTTCAATGCTACACACACATCTATTTCAATATTACATAAATTATCTCTAATTCTTCAAAACAATACTGAGGCAATGTCGGCAAAGAGACCGATGATGCCTGCGGTTGATAAAAAAGAATTGATTACTATCATACGCAAAAAAGAAGAACAGGGAATTCGATATGATTAAATCACTTTATGACACCGTGTCACAAAGTTAGGGGGAATAAAAATGGAAGGTTCTAACGGATTATTCACTTTATTTGCTTTTTTTATTGGTTTCATACTTTTAATGATAGTTCTCTCCGTAATAGGTGACAGAAAATCATTAGACAAAATAAAAAATAAAACCGTAGGTCACGGTCAGCACGGAAATGCACGTTTTGCAACATCAGTTGAGATTAAAGAAATGTATCAAAAAGTTAGGTTTGAGCCTCAACAGTGGCGCATCGGACAGAATCTGCCGACAGTACAGGGCATAATTGTCGGGTGCTTGGACAGCTTCGGACAGACCTCAGCCTATGTTGATGACAGCGACGTACACGCTATGGTTGACGGTGCAGCCGGCACGGGAAAAACAGCTTTTTTTCTTTATCCGAATCTCGAGTATTGCTGCGCTTCAGGAATGTCATTTTTAGCTACAGACACAAAGGGTGATTTATATCGCAATTACGGTACAATAGCGAAAGAAAAATACGGATATAATATTGCGGTTATCGAAATGCGAAATCCTACACGTTCTGATGAAATAAACTTATTGCACCTTGTGAATAAATATATGGATTTGGCATTAGAAAATCCAAGTGATTTATCGCTGCGCGCGAGGGCAGAAAAATATGCCAAAATTGTATCAAAAACAATTATGGCATCAGATTCGGAAAGCGGTTCGTCAAAGTATGGACAAAACGCGTATTTCTATGAGTCTGCCGAAGGGTTGATTACTTCAACTATTCTTTTAATTGCAGAATTCGCGCCGAAAGAAACACGGCATATTATTTCTGTTTTTAAACTGCTACAGGAGCTTCTTGTACCATCGGGCAAAAAAGATAAGAACAAGTTTCAAGTGCTTTTGGAATATCTTCCGCCTGAGCATAAGGCGAGATGGTTCGCCGGCGCCGCATTAAACTCGCCACAACAACAGATGATGTCCGTTATATCTACTGCTCTGTCACGTCTCAATGCATTTCTTGATAGCGAGATGGAGCAAATTTTGTGTTTTGATACGGCAATCAATGCTGAAAAATTCTGTGCTGAAAAATCAGCAATTTTTATTGTTATGCCTGAAGAAGATGCTTCCAAGTACTTCTTAGTCAGTCTTATTGTTCAGCAGCTTTACCGAGAGATTCTCACAATTGCAGACGAACAGGGCGGACGTCTGAATAATCGTGTTATGATGTATTTAGATGAATTCGGTACAATTTCTAAGATAGAAAATGCTGAAATGATGTTTTCAGCTTCTCGTTCCCGCCGTATATCTGTCGTTCCTATTATTCAGTCACATGCGCAGCTTGAAGAAAAGTACGGTCGTGAGGGTGCAAAGATTATTGTAGATAACTGTCAGCTTGCAATGTATTGCGGATTTGCGCCGCAATCAGAGGATGCTGATGACGTTTCTAAGCGATTAGGTACTCGTACCGTACTTTCGGGTTCAGTAAGTAAAGGAAATAGCGCATCGCAATCTTTACAGATGATTGAGCGACCATTGATGACCGGGGATGAGCTGCGTACAATGAAAAAGGGTAGTATGCTTGTTACAAAAACGGGCGCACACCCGATTATGACAAAAATGAAGCTTTTCACGAAGTGGGGCATCACTTTCGGCGAACCGTACAAACTTCAAGATAAATCTGACCGTCCTGTAAAATATATCAGCGAAAAGGATATTGTTACAGCGATTATGAAGAAAAACCGTCAAGAACATAAGGAAGGAATAAAGAAAAGCCCCGTACCGTCCGTTCCCGATTCCCGTGAAGCTGAGAAGCTTTTTGCACAGGCAGCAGAGCAGGGGAATGAATTTGTGCAATATTTTCAACAAGCTACTGAACAGAATAACCAATATGCAGAATATCAGTTAGCGAAAATGCATTTGAATGGCGGAGATCCACAACCAAAACAACCTTCAAAGAAATCCCCTCTGAAAAAACAGTCTGATAATCCGTTGAGAACAGATTAAAAAGTTTTTTACCTATATATTATTGATATGAAATAATCGTTTGATTTTTTCTCAATTTTATATTGATATGCCATAAAATATGACATAGTATAAAAATAATGCTGAATTATCAATATTTATAAGTGATAAATATCGGGTTCGATTCCCATCACCCGCTCCAAATTTAAAAATGGCAGAAAAAGCGTAGTATAAGCGAAAACCGCTATACTACGTTGTTTTTTTGTCTTTTTATGCGTTTTGAAAGTTTTTTTATTTTAAAGTTCTTTATTTTTTTAAAATTCACAAAGTTATAAAAAAAATGATGTCAGAATGATGTCAAAATTAAGGGCAAAATTGAGAAACGAAAAATAATATAACAACAATATTTTGAAATTGTTTTTGTAATACTGATTTAATTTTCGGTCTGAAATAAAAAAACAAAAAAGTATTGACTTATTGCTGTCTTTGTGTTATAGTACTTTTACCTCTGAAAGAGGGTTCTTTTTTTGTACCCGCTTTTCTGAGGCAGGCTAATAAGCGTTAATCGCTAATAACGGAGGTGCCGAAAAATGAGAGTTAAAGTTACATTGGCTTGCACGGAGTGCAAACAGCGCAATTACAACACGATGAAAAACAAGAAGAATACACCGGACAGGCTGGAGATGAATAAGTACTGCAGATTCTGCAAGAAACACACTCTCCACAGAGAAACAAAGTAAGCGGAGGTAATAGTAATGGCTGACGAAATTAAAAAGAATTCTGCCGAAGCTCCCGCGACCGAAGAAAAGAAGAAAAAGTCCGACAAAAAGGGTAAGGATTCAAAATCCGCTCCCGCCAAAGAGAAAAAGGGTAATCCTTTTGTCCGCGCAGGCAAAGCGATTAAGAAATTTTTTAAGGATTTAAAAGGCGAGTGCAAAAAGATAGTATGGCCCGACAGAAAGACCGTACTTAAAAGCACGGGCGTTGTTATTGTCTGCGTTGCGGTTCTCGGCGTTGTTATCTGGGGAATCGACACAGGACTTTCGGAGCTTGTTAAGCTGCTTCTCAACGCCGCCGAAAACGCTTCGGAGGACACTGAAACAACAACCGAGGCAGCCGCTGCCGCAGGTAAAATCGTTTGCGGATTTTTAGGCTTATAAGGGGGATATCTAATGGCAGAAATCTCCAGATGGTATGTCGTTCATACTTATTCGGGTTACGAGAATAAGGTTGCGGCTAATATTGAAACCGTAGTTGAGAACCGTAAAATGCAGGATTTAATTCTTGATGTTCAGGTTCCCACCGAAATCGTTACCGAAATTAAAGATGACGGCTCAAAAAAAGAGGTCGAAAGAAAGCTTTTTCCCGGGTACGTCATCGTTAAGCTGGCGGTTTTCGAGGATGAGGACTCAGGCGAATATGAGATGACCGACGACACTTGGTATGTTATCCGCAACACGAGAGGCGTTACGGGCTTCGTAGGTCCCGAGGGCAAGCCCGTTCCTTTAAGCAGTAAGGAAATCGCCGCGCTCGGCGTTGAAAAACGCGTTGTTGAGGTCAATTACGAAAAGGGCGATATGGTTACGATTATCGACGGTGCATTTGAGGGCATTATCGGCGTCGTTGACGAAATCGACACAGACAGCAATATGGTCAGGGTAACTATTTCAATGCTTGGCAGAGAAACGCCCGTTGAGCTTGAGCTTGATCAGGTTGAGGCTATGAAAGATTAAAAAACGGTATTAAGCGGTTTCCCGCTTTTTATAGCGTGCTCCCGCACGCTGTGGGAGGGATAAGAAAAGCCACTTATTCCGCCACTACCACGAATTTTGGAGGTGCAAAAAATGGCTCAGAAAGTTATAGGCTTTATTAAGCTTCAGATTCCCGCCGGTAAGGCAACACCGGCACCGCCCGTAGGACCGGCACTCGGTCAGCACGGCGTTAACATTATGGCGTTCACTAAGGAATTTAACGAGCGCACAAAGAACGATATGGGTCTTATTATCCCTGTCGTTATCACAGTTTATGCAGACCATTCGTTTACGTTTGTAACCAAAACTCCGCCTGCGGCAGTCCTTCTTAAAAAGGCTTGCGGCATCGAAAGCGGTTCGGGTGTTCCGAATAAGACCAAGGTTGCAAAAATTACGAGTGAGCAGGTAAGAAAAATCGCTGAACAGAAAATGCCCGACCTCAACGCCGCCACTATTGAAACAGCTATGAGTATGATTGCCGGTACGGCTCGTTCAATGGGCATCACTGTTGAAGATTGATGCTCCTTCGTGGGAGGAAAAATCCGATAACCACTTAATGGGAGGAAATTAAATTATGAAACACGGAAAAAAATATTCAGAGAGCATAAAGCTTATTGATAAGTCAAAGCTCTATGACGCTGACGAGGCTCTTGCTATCGCAGTTAAGACCGCAACAGCTAAATTTGATGAAACAGTTGAAATTCACGTCCGTTTGGGCGTTGATTCGCGTCATGCCGACCAGCAGGTCAGAGGTGCGGTCGTACTTCCTAACGGCACTGGTAAGAACGTAAGAGTTGCGGTTTTCGCTAAGGGCGACGCGGCTAAGGCAGCTGAGGCGGCAGGCGCTGAATTTGTAGGCGCTGAAGATCTTATGGCTGAGGTTCAGGGCGGTATGATGGACTTTGATGTTTGTATCGCTTCTCCAGATATGATGGGCGTTGTAGGACGTTTAGGTAAGGTTTTGGGTCCGCGCGGACTTATGCCGTCGCCTAAAGCAGGTACTGTTACACCCGATGTTGCAAAGGCTGTTACGGAAGCTAAGGCAGGTAAGATAGAATACCGTCTTGACAAGACAAATATCATTCACTGCCCGATCGGAAAGGCTTCTTTCGGCGCCGAAAAGCTCGCTGAAAACTTCAACACGCTTATGGACGCTATCGTTAAGGCAAAGCCTGCGGCGCTTAAAGGTCAGTACATTAAGTCCTGCGTTGTCGCTTCAACAATGGGTCCGGGCGTTAAAATCAACGCCAATAAGTTCGGCGTATAAATTTTATGCTTGACAAATCCGAAATGGTATGTTAATATAATATCCGCTTGCCGAAGACAGTAGGTGCGTTATGCGTAAAGGCTTTTGCCTGCCTGCCGAGGGAATGGAACTTATTTAAAAGTTTTAAGCCTCTCTGTCTTTAGTCGGAGAGGTTTTTGTTATCTCATAAAGCAAGCGCATTTATTAAACGGGAGGTGAATTCGTTTGCCAAGTGAGAAAGTATTGGAACTTAAAAAGCAGCAGGTAGCGGACCTTAAAGAAAGGTTTGAAAATTCCTGCGCAGGTGTAATCGTTGATTACAAGGGTATTTCGGTTGCCGACGACACAAAGCTTCGTAAAGAGCTTCGTGAAGCGGGCGTCAAATATACCGTAACAAAGAATACACTTATCCGCCTTGCTGTTGACGGAACAGACCTTGCAGGTCTTGAAAGCGTTCTTGAGGGTACTACAGCGGTTGCAACGTCTGCTGACGATTACGTCGCCGCGGCGCGTATTCTCGGTAAGTACGCCGACGCCAATGAAAACTTCAATTTGAAGGGCGGTTACATTGACAACGAGGTTATTGACCTCGAAAAACTCAATAGTCTTGCAAAGCTTCCGTCAAGAGAGGTATTGCTCGCCAATGTTCTCGGCGCTTTCAACGCTCCTATCGCGGCATTTGCGCGCGCTGTTCAGGCTGTTGTTGACAAGAGCGGCGAGGAGGTTCCCGAAGCAAAGACCGAGGAGGCTGAAGCTGTTCCCGCAGAAGAAGCAGCACCCGAAGCGGAGGAAACTCCTGCTGAATAATTTTAATCTATAAAATAATCGGAGGAAAATAAAATGGCATCAGAAAAAGTTGCAGCAATGATTGAAGAACTCAAGGCTCTTACGGTCCTTGAGCTTTCAGAGCTTGTTCACGCAGTAGAGGATGAATTCGGCGTTTCCGCAGCGGCGGCAGTTGCAGTAGCAGCGCCTGTTGACGGCGGCGCGGCAAGCGCGGCGGAAGAAAAGACCGAATTTGACGTTGAGCTTACGGAAATCGGCGCGGAAAAAATCAAGGTTATCAAGGCAGTTCGTGAGATTACAGGTCTCGGTCTTGCTGAAGCAAAGGCTCTTGTTGACGGCGCACCGAAGGTAATCAAAGAGCAGGCTTCCAAGGATGACGCTGAAGCTGCAAAGGCTAAGCTCGAAGAAGTCGGCGCTAAAGTTACTCTTAAGTAATTTAGACGAAACCTATAAAAAGCATTTAAGGACATTCTCAGAAATGAGGATGTCCTTTTTGCAAAAACACATTATAGACCCTTTTTTTTGAATTAAATGATGTCAAGGGAGAGCTTCATTCCCTTTTTTTAAATGTGTTGTAATTTGTTTAGCGTTACACACAGCTTACGAGATACCTGTT
>CAYQXN010000023.1:2848-23072 GCA_964421585.1 uncultured Ruminococcus sp. | reverse complement strand
TCTTCACTCCGTCAAGCTCAAGCGGCACAAGCATTACAGGTACTTGGAGCGTATACAATCCATAAATTTATTCTGATAGTTCAGAAGATATTTGAAATTATTATTTCTTTAAATTTAATTATAAAAACCCCGTGGTTAATCCACGGGGTTTTTGCTGTAAAATTCTTGAAATAATTACAATATTATAGTATCATATAATTAATGTTATTTTACTACACAGTTTTGTTAAACAGAATGGAATGATATTATGAATATTATGCAGATTTTTCAGGAGATTTCAGATAACAGAAACGATAATTATTACATAGAGCTTGCCCAAAATGAGGTGTTGCTTATTCCTGCACTTATAGAAATTACGTCTGACGGCAGTTATTCTGAGCGCATGAAGGGATACAAGCTGATTAACAAAATAAGTCAGAAATATCCTGAAAAGATCATTCCGTTTACAGGGTATATAATCAGAATATTTGATAAACACAGCGACCTTCCGTCATGGTGCATATGGAAGGTGCTTTCAAATATTGCACACGTCATAAATGATGAAGAATATTTGTTAATAGACAGATTTATAAAGGCTCTTGATTCTGATAATATAAGCGAATTTTCAATTGCCTGCGATTGTGCCGCAAGATTTGCCGAGGTATTTCCCGAAAGTCGGAAAAGGATTGAAGCGTCACTTAAAACTGTGGAAAGCCGTGAGTTCATTTTGTCGGGTGAGGCATCAGAGTCTTGTCATAATATAGCGTTAGAAAAGGTTAAAAGCTTTTACGATAGTATTAATTAATCATAAATTGAATGTTGGGATAGGGCAATTCCCGCTTTATTTATTGACAGAGGTATAATATGGCAGTTGCGGTCATTTGCGAATTCAATCCGTTTCACAACGGACATAAATACTTGATTAACAGGGCAAAAATGCTTACGGGGGAGCCCGTGATTGCAATTATGAGCGGCAGCTTTACCCAGCGCGGTGAGGTGGCTGTAACAAATAAGTTTTTGCGTACTGAAACAGCGCTGAAAAACGGTGCAGACCTTGTTGTGGAACTTCCTGCCGTGTATGCACTTGCCTGCGCTGAACGTTTTTCACGTGCAGGTGTGAATATTGCGGCTTCATTTGGGGATGTACACTATCTTGCGTTCGGATGTGAAAATGATAAAATTGAAGAATTTAATCGGATTTTGAGGGCAAAAAGCGATCAGAGAGTTTCTGAAATCATAAAAGTAAAAATGAGAAGCGGAGACTATTATCCGCGAGCTTTTGAATTTGCTGTTCGTGAGGTATGCGGAGAAAAGACTGCAAAGATACTTAAAGGTTCAAATAATATTCTTGCAATTGAATATATGGGAAAGCTTGCACATACAAATGTTAAACCGCTCCCTATAAAACGGGTTGGCGTTGTGCATGACAGCAGTGATAAGATCGGGCAATTTGCTTCTGCTTCCTCCGTCAGGGCTATGCTCAGAGCAGGAGAGAGCGCAGCAGAGTTTATGCCTGCCGATGTTACAGAGATTACTTATCCGAAGAATTTTGAAACGGCAATGCTTTACAGTCTCAGAAAAATGTCAAGAGATGATTTTTCAAAGCTTCCGGAGGTGTGTGAGGGGCTTGAAAACAGAATATATGATGCGGTTCATCAATTCTGTTCTGTTGACGAAATTATTGATAGTGTAAAAACAAAACGATATACTCATTCGAGACTGCGCAGAATTTTTACAGATGCTTTGCTTGGTATTACAGACGAATTGCAAAAGAAGTCGATAGAATATGTGCGGGTGCTCGGTTTTACGGCAGTGGGAGCAAAGCTGCTGAAAAGCTGTAGATTAAATGTTGTAACTTCTGTGAGTAATGCGTTGAAATCTGAAGGCAATATTGCCGAGTTGATTAAGGTGGATATTTTTGCAACCGATGTTGCAGCTCTTGCATATAATAAACCGCATAAAATGGGAGCGGATTTTACTACGCCTGTAATAAAAATATAATTATGTATGGCGTTTTGAAAATATGGCGTGCGGAAAATATAATGTGTTAAAAAACGAATAATTGAGAAAATCGCTATTAAGAAATATCGTGAATTTAAGAGAAGTTATTTAGGTAAGCTATCCTTCACGTAGAATTTTGTTGTAACATTTGCAGGTGACAGTATTTCTGACTGCCTAAATGTATTATGTTTCTTCTTAAGTTGACGATATTTTTATTTTTTTGGTGTGTAACATACGTCCCTTGTCTTGAAATTTGTTTTTCAGCTAATTATAGTTTGTGCAATAAAAAAATTTGTTTTGCCCTTATTTTTGTGTTTTTGTGAGATGTGTTATATACAAATAAGAAGTTTTGTGTATGATATTGCTTATTTAGAATTAAGGCAGGAGGTTTTTTGAAAAAAGAAACAAATATTTACATAAAATCCCTTAGTAAACCTTGCATATTTAGTAAAAATATATTATACTATAAATGATAAAACCATTCTATGAAAAGAGGTTTACTATGGCTTATATATTAAATGATGAGAGATTTCCGCTTGATCAGTTTCTTGCCGGTGATTCAGTAAGAGCTTATGAATTTTTGGGCGCACACTTTGTTAATTGGGATAACGTTGACGGAGTAGTGTTCAGAGTGTGGGCGCCGAATGCACTTTCTGTGTCCGTGGTGGGCGATTTTAATAACTGGAACAGCGATGCCAATTATATGTATCGTATATCAGACTCGGGCGTTTGGGAATTGTTTATAGCCGGTGTTCAAGAATTTGCCTGCTATAAGTATTGTGTTGAAACACAGTGGCAGGAAAAAAGACTCAAGACAGATCCGTATGCTTTCCATTGTGAAACACGTCCGGATAATGCGTCCCGTGTTTATGAAATCAACGGATATGAGTGGCATGATGATGATTGGTATGAATATAAAAAGGAGCACCCTCACAAAACTCAGCCAATCAATGTTTATGAAGTTAACGCCGGCTCGTGGCGCAAGTTTGAGGACGGAAATGTTTTTAGTTACAGAAAGCTTGCGGATGAGCTTATTCCTTATGTTAAGAAAATGGGATACACCCATATTGAGTTTATGCCTCTTACCGAATTTCCGTTTGACGGCAGCTGGGGTTATCAGGTAACGGGCTATTATGCTGCTACCTCACGGTACGGCGAACCCAAGGATCTTATGTATTTTATTGATAAGTGTCATGAAAATGGCATAGGCGTTATTCTTGACTGGGTTCCTGCTCACTTCCCTAAGGACGCTCACGGCTTGGCACGCTTTGATGGTACAGGCTGTTATGAGTATGAGGACTGGAGAATCGGTGAACATAAGGAATGGGGAACATATATTTTTAACTACGGAAGATATGAGGTTAAGAGCTTTCTTGTTTCCTCCGCTATGTTCTGGCTTGATATGTTTCACGTTGACGGAATACGTGTTGACGCTGTTGCTTCAATGCTTTATCTTGACTACAATCGTAAGGACGGCGAGTGGATTGCCAATGCCTATGGCGGACGTGAAAATCTTGTAGCGGTTGATTTCCTTCAAAATCTTAATACGGCGGTTCATCTGTATCACCCTGAGGCTATGATGATTGCCGAGGAAAGCACGGCTTGGCCCAACGTTACCCGCTATCCGATTGAGGGAATGGGGCTTGGTTTTGACTACAAGTGGAATATGGGTTGGATGAATGATATGCTTTCTTACATTTCTCTTGATCCGTTATGGAGAAACTATCACCATGATACGCTCACATTCAGTATGGTTTACGCTTTTTCAGAAAACTTTATGCTGCCTATATCTCATGATGAGGTAGTTTACGGTAAGGGTTCCCTTATCAATAAAATGCCCGGCGACTATGAGCAAAAGTTTGCAGGTGTTCGAGGTTTCGTATCATATATGATAGCTCATCCCGGTAAAAAGCTAATGTTTATGGGCGGTGAAATCGGTCAGTTTAATGAGTGGAATTCAAACGAACAGCTTGAATGGAATCTTCTTGAATATGACAAGCATCGTCAGCTCAATTACTTTTTCTCAGAGGTCAACAAGTTCTATCGTGATGTTCCTGCTATGTATGAAAATGATTACGATTGGAACGGTTTCCAATGGGTAGCGCTTGATGACTATCAGAAGAGTGTTATCGCCTTCCGCAGAATTGCAATTGACGGCAGTGAGATTCTTGTTGTTTGTAATTTCCAACCTGTACAGCGTGATAATTATAGAGTAGGTGTGCCTGTTTACGGCATATATGAGGAAGTTTTTAATTCCGAAAGAGAAGATTTTGGCGGTTGCGGCGTTATCAACAGCGGCGATATCAAGTCTGATAATATAAAGGATCATGAGCTTAAGTACTCAATTGAGATTACATTGCCTCCGCTTGGAGTTATGTTCTTTAAGCTTAAGGAAGCGCTTGCTCCTCCAAAACCAAAGAAGAGTACTTCAAAAATGGCAGAAAAGAAAAAGGCTGCTTTAAAAAAGACAAGTCAGGAGAAGAAAACAGCCGGTGCTACAGCAGCAAAAGGAAAGACTGCACCTAAAAAGACAGCTGCAAAGAAAACTAAAGCAAAAGCTGATAAGCCTGTTGAGACAAAAAAAGTTAAGACAGATGAAAAATCAGAATAATTCATAATTGCTTAACAAAAATGGTTTTTGGTTTTTACGGCAGATATTTACTATCTGCCGTTGTTTTTTGGTAAATTATTTCTTTTTTATTGCATTTGATGTCAGAAAAATAAAAGGCTTGATATTTGGTGTAAAATAAGTTAAAATTTATATGTTATGTTTATTATTTGAGTATGAAAGGAAATCATATTATGAGTAAAAATCCTGTTATAACCATTGAAATGGAGAGCGGTAAAAAAATTATCGCAGAGCTTTATCCCGAGATTGCTCCGAATACTGTTAACAATTTTATCAGCCTTATAGGTAAGGGCTTTTATGACGGACTCACCTTTCATCGCGTGATTTACGGCTTTATGCTTCAGGGGGGATGTCCTGACGGCAACGGTATGGGCGGTCCCGGATACGCAATTAAGGGTGAATTTTCGTATAACGGCTTCAAAAATGACCTTAAGCATACAGAGGGCGTGCTATCAATGGCTCGCTCTATGATGCCGGACTCTGCCGGATCACAGTTCTTTATTATGCACAAGTCTGCCCCTCATCTTGACGGTCAGTATGCAGCTTTTGGCAAGGTGACGGAAGGAATGGATGTTGTTAATGAAATTGCAGAGGTTGATACTGATTTTTCAGACAAGCCGCTTGACCCTCAGACTATCAAGAGTATTAAGGTGAATACCTTTGGCGTTGATTATCCTGAGCCGGAAAAATGCTGAGTTTGTAATAGCAACAGATTAATTATATTTTTTAGTAAAAAAAATATTATAGGAGTTTTGAAAGGAATATTTTTATGAACGTTTTGCTTGCCGGTGGCGCAGGATATATCGGTTCACACACATGTGTTGAACTTATTGAAGCGGGGCACGATGTTGTAATCGCTGACAACTTTTCCAACAGCTGTCCAGAGGCTGTCAAAAGAGTTGAAGAAATCACAGGAAAGAGTATTCCGCTTTATGAAGCTGATGTGTGTGACAGACAAGCGGTTGACAGAATTTTTGCTGAGAATAAGCTTGATGCAGTAATACATTTTGCAGGGCTTAAGGCTGTGGGCGAGAGCTGTGAAAAGCCTGTTGAATACTACAGAAATAATATCGATTCAACACTCACCCTGCTTGAGGCAATGAAAAAATACGGTGTTAACAGATTTATTTTCAGTTCGTCTGCAACCGTCTATGGTACTCCCGTATCTGTTCCGCTTGTTGAAACAATGCCTACAGGCTCGCCGACCAATCCTTACGGTTGGACAAAGCTTATGATGGAACAGATTCTTACCGATACGGCTAACGCAAATTCTGAGCTGACAGTTGTAATTCTCAGGTATTTCAATCCCATTGGCGCTCATGAAAGCGGAAGAATCGGTGAGGATCCTAATGGTATTCCAAATAATCTTATGCCGTATATTACGCAGGTTGCGGCAGGCAGATTAAAGCAGCTGGGTGTATTTGGCAATGACTATGCCACGCATGACGGCACAGGCGTTCGCGACTATATTCATGTTGTTGACCTTGCAAAAGGACATGTAAAGGCTATTGATTATTCGGCTGACCACAAGGGGACTGAAATTTTCAACCTTGGTACAGGAACAGGCTACAGTGTTCTTGATCTTGTGAATGCATTCATCAATGTTAATAAAGTTGATATACCATACGAAATTAAACCGCGCAGGGCTGGCGATATTGATGAATGTTATGCAGATGCAGCCAAGGCTAAGGAGCTTCTCGGATGGGTTGCAGAGAAGAGTCTTGAGGATATGTGCCGTGATTCGTGGAACTGGCAGTCACAAAACGTAAACGGCTATAAATAGAATTAGGTAGAATTGCCGTAATTTTTGTAAATTCACAAAAAATTCAGATAGTTTTCACTAAAATTTATTGAAATATGGCGTGATTTGATATATAATCAATTTATTGCCATATATTATATTATACTTAAAGGAATGAAACAATAATGAAAAGCCGTTTATTAAAAATTTCATCAGTAATCACAGTAATGCTGGTTATTCTTGCAGCAATTCCGTCAACATCATTTGCTGCTGAGGAACTGGTCGTTAATTCTAATGCTGCTGTTGACGAAGGAGAGGAATTTGCTTTCGCTTTGAATTTGAGTGGTTGTGAGGTTCCGATAATAGGGCTTCAAATGTATATTGTATATGACCAAACCAAGCTTGAGTATATTGAAGACTCACTTGAATTTGAGAAAATTGACGGTGTTATTTATAATCCTAATCTTGAAAATACAATTGCTTTGAACTGGACAAATGTAACAAATGCGGCAGATTTTTCCAATAAAGCCCATCTGCTTAAACTGCGCTTTAAGGCAATTGGTACGGGCGAAACCGAGATTTCGTATTATATATCTCATATGTACGGCGATGATATGGGATATATCAAAAATTATACAATAACTTATGATATTACAGCGGGTGACGATTCAATAGTAACCGAACAGCCTGCCATAGTTACATCGGATGAAGAATTTCTGAGTGAACATCAGGGTTCATTCCTCAATTATGATGACAGTATGGGAGAGAATTCACCAAACAGTGATAGTCATCAATTGATTAAGAGTACCGTTGTTGTCAACAGTATTGTAGATGCAACTCGTTATGTGAGTGTTGACAGCACAGATACAAAATCGGGCACGGGGACCACAGTACTTATTATAGTAGGCGCAGTAATCATAATTCTTGCAGTTGTTGCGGTGATTATTGTAAAGAAGCGTGATGATGCCAAAAAAAGGATACAGTAATAAATGATAAGTATATAAAATTGTTTAATGTACCAAATAATCAAGTTTTAATTTGTGCATTATTTTACTTTTTTTCCTAAAAAATTCAATTGATTTTTTTAAAAAAGTATTATATAATATTTACAACCGATTATATTCGGAAATTAATTTGGAGGAGATTTCTATAATGAAAAAGAGAATCTTTAGTCTTGTTCTCGCAGTAGCTCTTGTAATGTCAATGGCAACAGTTGCTATTATAAGTGCATCAGCAGCAACAGACTCAGAAGGACGTTATGTTCCATCGGACACAGTAAAATCAACTCAGAGAGTATATTTCCTTATGCCTACTGATTGGGAAAATGATTATACACAGGCTCAGGTTGCAGGCATATATTGGTGGACAGGATCAGATGCATGTGGTTCACTTGACGGTACTTCCGTAGGTAATGCTTGGCCTGGTTATAAGGCTCAGTATGAAGCTACTTATGATGTTGGTTCGGTTTATTATGTTGACCTTCCTATGAACGTTGGTAATATTGTTTGGAATAACTATGTTGACGGCGGTACTGATTCAGAAGCTCCTGTATTTGTAGCTGCAAAGCAAACAGTTAATGTTCCATCTGAGGAATGTTATGATGCAGGTGACAGTGACCTTTATCCTGATGGTGAAGTTTACTTTGACGGAATGATTTATGTTTGCGATAGCAAGAAGCTGACTCCAAGTTCCCTTAATGAAGGCCAAGTTACATACGGCGGTGAGTGGTACTACTATTTTGGAGATGGTCAGTACAGCTACTATGAAACAAAGGAAGAAGCAGAAGCTAATGATGCATTGTTTACTGATGCTTATTGCTCACCGTTCTCTGATGAGTACTATAAGGAATTAAATGGTTCTTCCGACACAGATGATGATTCAAATAATTCTGATAATACTGATACTACTACACCAACAGATGCAGAAGATGGCGTGCCTGTTACAACTACAGCAGCCGGTGAGCCTTCAACTGATGCTACTTCTTCTGTAAGTGGTTCAACAGCTGATACGGCAACTTCAACTGATAATGGCGCTATTGCTACCGGTGATTCAACAATGACATTTGTTATTCTTGTTTCTTTGATAGCTGTTGCAGGAGTTGTTGCAGTACTTGCTCGCAAGAGAATGATTGGTTAATTCTGATTTTTAAACTCCCTCTCTCACTCAAATGAGAGGGAGTTTCTATTTGTTCACATATTTGCGATAGTTTGGTGGATTTATCTGAATTTAATAATATATTATATATATATATATTCTCAACCGCAAAGAAATTTGCACAAAAGATTAATTGTTTTTTATATATTATAATAGTCATTGGACAAAATTAAATAAAAATGACTAATATTTGCCTAAATTTCTTTGCGGTTTTCGTTTTTTTTTTTGGCTAAAGGACTTGATTTTTGTCACTAATTATAATATAATATTTACACCGATATTTCGGAAATTTTTTAGGGAGGAAATTTTAATGTCCAAAAAACTAATTAGTCTGCTTCTTGCAGTTATGCTGACAGTTTCAATGATTTCTGTTGCTGCTATCAGTGTTTCGGCAGAGACAGGCACTAAGACCGTTTATCTTGACGCTGCTGCAATTACAAAGGGCGACGAGAGATATGCGGCTTATGCATTCGCAACAGTTGGCGGCGATGCTTGGTACGAACCTGCAAGCTTTGAAGACGGGCTCTACAAGTTTGAAATCGCTGACAATTATGACAAGGTTATTTTCTGCCGTATGAACGGAGCAACAACAGAAAATAACTGGGACAACAAGTGGGATCAGACAGAAGATCTCACATTTGACGGTAATCTTTACACAGTAACCGGTCAGCAGACATCAGGCTCATGGCTCCTTATAGGTGAATGGTCAACCATCGGTGAGCCTGCAACTACAGAGCCTGAAACAACAGAATTAGTAGTGGCAACCACAGAGGCTGAAACTGAGGTAACTGAAGCTACAACTGAGACTGTTACTGATGCTACAGAGGCAACAGATGATACAGAAGCAACTGAAGCTACAGATGAGACTGAAGCTGTAGATGCTCCTTACCTCACAGTAAATGCTACTTCAAATTTCTTTACTACTGCTCAGGCTGAGTATAACGAGGAAACAAATCAGGTAGTAGTTAGCTACTATTTCACTTGTGATAAGAACGTTCTTAACTTCCAGTTCTATATGACATTTGATTCAGAAGTATTTACAATCAATGAGGATTTTTCTTATGATGATTGTTACCCTGCTTTTGGCAGCGCATTAGGTTGTGTGACTAACCTTACAAATACTGATTATATCAGGTGCAATGGTTCTAATCTTACAACTTGGAAAGTTGACGGTTCAGAGCCTATATTCAGAATGTATTTTGATGTTAAGGATCTTTCAGATATTGCTCCTGTAACAACAACTATTAACTTAGAAGTTGAGAGTATGCTTATCGCTTCTACAGATAAAAGAGGCGAACTTGATGAATCTACTGAAGAGCATACCGTTCGTTACTCTGTTGTTCATGACGATGTATGCAGCAATAATAATGTAATTGCTTATACAACACTCACAGAGTCAACATATGTTCCTGTAGAAACAACAGATGCTATAGATGAAACAGAAGCAACAGATGTAACAGATGTAACTGATGCTACAGATGTAACTGATGCTACAGATGCAACAGAAGCAACAGATGCTACAGATGCTGTTGGTTCTTATCTAACAGTAAATGCTCAATCTAACTTCTTTGGTTATGCTACTGCTGAATATAACGAGGAAACAAACCAGGTAACAGTTGCATACTTTATGGATAGTGATAAGAATATTCTTAACTTCCAGTATTATATGACATTTGATCCTGAGGTTTTCTCAATTAATGAAGATTTCTCGTATGATGATGTGTTCCCGGCTCTTGGCGGTAGCATAGGTTGCGTAGTTAACCTTGGAAAGACTGATTATATCAAAGCCAACGGTTTAAATCTTGATACTTGGAATGTTGATCATTCATTACCTGTATTCCAGATAATATTTGATGTTAATGATATCTCTGCAATCGCTCCTGTAACGACAACTATTGACTTAGAGGTTCAGGTTATGACAATTGCTTCACTTGGTAGTGATGGAAAGCTTGATGAATCTACTGAGGAACATGTTGCAAAAAAATCTATTGTTGATACAGATGTTTTCAATAGTGCAAATGTCTCAACATTTACAACACTTACAGGTTCACCACTTCCTATTGAGACAACAGATGCAACAGACGTAACAGACGCTACAGATGCAACAGATGCAACTGATGTAACTGATGTAACAGATGCAACAGATGTAACAGATGCAACTGACGCTACAGATGCAACTGATGCAACTGACGCTACAGATGCAACAGACGTAACAGACGCTACAGATGCAACTGAAGCAACAGATGTAACAGATGCAACAGACGCTACAGATGCAACTGATGCTACAGATGCAACTGATGCTACAGATGCAACTGAAGCAACAGATGTAACAGATGCAACAGACGCTACAGACGCAACAGATACTACAGAGACAACTCCTGTAGCTGAGAATCTCAATATTACTGCTATTTCTAACATATTCCCAACAGATGAGTATGTTGCTGAGAACGGTGAGACTGTAACAGTTGACTATTTCTTGGATGCTGATGTGCTTATTACACAGTGGATATTTGAATATGATCCATCTGTTCTTAGACTAATTGATACTGAAGACAACTTTATGCCACAGATGACACAGGGCTCACTTTCTGCTCTTGATACTTTGGGAGAAGGCATAGTTGAGGGTAATGCTTGTAACCTTGGCCTTTACAATATTACTTCAGATGCTCCGTTTGTAAGATTTGTATTTGAGGTTATTGGTACAGGCGATACAACTGTAAATCTTTATGTATCAGTTCTTGAAACTGCTGAGTTAACTGATGATGGCCATATTGACGAGAGCACAGAGACCTTCATTGTTAAGAATGGTGTAGTTGATGCAGATGCTCTTGCTGATGTATTTACTAATACAGTTATTTCTGCATTTGAAAAGACAACAGATGCTACTGATGCAACAGACGCAACAGACGCAACAGATGCTACTGATGCTACTGATGCAACAGATGCAACAGACGCAACAGACGCAACAGATGCTACTGATGCTACTGATGCAACAGACGCAACAGACGCAACAGACGCAACAGACGCTACTGATGCAACAGATGCAACAGACGCAACAGACGCAACAGACGCTACTGATGCAACAGATGCAATTGACGCTACTGATGCTACTGATGCAACGGATGCAATTGACGCTACTTCTGCAACTGATGCTCCTTCAACAACATCAGTTTCAACATCAGATACACCTGCTTCACCATCTACTTCTTCAGGTAATGGTACAGTTCAGACAGGCGATGCTTCAATGGCTCTTGTTATTCTCTTAGTTCTTGTCGGTGCTACAGGCGTAATGTTTGTTCTCCGTAAGAGAGAGTTGCTCTAATAGAGCTAAAAGTTAATAAGCCTATTGCTTAAATTTAGGGCTGACCTTTAATGGTCGGCCCTATTTGTTTTATATAACAAATGTTTTCAGCAATGTTGCTAATAAAATGGAAATCCCTAAATTGTATAAATCTTAAAAAAACATAAAATAAATACATTTATAATTAAAAGAGCAATAAAGCCTGCTTTTTTGACATAGCAATAATAATACTTACAGGTAAATACAGCTTTGTACTATTAAAAGGGTTGAAAAAAAAGTCGCAAGATGATATAATATTGAAGATTATAATGAAATAAAATATTAATTGTGCTATGCTCTGATTGAAATACTTTTTTCAGAGTATATTATTAGTTTGAAAGATGGTAATATTATGGCAATAAAGGTTTCACTTCTTGCGCATACGCCTAATCCTGAACAGACCGTGGCAATGGCTGCAAAGCTTTGCTATTCACCGTCAGGAATAGAGGATATACGTGAAGGATTAACAGAAGAAAAGACAGCTTCTTTTATAAATATGCTCGCTGATCTTGGCCATGCAAGTCCGATTGAACACGCTTCTTTTACCTTCGGCATTGAGGGGATTTCACGTGCTTGCTCGCATCAGCTGGTTCGTCACAGAATTGCCTCCTACAGTCAGCAGTCACAAAGGTATGTTGACGGCACAAAATTTGATTTTGTTACTCCGCCTGAAATTGAAAAAAATAAAAAAGCATTGGCTGCGTATAATGAAGCGCTTGCTATTCAGGCAAGGGCTTATAAAGAAATAAGAGATGCCCTTGTTGCCGGATATATTAGGGATTTTTCCGACAAGGATTTCGGTGGCACAGATGAGGAAATAATTGAGCAGTTTAAGATGATAAATAAGAAAAAGTGCTCTGATTTCATAAAAAAAGCTAATGAAGATGCTCGCTTTATTTTGCCGAATGCGTCAACTACAAAGATTGTTTGTACATTTAATGCGCGCAGTCTGCAAAACTTTTTTGCACACCGCTGTTGTAATCGTGCACAGTGGGAAATTAGAGAGGTTGCAGAGCAGATGCTTCTGCAATGTCTTGATGTAGCTCCAAATCTTTTCAAAAACTGCGGACCCTCGTGTTTATTTGGTCCCTGCCCTGAGGGAAATATGTGCTGCGGCAGGCAAAAGGAAATGCGTGAAAAATACAGAAAAAAACGTGAAGTATCTGAAAATGAATAATTCACCCAAGATACTCCAAATATCGGTTCTTTTTTTGCAATCCTGCAATATGTTTTTGAATACACCTATGGAACTGCAAAATTAGACTTTGTCCTGCAAAAAAAGTTAGTTTTATAAATTATTAAAATTTTTCAGATATATCCTAAAATTTATGATAACGGCGGAATTTTATGAACGGCAAAATTATTGTGATTGAGGGCCTTGACGGAAGCGGAAAGGCTACCCAGACGAAATTATTTGAAGAAAGGCTCATTGAAAGGGGCAAAAAAGTAAAAAGACTTGAGTTCCCTGACTATTCGAACCCAAGCTCCTCGCTTGTAAAAATGTATCTTAACGGAGATTTTGGAAAAAAACCGGAGGATGTGAATGCCTATGCTGCCTCTGCCTTTTATGCAGTTGACAGAGTGGCAAGCTATTTGCAATTCTGGAAGGGAGATTATGCTGACGGCGCGGTAATACTTAGCGACCGTTACGCAACCTCTAATATAATATATCAAATGTCCAAGCTGCCAAAGAGTATGTGGGACAGCTTTATTGAATGGCAAAGTGATTTTGAATATGATAAACTCGGAATTCCAAGGGCTGACAAGGTGATTTATCTTGATGTGGAGCCTGAGGTTTCGCAGAAGCTTATGGAAAAGCGCTACAACGGTGACAACTCCAAAAAAGATTTGCACGAAAAAAATCTCAGCTTTTTGCTTGAATGCAGAAAATCGGCTTTGTATGCCGCAAAAAAATGCGGTTGGGTTATAATTAATTGCTGTGAAAACGGAGATATTAAAGCTATAGATATGATTGCAAGTGAAATTGAAGAGGCGGCATCAGATATTTTATGCTAAATTTCAAGTTAATAGAAAAATCCGATATTAATGAATTAAAAAAATACTACGATTACAGTGAAGCATTCGGCTGTGACCTGAATCTGCTTAATGCATATCTGTGGAGGAACGAATATAACATTAAATTTGCAGTATATAACGAGACGCTGATTAAGGCTTATTTCAAAGATGACGACACGGTTTGGGGCTACTGTATGCCCGCGGGCAGGAATGTCGGCGATGCGCTGAACCGTATTATAAGCGATGCTTTTGAGAGAGGAACAAAGCCTTATATTGTAATGCTTACGACTGCACAAAGAGCGTTGCTTGAAAGCACTTTTCCCTCAATGTTTAATTACGTTCGTTCTCCTGAAAATCAGGATTATATATATCTTTGTAAGGAGCTTGTAATGCTTTCTGGAAAGAAGTTCCACGGCAAGCGCAATCACATTTCAAGATTTTACAAAACCTATTACGATACACGTTTTGAGACAATTGACGCTTCAAATCAAGATGATGCGCTCGAAGTGGCTGTTGAATGGTGCAAAGAAAATAATTATAATCCGAATTTGTATGATGAGCTTGACGTTATAAAAGAGGCTCTTGAAATGCGCGAGGAGTACAATATGCACGGTGCAGTTCTCTATGTTGAGGATAAACCTGTGGCAATGACTCTCGGCAGCGAAATATCCGACAGGGTGTTTGATATAAACTTTGAAAAGGCGCTCAGAGCGTATGGCGGAGTTTATGCTGTTATAAATAATGAGTTTGCAAAAACACTTACTAAGTACGAATATATAAACAGGGAAGAGGATATGGGCATTGAGGGCTTACGAAAAGCTAAACTTTCGTACAATCCCGTAATTATCCTTGACAGATTTAATGCAGTATTAAAATGATGAAATTAAAATTTGTAAAAGCAGATTGTTCTGACATACAAAGGCTTAAGCAGCTGTGGTTATTGTGCTTTTTTGAAAAAGAGCAAGCTGTGGATTTGTTCTTCAGTGCAAATTTCGATAACCTTTCAGCATATATTGTCTTAGACGGTGATTTGATTGTTTCTGCTTTGTACTTGGTTAACACATTGCTGAACGGACAAAAGGCGCATTATCTTTGCGGAGCTTCAACCTTGCCTGAGTACCGAAACCAAGGAATAATGGCAAAGCTGATAGAATATGCTTTGAATGATGCTAAAAAAAGCGGAGATGTTTTCTCGATACTTTTTCCTGCAAATGAGAGCCTGTATTCTTATTATGAAAAATTCGGCTATACTGCGGATTGCACGGCAAGAAAAGCAGAAATGACAAGGCAGCAGCTTACAGATTATAAATATAATGAAAATTTTTTAGATTTTCCTTTTGATTATGAGCAGCTGCAGCAAAAGTTTTTTAAGAATGATTTTCTTTTATGGAATAATAAATTTATTGATTTTGCTGTGGATTACTACGCAGTATATGGCGCAAAATCAATATGCGGCAAGGGCTGTTTTGCACTGATAGATGAATATGATGAATACGCTGATGTGTTTTATTCGGCATTTATCGATTTTGAAGAGTTTAAAGCCCTTTTGCTTAATAAAACCGATGCAAAACGATTTGTATTCACAGGCAAATCTGACAATTGTTTATATAATAATTCCAAGAATGAAAAGTTCGGAATGATAAAAGCGCTTGACAACAAGCATAATATTCCTGATGATATTTATATTGGAATAACACTTAACTGAAAGGAAACGCAAAATGATATATGTATTTTTAGCAGACGGCTTTGAAGAGACAGAGGCAATTGCCCCGATAGATGTAATGCGCCGTGCAAAGCTTGAGGTAAAAACTGTCGGTGTAACAGGCGAGTATGTTACAAGCTCGCACCGGATTACGGTAAAGGCAGATATTCTGCCTGAGGATATAAATTTTGATGATATTGAAGGCGTGGTTCTGCCGGGGGGTATGCCGGGAACTCTCAATCTTGAGGCGTCAAAGTATGTTATTGAGGCTGTAAAATACAGCTATGAAAACGGCAAAATTGTTGCTGCCATCTGTGCTGCTCCGTCAATTCTAGGTCATCTTGGATATCTTGAAGGAAGAAAAGCCACCTGCTTTCCGGGCTTTGAATCAGAGCTTAAGGGTGCGGACTATACAGCGGCTCACACGGAAACCGACGGCAGCATAATTACTGCCAAAGGCGCGGGCTGTGCAATTGAGTTCGGTCATGCAATTGTTACCGCATTGCGTTCAAAGAAGTCTGCGGACATAGTAATTGAGAATATGCAATGCCTGTAAAAAATATAAAAAAACTAAAAAATGAGCTTAGAGCAAAGCATCGCCGTATAAGGGAAAACTGCCCCGAGAATGTTAAAATCGGGCTTGATAAAAGAATTAGCGAGTTGTTTTTGAGCCTTGATGAATATAAAGGCTGCAACGATTTATTTTTGTTTGTGTCTTCATCAATCGAGTTTGATACCTCTGAAATTATGCAAAAAGCATTTGATGACGGCAAGAGGGTGGCTGTTCCAAAGTGCAGAGACCAAAAGGGTTTTATGGATTTTTACTATATAACTTCATCTTCACAGCTTGAGAAGGGCGCTTTTGGAATCTATGAGCCAAAGGGTGAATGTGAAAGGGTAACTGATTTGAGCAAGGGCGTTTGTGTTGTTCCGGGACTTTGTTTTGATATGTATGGCTACAGGATAGGTTTTGGCATGGGATATTATGATAGGTTCCTTGAGAATTTCGGCGGGACAAAGGTCGGCTTGTGTTACTCGAAATGCACGGAGCACGAGTTACCCAAGGGATTACACGATATGCCTGTTGACATACTGATAACCGAGAAATTCGTTAATCACACACCTGATACTAATACCGATATTAATTAAAACAACTATCAGTTTTTTGCTTGCCGTCAGAATAAGATATGATGGAAAAAATGTTAGTATAATTTGTTTTCAAAGGGATGATATTATGAGCTTTGATAATTATAACGATACTGAGTCTGAAAGAGTTCTTGAGGAGCAGCGCCGCCGCAGAGCAGCGCAGTTTCGCCTGAGTATTGATGAAAACTCGGACAATTTTGATGAAGACAATATCAGCGATGAGCCTTCTGAGATTAATTCATACAGCGGTCAGGATGTTAAAGAGAAAATTGAGCGCAATTCAAAGCATGCTTTCAAAAAGAAGAAAAAAGCGGAGAAAAAGGAGCGCAAGGCTAAGAATAAGCATAACCGCCGTATTTTCAGGTTTATGTGGTTAATATCAGTCGTTATTGTCGGCGCAATGGCTGCAATGTTTATCATAACGGGAATTGATGATATGCTTGCAATCAAAAGAACTGATTCTTCAACAGTTGAGATAGAAATTCCGCAGAATCCCGACCTCGATACCGTTGCAGAAACACTTGTGACAAACGGAATTATTGACGAGCCCATATATTTTAAGCTTTTTGCCAATATGACAAAGTCCGCTGATGATTTTACGCAGGGTACATATGAAATGCAAAAGAATATGGACTATGAGGCAATTATCAATTATCTCCTCAGCTCCTCAAACAGAATGGATACTGTTTCAGTAACTATTACAGAGGGTGAAAATGTTGTAGAAATTGCCAATACGCTCAAGGAAGCGGGCGCTTTGGATGATGTGGACGAGTTCCTTGAACTCCTGAAATCTGATGATTTTGATGAAGATTTCAGTTTTCTTGCTGCAATAAGTAATGGGACAAGCCGTTACTATAAGCTTGAGGGTTATCTCTATCCCGATACCTACGAGTTTTATGAAAACGAAGAACCTGCGTCTATAATATACACCTTCCTGAATAACTATGAGACAAAGATTAATGAGAAGCAGGAGGTCAGCGGATACAGTAAAAATGTTTCAATAGAGACAATGATTGAACAAAGCGATACAGATTATTCTCTTGATGAGATTATAACTATTGCTTCCATTATTCAGGCTGAGGCTGCTGATACTGATGATATGTATTACATTTCTTCAATTCTCCACAATCGCTTGTCAGCGGATTTAGATATGGGTGTTTCAAATCTCGGTCTTGATTCTACAAGGTACTATCCGTACAGAACTGCTGCCGATGTGCCTGAGAGTCTTGGTTCAGACTATGTAAGTGATTATGACACTTATGACAATAAAGGTCTGCCTGCAGGTCCTATCTGTAATCCGGGCATGGAGGCAATTATAGCAGCAATTAATCCTAATTCAACGGATTATTACTACTTCTGTCATGACAGTAGCGGTACAGCCTACTATGCCTCAACACTTTATGAACAGAATGCTAATCTGGAGTATATAGAATATTATGATAACTAAACCTGAAATACTTTCTCCTGCAGGAGATATGGAGTGTCTGAGCTCTGCTGTTAATTTTGGTGCAGACGCTGTGTTTCTTGCAGGGAAGATGTTTGGAATGCGCTCTGCTTCCAAGAATTTTGATAATGAACAGCTCAGGCAGGCTTGCGAATTCGCCCATAACAGGGGCGTTAAGGTTCATGTTACCTGCAACATTTTGCCGAGAAATCACGAGATAGCTTATCTGCCCGACTTCCTGTCATATGCTCAGGAGTGCGGTGTTGATGCACTTATAATTGCTGACCTCGGCATTATGGAGCTTGCTAAAAAATATGCGCCAAATGTTGCGCTTCACGTCTCAACGCAGGCAGGTGTAACAAATTATCAGACTGCAAATGTGCTTTATAATATGGGTGCGTCAAGGGTTGTTCTTGCACGTGAAATTCCTATTTCAGAGATTGCAGAGATGCGTGCAAAAATTCCTAAGGAGCTTGAAATTGAGTGTTTTGTACACGGGGCAATGTGCGTATCATTTTCGGGCAGATGCCTGATTTCAAGCTATATGACAGGCAGAGACGCAAACCATGGTGACTGTGCACAGCCTTGCAGATGGAAATATCACCTTTTTGAAGAAAACAGAAAGGGTCAATATTTCCCTGTAGAGGAGGAAAACGGAGGAACCTTTTTATATAATTCACGTGACTTGTGTATGATTGAGCATCTTCCCGAGCTTATAGAGGCAGGCGTTTCAAGCCTTAAAATTGAGGGCAGGGCAAAGTCGGCGTATTATACAGCCGTTACAACAAATGCCTATCGTTATGCCGTTGATGATTATATGTCAGCAGGTAAGGATTTTGTTCTTAAACCATGGATAAAAGAAGAACTTGAAAAAATAAGTCACCGTGAATATAACACCGGCTTTTATCTTGGAAATGAACCCGGACAGGTAACTGACAACGGAGGATATATACGCCGCTATGATGTTGTTGCTGTATGTGAGGAAGAGGTTGACGATACAACCTGCGTTATAACACAGAGAAATAAGTTCTTTACAGGCGATACCTTAGATGTTTTGCCGCCAAGCGGTATTCCCTTTAATATCAAATGCATTTCGCTCATGAATGATAACGGTGAGTATGTTGAGAGCGCGCCTCATCCTGTAGAAAGACTCACAATTAAGTGCGACGCTCCTGTGCCAAAAGGTTCGGTTATACGCAAAAAGCGTGATTGAATATGACGTTTGTCTGATAAATGGTCTGAGTACGCTATAAGTTAATAAAACTATTGACAAGATAAAAAAACAGTTTTATAATTTAATGAGTGTTAAGTATAAAATAACAATATTCGGCTATGATGGGATAAGCTGACTTGGAGCCTTTCAGAGAGAAGTCGTTTGGTGCAAGACTTTAAGGTGAAGTTTCAGCAAGCTGCCCCTGAGCTTTGTGTGACTAAGCACAACGCAGACCTGCGTTAAGGGCGTGTAATCTGACGATTACTCAAAGCGGACATTTAAAATGTCAATTTGGGTGGTACCGCAGGAATTAATATCCTGTCCCATTGTATTTTTCAATGGGACAGTTTTATTTTACATTTTAAATTAATAGCATAAAGGAGAAATAAAAAATGGAGTGGACAGGACTTAACGAACTGAGGGAAAAATTCCTTTCTTTTTTTGAATCTAAGGGATGCTTGCGTCTTCCGAGTTTTTCACTCGTTCCAAAGGATGACAACAGCCTGCTGCTTATAAACAGCGGTATGGCTCCTATGAAGAAGTATTTTACAGGTGAAATCACACCCCCACGCAAACGTGTAACAACCTGTCAGAAGTGCATTCGTACGCCTGATATTGAGCGTGTCGGTATTACTGCCCGTCACGGCACATTTTTTGAGATGCTCGGCAATTTTTCATTCGGCGATTATTTTAAGCGTGAGGCAACAGCCTGGGCATGGGAATTCTTTACTGAGGTTCTCAAAATGCCTGCTGAAAAGCTCTATGTTTCAATTTATGAAGATGATGATGAGGCTTATAAAATATGGACTGAAGAGGTAGGCGTTGACCCTTCTCATATGGTACGTCTCGGCAAGGAGGA
>CAYQXN010000023.1:0-2838 GCA_964421585.1 uncultured Ruminococcus sp. | reverse complement strand
CCCCTGGGCGTGGGAGTTCCTGACCAGCCCGGAATGGGTGGGGCTGGATCCCGACCGCCTCTACCCCTCGGTCTTTGCGGGAAATGAGACCACCCCCGCCGACGATGAGGCCTACCGCATCTGGCGCGAGGAGATTGGCGTCCCCGCCGACCACATCTTCCAATTCGGCAAGGAGGATAACTTCTGGGAGCACGGCTCAGGTCCTTGCGGACCCTGTTCGGAAATTTACTTTGACCGCGGTGATGAAAAAGGCTGCGGAAGTCCGGATTGCCACGTTGGCTGCGAATGTGACCGATTTGTTGAGGTATGGAACCTTGTGTTTACCCAGTTTGAAAGCGACGGCAAGGGCAATTACACTCCTCTTGACCACCCGAACATTGATACAGGTATGGGACTTGAGCGTCTTGCTTGTGTAATGCAGGGTGTTGACAACCTTTTCCTTGTTGATACTGTTCAGAATATTATGAAGCATATTTCGCAAATTACAGGCGTAGAATATGGCAGAGACAGTAAGAGCGATATTTCACTTCGTGTTATAACCGATCATATCCGCAGTACAACATTTATGATAGGTGACGGTGTAATGCCTTCAAATGAGGGCAAAGGCTATGTGCTCCGCCGATTACTCAGACGTGCTGCCCGTCACGGCAGACTTTTGGGTTATAATGAACCTTTCCTGTACAAGGTATGTGATACCGTAATCAAGGAAAATATTACTGCTTATCCTGAGCTTAAAGAAAAGAAGGAGTTTATTACCAAGGTTATCAGAGTAGAAGAAGAAAGCTTTGCAAAGACAATTGACCAAGGCTTTAGAATGTTGCAGGACATTATTGAGAGCAAAGACATAAGCATTCTTAGCGGTGAGGACGCATTCAAGCTCAACGATACCTTTGGTTTCCCTATTGACCTTACAAAAGAAATTCTGGCTGAGCAGGGAATTGAGGTAGATGTTGACCGTTTCCGTGAATTGCTTAAGGAGCAGAAAAAGCGTTCGCGTGATGCTCGTAAAAATGCAGGTGCAGATGCGTGGATTTCAGATACAACTGACCTTTCCGATGTATCGGGAACAGAGTTTTTCGGATATAATGACCTGAGAATTGATTCAAAGGTTGTTGCAATTATCAAGGACGGCGTGCGTATTGACAGCGTAGGTGAGGGTGAAAATGCAATCATAGTGCTAGACAGAACGCCTTTCTATGCTGAAAGCGGCGGTCAGGTAGGGGATACCGGTGTGCTGGAAAAAGGAAGCTTTTTAGCTGAGGTTGATGACACTACAAAAGATTCGTCAGGCATATTCCTTCACGCTTGCGAGGTTAAGAGCGGAAGCGTTTCGGTTGGCGATACAATTGAAGCCGCAGTTGATAATGAGCGTCGTGCTGATATTACACGTAACCATACAGCAGCCCATCTGCTTCAAGCTGCACTTCGCGAGGTGCTTGGAAATCATGTTCAGCAGGCAGGTCAGCTTGTTACAGACTCGTATTTCCGTTTTGACTTTACACATTTTGAGGCTCTTACTTCCGATGAGCTTATCAAGGTTGAAAATCTTGTAAACAGCAAGATTCTTGAGGGCATAAAGGTTACAACCCGTGAAATGCCTGTAGAAGAAGCTAAAAAGCTCGGCGCAATGGCGCTGTTCGGTGAAAAATACGGCGATGTTGTAAGAGTAGTCAGCGCAGGTGATTTTTCAATTGAGTTTTGCGGAGGTACTCACGTTAAAAATACTTCAAACCTCGGACTTTTTAAGATTCGTCAGGAAGGCTCGGTTGCTTCGGGGGTAAGAAGAATTGAGGCAATAAGCGGTATTGGTGTTCTTAATTATATTAATAATACAAATATGATAATTACGTCAGCCTGTGAAGCGCTGAAAATATCGAATCCGAAGCAGTTTATTGAGGGCGCACAGAAGGCGGCGGAGATTATCAAGGCTCAGCAAAAGGAAATAGCAGAGCTTAATCAGAAGCTTGCAGTTACACAGCTTGACGAACTTTTTGCCGGCACAGCTATAGAAAACGGCGTAAGGGTTGTGACAGGAAAAATTGATAATGCAACGGCTGACGTTCTGCGCACAATGTGCGAACGCGCAAGAGACGCCGCTCCAAAGAGTATTACCGTGATTGCAACAGAGAACGAAGGCAAGGTGACATTTGCTGCCTCCTGCGGCATTGAGGCGAGGGAGCTTGGCGCAAATGCAGGCAAAATTGTTAAGGCGGTTGCTCAGCTTGCAGGCGGTAACGGCGGAGGTAAGCCGGATATGGCTATGGCAGGTGCAAAGGACCCGTCAAAAATACAGGAAGCGCTTGACAGTGTTAAAAATACTGTGTATTCAATGCTCGGTTAATTGTGTTTTCTAAGAATGTATCCCAAAAACGATTATCTTGACATATAGAGTAATTACATTGCTGTAATCTGAGTAATATAAATAAATTTGAAATATTTAACAAATAATTGATATTTGCTTTATTTTTTGTAAGTAATCAACAAACCTTTGATTAAAAAGTTGTGCAAATAATTGTTTTTTTAATCTTGAAGTTTTGTTACAATTATTGTATAATAATTACACTAAGGTATAAGTAATCCTTGGAGTATATATGAACAATTTTAGGAGGAGATTTAAAATGTTCAAGAAATTTGCAAGCATTGCTCTTGTTGCTTCTATGGTAGTCGGCGGTGCCGCTATTACAGCAAGTGCAGCTGAAGCAGGCGAAACAGTTGCAGCTGATGCAGATTCATCGGCTGTAGTAGCAGCAGACAGCTCATCAGAAGTAGGCGCTGACAGCTCTTCAGAGGTAGGCGCAGGCAAGGTTGTTTATTTTGATGTTAAAAGCTGCGGCTGGG
>CAYQXN010000022.1:20164-23221 GCA_964421585.1 uncultured Ruminococcus sp. | reverse complement strand
CCCCGACCTGCTGATTACAAATCAGCTGCTCTACCAACTGAGCTACACCAGCAAATATATCTCAATTTCCGAGTGCTTTAATAATATATCATAATCAAATTGCTTTGTCAACACTTTTTCTCAAAAAAACTTAATATTTTTAATTTGTCAGCTTGGCAATAAGTTGGGCTATAGTTTAAAATATAAGAATATATCATTACAAAGAAATCGTAGGGATTGCCCGGCGGACGGCTTATTTTATAATATGCGAAATTCTTGAGATGTACATTGGTTGTCCATACATGTTGTGTGTATAGGTAAACAATCCGTTAATATGTAAATTGCCTTATAAAATAGCTTTTTATGTTCCGTTAACGGTTTATTAAGCTTTTGTTAAGCATAAGAACAGCTCTGTAGAGTATTTTTATCACACTCAGTTATTTTCCTCTGACTTATATGACGATAAAATCTCCCGTTGTATTATCCGCTGTCTGATTAGAGAATTAATTAAGCATCTTTTGGTAATAATAAGCGCGAGGTGATTATATGTCTTCAACAAATGCTGTTTTATCAGATTCGATTACGTCCGCTAAGACTGCCGAAGAACGGGAAACTTCAACAGGCAGTCTATCCTTTTATTTCCGTCTTATTTTGCTGTACCTTCTGAATATTGTTGACTGGTTATGTACAGAAACGCTGATTGCAAGCGGAAAATTCTATGAGGCAAATCCGGTGATGCAGTCCGTGCTTGGCAATTTTTGGCTTACGCTGTTTATCAAGGGAGCACTTCCGCTACTTCTTCTGCTTATATGTGCGCTGATTTACAGATTTATGCAATCGGATATCGGAATTACGGCGAACGTTGTGCTGCATATAGGAATTACTGCTTATGCACTGATTAATATTTGGCATATTGCAAATTTTGTGTTGCTCTTTTTGGTTTTTTAATGTAAAATAAAATAAGCGGTAAAAAATACTGACGTCAGCATAGGTTTGGAGGGTTTGTTTTGCCTGCACTATCCGTTCGCAGTCTGAATATGACATTTGTGGAGCGTACATTGTTTGAGGATGTTTCCTTTGACGTTGAAAGCAATGACAAGGTTGGATTTATCGGCGCAAACGGAGTTGGCAAGACTACGCTTTTCAGAATTCTTAACGGTGAGCTTTTGCCTTCTTCGGGAACAGTAACCTTTGAGAAAAACGCAAGAGTGGGCTATATGGAGCAGCACGCGTGCAAAAATCCTGAGGTCAGTGTTTATGATGAGTTGTTGTCTGTATTTGAATATCTGATGACAATGGAGGCTGAGATTGCCGGGATTGCATCTGCAATTGACAGCGGAGCGGAAAATCTTGATGAGCTTATTGAAAGGCAGACTCAGCTTATAGAGCAGTTTGAGCGTTGTGAGGGGCTCACCTACAAAAGCCGTACATGCTCGGCTTTGCTTGGTCTTGGGTTCAAAGAAACTGAATTTGATATGCCTGTCGGAAATCTCAGCGGAGGTCAGCGTTCAAAACTCTGTCTTGCAAAGCTGCTGCTTTCGCAGAGCACCTTACTTTTGCTTGATGAGCCTACAAACCATCTTGATATCAATGCCGTAGGTTGGCTTGAAGGCTTTCTCAGAGATTTTAAGGGCGCAATGATTATCATCAGTCACGACAGATATTTTCTTGATAACGTCACAAACAAGACTATTGAACTTGAACATAACCGTACAATGTGCTACAAGGGATCGTATTCCGACTTCATCAGGAAGAAGGAAGCATACAATGAGTCTCTGAAGAATAAATATGAAAACGACCTCAAGGAAATTAAGAGAATTGAGGGCATTGTGGAACAGCAGAAACGCTGGGGACGCGAGCGTAATTTTATCACGGCGGCAAGCAAGCAAAAGGAAGCCGACAGAATCAAGGCTCAGCTTGTTACTCCCGATTCAGAGCTTGAAACAATGCATATGCGTTTTGAGCCAAAGTGTGAGAGCGGCAATGATGTGCTCATATGCCGCAATCTTGCAAAATCATTTGGTAAGAAAAAGCTGTTTGATAACGTTAATGTACATATACGCAAGGGTGAACGTGTGTTTATTCTCGGCGGTAACGGCTGCGGAAAGACAACGCTGTTCAGGATTCTTATGGGCAGGTGTCCCCAGGACAGGGGTGAATATGACTACGGTACAAATGTTTCCGTGGGTTACTTTGACCAGATGCAGCAGAATCTTGATTTGAGCAAGACCGCAATTGATGAAGTGTGGGACGCTTTTCCGAATATGACTCAGACAGAGGTCAGAAGCGCAATGGCGGCATTTTTGTTCAGAGGCGATGAGGTTTTTAAGCCGCTTTCAAAAATGAGTGGCGGTGAACGTGCAAGAGTGTCTTTGCTTAAGCTGATGCTTAAGGGCGGCAATTTTCTGTTGCTTGACGAGCCTACAAACCACCTTGACGCTTCATCTCGTGAGGAGCTTGAAAAAACGTTGCTCGACTACAGCGGAACACTGCTGATTATCAGTCACGACCGTTATTTTATAAACAAGCTTGCAAGCAGAGTGCTTGTTCTCGCTCAGGACGGATTTACAGAATATCTCGGCAACTATGACTATTACATAGAGCATGCAAAGGGCGGGCAGCCTGAGCAAAAGGTGCAGGACGCCAAAGGTAAAGCGGAGCGACCGCAGAACGACTATCAGCTTCAAAAACAGCGTCAGAGCGATGAGCGCAAGCGTAAGGCTAAGCTTAGAAAAGCGGAAGCAGAAATCGAGAGGCTTGACGGTGAGATTGAAGAGGTACAGAACCGACTTGCAAGTCCCGAGGTTTCGGCTGATTATGAGAAATTGATTGAGCTGACCAATCTGCTTGAAGAATTGCAGAAGGAGCAGGAAGCTCATTATATCATCTGGGAAGAGCTTTCGGATTAATGTTAATGTGTTTTGCTGTTTGCCGAGTTAATCGGCAAACAGTAATTGTTGAATTGAATATCCGCCCGTGGCGCAGCTGGATAACGCAACGGATTCCGATTCCGGAGAACGGGGGTTCAAATCCCTTCGGGCGGGCCATAAAAACGGAGAGCAATAAGCTCTCTGTTTT
>CAYQXN010000022.1:0-20064 GCA_964421585.1 uncultured Ruminococcus sp. | reverse complement strand
AATGCACGCAAATAATCCGAAGGGATTTGAACGAGCGTAAAGAAAACAGTCCGGCGGACTGTTTTTAGCGAGACGCGCATATGAAAGCGACAGCTAAATACACGCCCAAGCAGACGAGAAGAAAGCATCTCATAAAAAAACACCCTTCGGGCGGGCCATAAAAACGGAGAGCAATAAGCTCTCTGTTTTAATGCACGCAAATAATCCGAAGGGATTTGAACGAGCGTAAAGAAAACAGTCCGGCAGACTGCTTAAATTATATAAGAGATTATTTTATAAGATAAATATATTGAACATATGCTACAGTACAAATCATAGGTGGCGCTCGGTGGGTATCTCATTAAAAAATATGAAATTTTCCGGAGATGACTATTGCTCGTCCATGCACGTTAATTATAAAGACAAATCATAGCTTAATCAAAAAACCTGAATTTCTGAAAACTATATAAAACCAAATTTTCGGGCAAAGGTTCTTAGTTTTTTATCAATCTGTTTGATTGTTTCGCTGTCGGGACTGCCGACAAACTATATCGGGGCTACCGATAAGCAGTTTTGCTGTTTATAAGCGTGATAACAGTTTATCGAAAAGTTGCAAACGCCGTATTTTGGTGATATAATACTTAACGAAATTTACTACATTATTTAAGCTGCGGAATGGGGAATAATTTTGGGGAGTAATGAAATTAAAAACACGTCAAATCCGCTGGGTTCTGAAACCGTAGGCAGACTGATACTGAAATATTCACTTCCTGCAATAGCAAGCAGTCTGATAAACTCAATATATAATATTGTGGATCAGATTTTTGTGGGAAATAAACTTGGCGAAATGGGAAATGCCGCAACAAACGTAGCGTTTCCGCTTGTAATGATTATTACAACATTGGCTATGACATTCGGTGCAGGCAGTTCTGCTGCTTTTAGTCTATATCTCGGTCAAAAGGAAGAGAAAAAGGCAAAATACGTAGTGGGTAACGGTATGACGCTGATGATTATATGCGGAATTGCAATTTCCGTTATTTCAACAATTTTTTTGCGCCCTATTCTTATAGCCTTTGGCGGACGTGAGCAGACTTTGGAGTATGCGATTGAATACACACGAATTCTTGCGCTTGGATTTCCGTTTGCAATTCTCGGAACAGGTGCAAGTCAGCTTATTCGTGCAGACGGAAGCCCTAAATATGCAATGGTTTGTATGATGTCAGGTGCAATACTTAACTGCATACTGGACCCGATTTTGATTTTTGCATTGGATATGGGTATGGCGGGCGCTGCTCTTGCAACTGTTATCGGTCAGTTGATTTCGGGAATTCTCATTCTTACCTATTTTGCAAGATTCAAAACCTTCAGACTGGCAAAGGAAAATTACATACTGAGGAAAGAAAGCGTTGCCCGAATTTTTAGGCTTGGTTGTGCTGCGGGTGCAAATCAGCTGGCAATTACCCTTGTTCAGATTATTATGAATAACACGCTTGGATATTATGGCGAGTTTTCACAGTACGGCAGAGATATTCCGCTTGCCTGCGCAGGAATCATCACAAAGGTCAGCGCTGTCTTCAATGCCGTAATCTTTGGAATTTCACAGAGCACACAGCCGATTCTCGGATATAATTACGGTGCAGAAAATTATGCTCGTGTTAAAGAGACGTTCAGAAAGGCTGTTCTGATTGTAACGGGTATATCCTGTGCGGCTTTTATTTGTTTTCAGCTTTTTCCGCGCCAAATCATCAGTGTGTTCGGAAGCGGCGAGAAGCTCTATTATGAATTTGCATTGAGGTATTTCCACATTTTCCTGTTTTGTACATTTATTGTCGGAGCCCAGATTTTATGTGCACAGTTTTTTCCGTCAATAGGAAAGGGCGGCGCCGGCACGGTTGTATCTCTCAGCAGACAGGTGTTCTTTCTGCTGCCGCTGATAATAGTATTTCCGCTGTTTTGGGGAATTGACGGCGTTCTGTGGGCAGGCCCGATTGCAGACGGTCTTTCAGGCGTTCTGGCACTGATTCTTGTCAGACGTGAAATGAAAAAATGGTAAATAATAAGGTTTTACAGTTACAGTGATAATGGAGATACAGATATGTTTAAGGAAAAATGTGTGCTGGAATTTTCAAGCGAAGATGTCGGCAGGAGAATTGAATTTAAAAATCCGTTTGACGGTAAGCAATACACCTTGGATGTGCTTGACAGTGTTTGTGAAGCATTGCCTGAACGCCCTGAGGGAGCAGATTTCAGATTAAAAAGGGGTTGTTTTGTTGAGCAGATATGGTATAGGATAGAGCCTTTTCTTTGCGGTTGGAGCTGTTGTATGAAACCGAAAATGAGATTTAATATTGCTGACTGTATTGTCCCGGACAACGATAACGATTGTATGGCAGTGTATTTATCTGTTAATAGCAAAAAGGACTACGGTGCAGATGTAAGTCACGTTTCATTGATAAAACCCAAAGAGAACAGCAAGGTTAAGTGGCGCCTTTACATCAGTAATGAATTGGAAAAATGATTGAATTTTTCTACAGTTTTTCTGCAAGCAGAGACATATAGCTTGAAAGCACGCCAAAAAACGACATTATATACAAAATAAACGGTGATATATAGTGCAATATCACTAATCAAAGTTTTAAAAAAATGAAAATATGTATTAACTGCCGAAAATAATAATGGTTTGTTGACAATTATTTTTTCAAAATGTATAATGAATGTAATATAATTTTATAAATATAATTTATTGCACAATTTCATAAAATTTTGAAAGAAGGATTTTACTATGCCAAGAACAAAGAAAACTACAGAAGCGGCTGCTCCTGCAAAAGAAACTGCTGCAAAAACAGCAGCAAAAAAAGATGAAACAGCTGAAATGGCTGCTGCGGCAAAAACTGCTGCTAAAGCTGCAAAGGCTGCAAAAACAACAAAAGCAACTGCTGCAAAGACAAGCGAAACAGCTGAAAAGGCTGAAGCTGCTGAGAAAAAGACACCTGCAAAGAAGGCTCCCGCAAAGAAAGCTGCTCCTAAAAAGGTTGCTCCTAAGAAGCCTGCTGCAAAGGCTGAAGCTGTTGAAACCAAGGTTAATTTCTTTGTAGAGTTCGGCGGTGTTCAGGTAGCTGTTGAAGATGTTATTAATAACATAAAGGCTACAAACGGCAAGGACGCAAAGGAAATTTCTGTTTACCTCAAGCCCGAAGAGAGCAAAGCATATTTTGTTGCTGATGGCGAAGAGAAGGAAATGGATGTATTCTTCTGCTGATAAAGAAATAATAAGTGAAGGGCCGGCGAAGTGCCGGCCCTTTAGTTTATTTTAAGTTTAAAATTTTGCGCTTAAACAACAAAATGTATTGCTGATTTGATATTTACTAGTCTTAAATTTGTTCAGCAGATATTAACAGGAGTATATAAAAATTTTATTTTCTGTATGCTTATGTTTGAGTTTTAAGCGCTCGTTTTTTGAGGTCATTTCTAAATAAGAGCTTAAAGACGGTTCTGATAAACGGCTGAATAAAAAACAACTGGGTAAAGAAAGCAAACGGGAGGTTAAAGCATAACAGTCTCAACCAATTTGCAATAAGTGCAATTACAGTGAAACCACTGTAATATGGGAAGTATATCGCTGCGGCAATAAGGCTCATTGCAGGGCACATAAGACCGACGGTTGCACATATGATTGCACTCTCGAATATAACGGGGTGAGTTGTGCGAGGGTCAAACACCTTACTTGCCAGCTTGAATGAGCAGGGGCTGCCCATAATAAGCTCAAGACTGAATGCAAAGATGAACTCTACGATAACCACAAACCAAATTGGGTGGAAACCGCCGAATATATAAACACCGCCTTGGTTATTTATTGCATACATAACGCTGGTGGTTCCGTTAAGGTCTCTGAGTGTTGCGCCGTTTACTACGTAAAGGCTGTAGAACACATATGAATGGACTGTCACGAGAACGGTCAGAAATGCGAAAACAGTTCTTTGAAATTGATTTCTTGGCATAAAAATTACTCCTCCTTACAAACAACAAAAAACGACACAACAGCATACACGCAAAAACGGAAACAAAATGTCTTACATATCTTCCGTAATCAGGTTTACGTGCATTGCACTACTTGTGTCGTTTATGTATCTGTATTAAATTTCCTATATATTATATTACGTTTTTATTAATTTGTCAAATTATGCTTTAAAATAAAACTGTTGAAATGATATGTGAATTGATTTATAATATAGGTAACATACAGTATTTGGTGTTTTGATACGTACAGATTAAAAACGCAAGACCTTTGTGCGTTGAGCCTGCTGTGTGCCTTGCGGATATTTTATACGAAAGGAGCTGTTCCTATGAGTGACAAAAAGGATGATAAACGTTTTGATTTCTCATCCGCAGACTATGACCTTGACAATTTTGATGTAGATGATGAGAATATAGTTACAGCGGATAATCCGTCCGATTACGGCGATGACTTTGATTCTCAGACAGGAGCTAACAACGGTGATGCGGACGGCGGATACTATGACGGTTACAGCTCAGGGGGCGCATCAAGTCCGGCGGCAGTAGAAAGAAAAAGTAAAGCCGTTGGTCGCAAGGGCAATAATAAATCGGAGAAAAGAAATAAATCCAAGAAAAATAAAAATCGCGGTAAGATTGCGGGAATTGCGCTTACTGTTGCTGCGGCAATATGTCTTATTATTGCAATTATTTTTGCATTGTCGCAATGCTCTGACCGCAGCAAGGATACATCTGCTTCAACTGCGGCGACTACTGTGGCTGCAACAACAGCGGAAATTACGGAAGAATACACTGAGTATGTATATGTTGAACCTGAAACCGAAATACAGGTCGAAACAGAGCCGCCTGCTCAAATATCTACAGAGGCGCCGACTCAGGCACCCGTTGTCACAGAGGCACCCGCTGTAACGACGGAGGCTGTTTCTGAGGAAACCGAGCCGGAAGTTACTACTCAGGAGCAGACCGTCAGCAATGAAGTGAGCGAGGAAGAGGAATCTATCGGTACCGAAACAATTATTGACTGACCCTTACGTTGATTATCTCTGTCGAATAATTATTGAAATTGAATATTTTTTGTTTATTAGGGAATAACTAAAAAGCTTTAATACGTTCAAATATGAGGGCTTTTTGCAAAACAAGGCGAATTTTGCAGATGTATCGGCGTACTTCCGGAAAATTCAAAGCAGAATTGTGAATAATTTATCCGCTTTCAGGCGCGTCAGCTTGATTTTCGGTTACACCCTGTATTTGGTGCGTAAAAGAAAAACTAAGCTAAATTGTTTATTACTGAGATTAAAAAGAAATGAGGATTAAAAATGAGTTGTAATCACGAATGCTCCTCTTGTGCATCAGACTGCAAGGACAGAGCTTCTCAAGACCTTCACGAAAATCTCAACAAATACAGCAGTGTTAAGAAGGTTATCGGCGTTGTATCGGGTAAAGGCGGCGTAGGAAAAAGTCTGGTTACTTCGCTGCTTGCCGTCACTTTTAACCGTATGGGCTATAGGACGGCAATTCTTGACGCCGACATCACGGGACCGTCTATTCCCAAGGCATTCGGGCTTAAAACGAGATGTATGGGAAGTGATGAGGGAATTATGCCTGTTACAACTGAAACAGGCATTGATGTAATTTCTCTTAATCTTTTGCTTGAAAATGAGACCGATCCCGTTGTGTGGCGTGCACCTGTTATTACGGGAACGGTAAAGCAGTTTTGGACGGATGTGTTTTGGCGTGATATTGACTATATGTTTGTAGATATGCCTCCGGGCACAGGCGATGTTCCTATGACTGTGTTTCAGAGTATTCCGCTAGACGGTATAGTGGTTGTTGCTTCTCCTCAGGAGCTGGTTTCTATGATTGTACAAAAAGCTGTCAAAATGGCAAATATGATGAACGTTCCGATATTGGGGCTTGTTGAGAATATGAGCTGGCTTGCCTGTCCCGACTGCGGAAAAAAGATTTCTGTATTTGGTGAGAGTCATATTGAAAAAACGGCTGAGGAATACGGCACAAGAGTGCTTGCAAAGCTGCCGATTGATTCGGAGCTTGCAGGCAAGGTTGACAGCGGCAAGATTGAATCATTTGAGGGTGATTACCTTAATGAAGCTGCCGAAATAATCAAACATCTTACAGCATAATTTGCATATATTTGAAATATATGCTATTATAACTTAGGGGCGACGGCTTACAGCCGCTATTGCCGCGTTAAAAACGGGCAGCTCTTATTCTAATCCCGGGGCTTCTATAAAATGCCCTAATAATAAAGAGAGGTACATAGATATGAAATGTTCACAATGTGGAGCGGAACTTGAAGGTAAGTTCTGCACGAACTGCGGTGCTCCTGCACCTACACCTAACACGGAGCCTGAACCGGTTATTCCTGTAAGCGACGTTCAGTCGGAGCCTGCATCTGTAAATGATGTTCAGCCCGGATTTGCTGAACCACAAAACAATCCTTATAACGCAGAGCAACCTCAGCCGATTGACTACAATTCTACGCCAAACGGCACAAGCTACGGACAGCAGTTTACTAATCAGCCAAATGGTACCTATGCAGGTCAGCAGTTTACTAATCAGCCTAACAATGTATATCCCAACGGCAAAAAGCCAATGAGCGGCGGAAAAATTGCCGCAATTGTTATAAGTATTATACTCGGTATTATTATCATACTTGGCGTCATTATCGGTGTTGTTGCATGCAGCATTTTCAACACGGCTAAGAACAGCCTTTCCAAATATGCAAGCAGCAATATCAGCGATGATATTAATGAATTTTCAAGCGCACTTGATGACTTGAGCAGTTTCATTGATGAATATGCAGATGACAGTTCTTCAAATAGCAGTTACTCAGACAACAGTGCGTCATCTTACGCAAATAATTACTACTATGATGACGAAGAGGTTTTTGATGAGGAAACAGGCTTCACCTTTGAGTGGTCAGACGATTATAACGGTTGGTCTGTTGTTGACTACAGCAAGACTGACTATGATACAGCTAAATTCACCCTTACAATTCCGTCGGAATTTCAGGGCAAGTCTGTAGTTGAAATCGACAGAGTTTATGTTTATGATAACGACTCATCAGAAAAAGGTTATCTCAAGGTTGTTATTCCGGGCTCAGTCAAGGTTATTGATGATGATGCATTTGCGTTTCTTCAGGATATAAATGAGGTTGTAATTGAGGATGGCGTCATTGAAATTGATGAAAATGCTTTCGCAGGTGACAATGACCTTACGGTTATGCACATTCCTGCTTCTGTAACATCCTTGGAAGAGAGTTATATCGGATATTATTGCGATGATAATTACAAGCATACATCAATGGGCAAGGACTTTACAATGTATTGTGTAAAGGGCTCTGCCGCTGAAACATATGCAAAGAAAAACGGCTTTACTATTAAGTACGAATAATTTTATATTTTAAGTCTTGGGGCAGCGCATATGAACTGCCCCGTTTTTATTTGCGATTAGGTTTTTATTTTAACCGTACTCTCTGCACGAGGCTTAAACAAAATTTGAAAAATACAGTCGCATATGATAGAATAATATACGGCTGTTTTATGCTGAACAGCAAGTACATAAAATTTTTAGGAAACGGAAGTATTTGACTTGTCAGACAATTTTGTAATGATATCCCAGCAGGTACTGGTACTGTTTGTATTGATAGGAATTGGCTTTATCTGTGGCAAGAAGGGAATTCTTACTGATTTATCTTCGAAAAAAATTACAGATATTGTTCTCTACGTTGTAACGCCCTGTGTAATGATTTCGGCATTTCAGCGTGAGTTTTCAATGGAGCTGCTCGGCAACATACTTATAACTGCACTTTGTGCAGCGGCAATTATGATTGGAACAATTTTTATTGCCCTTATTGTTTTGCACGACAAAAATGAAGGCAGGCAAAAGGTTATGCGTTTTGCAGCAATATTCTCAAACTGCGGTTTTATGTCTCTTCCTTTGCAAAAAGCAATTCTCGGTGACGACGGTTGGTTTTACGGTTCAATCTTTGTAGCTGTTTTCAACATAATCATCTGGACCTACGGACTTGTTATGATGAGCGGTGATAAAAAGCAGCTTTCCATAAAAAAACTCATATTTAATCCCGGCATTGCGGGCGTTGTCATTGCTTTGATACTGTTTATATTCAGCATCAAACTGCCTTATGTTATTGCCCAGCCCGTTGATTATCTTGCTGCGCTCAATACACCGCTGCCAATGCTTATAATCGGCTTCTATCTGTCACAGGCAAATTTCAAAAAAGCCTTTACGGATTCCAAAGCATATCTTACAATGGGACTCAGGCTTGTGGCGGTTCCTCTTGCTTCAACCTTTGTAATGGCGCTGTTTGGTGTTGACCCTACAATTATGGTAACCTGCATTATTGCAAGTTCTGCCCCCACAGCCGCCACTACAACAATGTTTGCAGCAAAATTTGGCCGTGATGTTGAGCTTTCTGTAAGCATTGTTGCCTCAACAACGCTTGTATCAATTATTACTATGCCCCTTGTTGTGGCGCTCGCACAAACAATAGCCTGACATCAAGCAGGTAGTTTATCAAGGTTATAGCTCATAATAGGAGTTGATTTATAATGCCCAGAGGTTCTATGCAGAAGCTGAAGCTGCTGTATCTGCAAAAAATTATGCTTGAAAAAACCGACGAAAATCACGGACTGACAGTGAATGAGATTATTGCGGAGCTTGCCGCTTACGGCGTAAGCGCCGAACGTAAAAGCATTTATGATGACCTAAGAGCCCTTGAGACCTACGGGCTTGATATTTGCCGCACAAAGACAAGCACCACGCACTATTATGTGGGCAGCCGTAATTTTGAAATTCCTGAACTGAAGCTGCTTGTTGACGCAATTCAAAGCTCGAAATTTATCACGGAGAAGAAGAGTCTTACACTGATAAAGAAGCTTGAGGGGCTTTTAAGCAAGCACGACGGGATAAAGCTGCGCCGTCAGGTGTATGTTCTGAACAAAGGCAAAAATATGAATGAAAAAATCTACTACAATGTTGACGCTCTGCATACAGCTATTGCAAATGACGTGCAGGTTACTTTTATATATTACAAATGGGATGTCGATTTCGGCTCTGTCAGGCGCATTGTAAAGCGCAAACGCAGGGAAGAAGCCTACAGGGTGTCTCCGTGGGCGCTGAGGTGGGATGACGAAAATTATTACCTGATAGCCTTTGACAGAGAGGCAGGCTTTATCAAGCACTACAGGGTTGATAAAATGGATTTAATTGAGGCGACCGAGAAAAAGCGAGAGGGCAGAGAGCAGTTTGAAAAGCTGGATATTGCACGCTATGGTAAAAGTATGTTTTCGATGTTTGGCGGTGAAGAAACGGAAATCACCCTGTCGGTAGATAATTCTCTTGTGGGCGTAATAGCCGACCGCTTCGGTTCTGATATTTTTATATCAAAGGAGACTGACGCAACCTTTAGAGTGAGTGTTCGTGTTATGCTTAGTCCGCAGTTCTATGCGTGGCTGTTTGGCTTAGGAAGCAGGATCAGAATTATTGAACCTGCAAGCGCCGCAGAGGAGTTCAGAAAACAGCTTGATGATGCCTCACGTCTTTATCATTAACTATGAGATTTACAATTCGATACAGCTTATATTATACGGAAAAAGCAATATACTGTTTTTTGTGACAATGTAAAATTTTTGAAAAAAAGTCCGAATTATCTTGACAATATCCGATTTTAATTCTATTATACTTCTATAAAATAAAACAATATAGTATTTATTCTTTACAGGAGTGTTTATTATGAGCTTTGAGTTTTTGCGCTCACCTGTTGCTTCAAGCAGCGTTTTTCGTGTGGTCTGCGGAGAAATGATTATTAATGATGAATGGAATGTGCACAGCGAGGTTGTTATTGCACATATAAAGGAAGGCTCTCTTACAATTGAAACACCAACGAATACGTACAGCCTGCAAAGAGATTATATTTACTTTATATCACCTAATCAGAGATATAAGGTAATTAACGGTGGCGGCGCTGTTGTTGACGTTATTCTGCTCAATCTTTCAAATCCTGCTGCCGTTACTCAGGAATATATTCCCCATAGCTTTATCAGAGGACTGACAATCGGCAATTGCACACCTTTTGCTGTGCTCTCTCCGTCTGACCCTCATCATGATGAGATGCTCTCTGATTTTACCTGTGTAACAAGGGCAGAAACCGAGAAATTCGAGTTCTTTCAGCTTCTGGTACACGGCAAAATGTATGAAATGTTTTATATTCTGTTTTCTTCAGGTCTTATAAAAATTTCCAATGTAGAAACGCAGAGCAGAAAATACCGTGCGTTACGCAGGGTTACAGAGTATGTCAACGAGAATTTCTGCGAAGCAATCACTCTGGACTCCGTTGCCGCCGAAACGGGTCTGAGCCGTTATTATATTTCTCATCTTTTCAAGGAGCTGATGAGCACAACGTTTATTGGGTATCTCAACGAGCTTCGTCTTTCGCGTGCGGCTATGCTGCTTGCAACAACAGACATTCCGATTATTCAGATTGCAGGAATGTCGGGATTTAATAATATTTCAAATTTTAACAGAGCATTTAAGATGTATCACAATACAATTCCGTCAAAATACAGAAAAAACGCAAATTAATTTAGTTCCCCATATAACAGAAAACGCCTCCCTTTACAAGGAGGCGTTAGTTGTTTTTTAGATTTATTCTATTGAATAAAATCGCTTTGCGTTTTCGCAGGTGATGTTAAGTACTTCCTGAACGTCCATATTGCGAACCTCTGCGATTTTTTGTGCCGCATATGGGATAAGCGAGCTGTCGTTGCGCTTGCCCCTGAAGGGTATGGGAGCCATATAGGGTGCGTCTGTTTCCAGAAGAAGTCTGTCAATAGGTATTTCACGTGCTACATCAACGCTGTGACGTGCATTTTTAAATGTTACCACTCCGCCGAGGCTTATACACATTCCCAGTTTTACTGCCTCCCTCATAAGCTCAACACTGCCCGAAAAGCAATGAACAAGCGCTTTTGGCTTATATTTTCTCAGCAGTGCAAAGGTGTCGGCATGAGCCTCCCGGTCGTGTACTATAATAGGCATTTTAAGTTCAAGCGAGAGCTGAATTTGTTCCTCGAAAACCTTGTTTTGCAAATCCTTTGGAATATCCCAGTGATAGTCTAGTCCTGTTTCACCTATTGCAACAACTTTGGGGTGTTTTGAAAGCTCGGCAATGCGGTCAAGGTAATCGTCGGGGATTCCCTTGAGATTTTCGGGATGAAAACCTGCCGCAGCATATATGAAGTCATATTTTTCTGCATAATCAATGCAGATTTTTGCAGTTTTAAGGTCAACAGCATTGTTGACAATGCCGCACACTCCGCGGCTTTTGAGACTGTCAAGCAGCTCAAAGCGGTCTTCGTTAAACCACCTGTCGTCATAGTGCGCGTGTGCGTCAAAAATATTTTTATAATCATTGTTATTCATAATGACACCTTTAGAATATGATTTTAAATTATAGTTTGTCGGGAGTCCCGACAGTCAAATTTAGCAGACAGCCTGATAAAACAAAGACGCTTCCCGAAAATTCAATTTAATATAATTTTCAGCAATGCTGATTTTCAAATTTAGCTGAGGTTAGTTTTTATTCGGAATACGTAGGAACGACCATTGGTTGTCTCAAAAATTTTACACATTTTTTATTGAGATGCCTGCAGGGCATCACCACGACTTGCCCTGTAGGGATTATTCTATATATTTCAAACTATAAATTCATATTGTAGAATAGCTTTTTCTATAATCTTATAACGCAAATTAATTGGAGTTTAGTATAAGTCAAGGGGAAATGGATTTCGATTACCTTTCTCCTTGAAAATCCCATTTTCCTAATTGACCAAAGGGTTCCCCTTTGGAAACCCTTTCTCAATCATATTTTCATATAAAGTATAAATTTATCTTATAAAAAATCTTTTTTAACGTCTGAGTTTGACATACTTAAGGTTCCTTTTACAGGAGCCTTGTTATATATAGTATAAACAAAATTTCTAAGCCGACAGAATCAGAAGCCTCTTCCGCCTCCGCCGTGGGATGAACCTCCCGAGTGTCCGCCGCCTGAATGTCCGCCGCCTCCTGATGAGCTCTGAATCGTTGTTACCGATACGTGCTTTGTGAGGAAGATGTCATTGCTGTTTGTAAGCGTTGTGACGCTGTTTGCATTGAGGTCATATGTGCCTGCTTTGCCGTTGCTTTTGTAGCGAAGCCATATGAACAATACCGATAAAAAAGCAATGATTATGCCGACAATTAATGACGGAATTCCATAGTGAATCAGAGAATAAACAACAGGATGGTCAGCCTTTTTGTTGATTTCAGCATTGGAAAATGTGCCGCTTTCAGGCTCTCCCTTATTATAATAGTCAAGCGTATATTCAACAAAATCCTCGGCAGCCGAATAGTAATCGGCTGAGCTTAAATCATACTGAACGGCATCCAGAATGTTGTCAACACGATCATCATTAAAATAATACATTGCATCGCCCTTGGTGATAATGTACATCTGTCTGGAGCCCATATCAATCGTAAGAAAAACGCCGTTTTTGTCATAGCCTATGCCATAACCGTTGTCGTCATAGTAGTTATTGCAGTAATCCTCCATATCATACTCGTCAACGTCGTTATAGTTGGTGTAGATAATAATATCCCAGCCTGTTGTCTCGGTTGCATTCTCAAGCATATCAGTGATTTCTTCAGCCTCATAGTTTGTATATAGAGAAGCGTCGTCAGTGAGCTTTTGGCTGCTCTCGGCAAAGAAGGTTACACAGCTGCAAGCGGCAATCAGTACTGCGCAGAGGACAGCGAAAGGTTTTTTTGCATACTTAATCATAGTAACAGAAAACCTCCTAACGTGCCGAGTATAAATACTGCAATTGTAATAATAGCAGCAAGAATTGCAAGTTTGCCCTTTGATGTCGGCAGCTTACCGTAGGTTTTGCCTGTTTGCCCGTTGATTGCAAACGGAAAAATCTTGCCTTTATATTTGTATGTAACAATCCACACTGGAAGAAGTGTGTAGTTCCAAGACTCAAGCTCTGTAGCGTCGTTATAATTCTGTATAACAATACCTGAATATCCCTTCATTGTATCCTTAAGCAGCTGCTTGCCGTATTCGTGCATACGCTGCTGAACAGCGTCATTAATTTCATTTTTTTCAATATTACGCTTTTCAGCCTGAAAACCTGAAAGATATGACATAGAAAACGGTTTTGCCTGCTTTAAATCAAACGGATGAACGCATTGAAGCATATCTCTGTCCTCGCTCTTGAGAGCACGCTCAAAAACGTTATTGATGATAAGGTTACCGCTTCTTTCAAGTTGAAAAACGCTTGTTTCTGTGTATTGCTTGTTTCCTACACGCCAGGTTTTGATTTTGTTGCCCTTTGCCAGCATATTTGCCTGTTTCTGTTCGTCAACATACCAATAGGGAAAGTAAACTCCGGTAAGCTTTTCAAATTGTTCCTTGCTTGCAAAATCCTTTGGAAGATACCATTTCTTTTTGCACATTTCAAGGAATTTTTCAATTGCCTTTTCCTTAGTAAGTGCAAACGGTATGACCCTGTCGGGCTTGTATTCACCCGACAGTCTTCCGCCAAGCACAACAGGATTCTGGCAATAGAAACAGGTTGTAGCCGCTGTTGAGTCGGTGGTAACTACCTCTGCACCGCAGCTGGGGCAGGTGTAAACAACAGCTTCCTCTTCAAAGGCCTTTTTATCCCGGTTCTGCTGCTCTTGCTGCTGAGCTTGTTTTTGTTGCTGTTCCTGCTTTTCAGCATTACTCTGCTTTGCTTCACGCTCGGCATATATTTGCTGTACTTTTTCTTCTGTAAAATCCGACATACAATATTCGCAGCTGAACTCTTGTTTGTCAGGGTTAAACTTAAGCGGGGCGCCGCAATTTGGGCATTTATAATTAACCGTAGCCATAGAAATCCCTCCTTAGCTTTTATTTTTATTAAAAGAATACTTTACGCACAACTTGCAGCGGCAAAGCGTGCTGTGCCGCTGCATTCAGAATGCTTTGTTTTCAGACAAGGGCTTTGTTAAGGTTATAACTTAAATAAATATGATTCCGAATTATAGACGAAAACATTTTGTTATCATTATGAAAGCAATATTTAAGGCAATTGCCTTTAAGCTGCCCCCCTGTTTCATAAAAACGAGCAAGTCTTATTCATATGTGTAAAATTATTCTGATTTTGTGCCGCATTCAGGACAGAATTTTGTGTTTTCGCCAAGCTCATAGCCACAGTTTGTGCAGAAGCGCTTCTTAGGAGCCTCAGGCTTTTTGCCGCCGCATTCGGGGCAGAACTTGCCTGTGTTTACTGAGCCGCAGGAGCAGGTCCAGCTGTCGCCTGACGGTGCAGATACAGGGGAAGCCTGTGGCTGTGGCTGCGGAGATTGCGGCTGCTGAGGCTGTTGAGGCTGCTGAGGTTGCTGAGGTTGCTGAGGTTGACTATACTGCGGATTTTGCTGATAGCCACCAAGTATATTTGCGCCTGCATTCATACCGACGCCCATACCCATAAAGCCTGCCATTGCGCCATTTGCGTTTGAGCCTGCATCCTTTAATCCTTCTGAAATATTGGCGGCAACGTAGCCCTGCTGAACGGCAGCGTCAGACATCATTGCGCCCTTGTTGCGCATATTAATAAGGTTCTGACTTTCCTCGTCATATGAAACCTTGATGCCTACGGATACAACCTCCATACCACGGAGCTGAGTCCATTCCTCATCAAGAGTCTGGCTCATATATTTGCCTAGTTCACGGCTCTTTGAGGTGATAAAGCTGATACGGTTGCCGTCAGCAGAATACTGGTTAATTGCAGAAGCAAGAGCCTCAATAAATTCATCGCTGTATTGTTGTTTTATATCGTTAAAGTCAAGACTTTTGTTCTCTGTGATAACGTCTCTTGAAATTACTTCCTGATAGAATTTAAACGGCTCGGTTACCCTGACGGAATATGTACCGTGGGCACGGATGAACAGCTCGGAATTATAGAAATTGTCGAAATAGTTTATAGCGTTGGGAGTGCCGAACGGAATGTTCTTCATTTCCTGCAAGTTGATGTAGAAAACTCTCTGCGTCTGAGAAGGAACACCGCCAAATTTTACACGGTTAAAGGTTTCTTTGATAGAATCTCCGAACTGACCGCAGAAAAGCGACGGCATTGAGCTGTTATTTACCTGAAAATAACCCGGTTCAGCTGTAAAATCGACTATTTTGCCGCCGTCAACAAGAATCATAAACTGCTTGTCGTAAACGTGAATTATTGAACCGTTTGAAACAATATTTTCAGAGCCTTTTTTGTTCTGACCTCTGCCTGCGTTTGTTGACTTGAGCTGACCCGGACAGATACAAGTATTCTCGCCCATTGGAGACGGCTCAATGACTTCCTGCCAGGAATCGGCAAGTGCTCCGCCTATTGCATTTGTGACTGCTCTTATGATACCCATAGTAAAAACTCCTTTTTATATTTTATATATACGGTTTATATTCTCGTGTTTTGATTCATAGAAAAATATCATCGAATATGGAATAAATTACGATGTTTTTTTATTTTAATCTTTTTAAGTGAAAAATGCAACATTATACTGAAAATAATTGAAAGCGCTATGCAAATTGTGTAATTACGTAAGCTATATGTAGGGTAACCCAGTAAACGCATCAAATTTGCGATTGTAACGTGCGTCAGATAAAGCTCAAGAGAAACAGCGCCCACACTTACAAGAAATTTATGGATAGGCTTCCATTTTATTTTTGAAAAAATCCATGCGCATATAAAAATAAGCGAAATAGAAAAAAGTGCGGACCCGTATCTTTTTAAATCAAAATCAACAGATACTACATCACACTTTGCAAGAATCTCAAACAGCCGTGCAGCTAAACCTGCAATAAGCAAAATTACGTCAGCCGGTCTAAACGGCTGATGACGGTAAATTCTCCCGCCCATATATGTTCCGATCAGGAAAATCGGGATACGGCCTGTGGCAATTTCAATGTTGTCATATACTTCGGGCGCAAACAAATTAAGCGTTTCGTTTGCACAAACACAAATCGCCAGCAATACAAGCAATCTGATAAAGTTGTGCCGTTCCGAATTTAAAAATCTGAAAATAAGAGGGAAAATAAGATACATAATAATTATAAATCCTATATACCACAAAACTCTTGTGCCCTCAATCCAAAATGACAAAAATGAGAAGTCATATAAAAAATCATCAATTCCTTCCCGTTTAACCAGCAAATCCTCTATCATCCAGAAAACCGTGCCCCATACAGCATACGGAATAACAACTCTTTTGAGTCGTTTCGAATAAAACTGACGAATATTGCTGTTTTTCGTCATTGAAAAATACAGTCCCATTCCCGACAGGAACAAAAAGCAATCCACTCCCACCGAGTTTAGAATCCTGTCATACCATTCGGACGCCGGATAAGCGCCGTCCGGAAAATTATTCTGTATTTGCTCCACAAAATGAAAAAAAATGATGCTGATAATTGATAAGCCGAAAATTTCATTGCGGTATTTACTGATTAAATCAAGACTTAATGTTGTTTTATCTTTTCTGCTTTTATTCATTTCATTCCCCGGTAACTGACTAAACAAATATATTGCTTAGTCAACAATCTAAAACCCTTTACCTAAATTATTTACAGCGTCAATACTGACGTCCCTGCACGGTTTGTTCCTGCACGGAGTTAAATTTCCAGGCACGTGTGTTGACCTCAATAACTGCTGTACCGCAATATTTACAAAACTTTTCTCCCAGATTTGTAACAGGCGCGCCGCAGTTTGGGCAATTAACACCAAGCGCCTCGCCGCGCAGTGCAATTTTATCTGCGTCCTGAACATACATAAGACCGACCTCGTAAATTGTCTGTTTTTTCATACCTTTGTCGCCGAATACAACCGCTCCCGTACTGTCAACAATATATGCATAATGTCCGACGGATATTTCAAAAACAATAGTTGCGGTTTTGCCATCCTTTATGTAGCGGGCAATCTGTACGTCGTGGATAACGGTATTGACAAACATCTGAGTGACATTGCGCGAATTCAAGTCATATATAATGCTCTGAACGTTATTTTTTAGGGTCAGCGAGCACTCTTCGCTAAGGACTGACGTGCTTTTTGTGCTGACTGCGTTAAAATAGCTTCGCAAAAGCGACTGAGCCTTGTCCCTGTACATAGGATAATCAAATTCAGGAAAGTCGTTTTGAATCATTGGCAGATATATGGACGTCATTGAATGAAGTGAACGAGGTGTTTCGTTCATAATTTCCCTTTGCTGTCTCACGCCGTCCATAAATGATTTGGTATTAAACATTGAGTGTGAAAATTTGCCTAGCTTGTACCTTACAATTCCATAGACGACAAATATTACTATTACTACAATAAGACTGAAAGAATAGGTTAAGATTAACTCAGCCGAATTTGGCTCCATTTTCTGCCCTCCTATAGGTTGATTTGCCCATACCGCTTTCAGGGAATAAAATGTGTTTTTTGAAAAGCCGAAAATATATTCGCTCTTTAAATGGTATTTTGTCATTTATTAAGCAAGCCCCGGTAATAAGGCTCATTCGTCGGTTTTCTTAATCCGGATGCCCAGAACGTCAAGGCTTTCTTCATCAACGGGCGCAGGGCAGGCAGACATAAGCTCGCTTGCATTCTGCACCTTCGGGAATGCCGTAACATCACGCAGACTGTCGGCGCCGCACATAAGCATTACTACACGGTCAAGTCCTATGCCCATACCGCCGTGCGGAGGCGCTCCGTATTTGTAGGCTTCAACAAGGAAGCCGAATTTGGCTTCAATTTCCTCGTCAGTCATTTTGAGCGCCCTGAACATCTGCTGCTGCAGCTCGGGGTCGGTAATACGCATTGAGCCGCTTGAAAGCTCTATGCCGTTTAGCGTGAGGTCAAATGCTTTTGCAATTACCTTTGAAGGGTCGCTTTCAAGATATTGCAGGCACTCTTCCTTAGGCATAGTGAAAGGATGATGCATTGCAATCCATTCGCCGCTTTCCTCGTCATATTCAAAGAACGGGAAGTCAACAATCCACAAAAACTTAAACTTATCCGGAATAATGTCAAGTCGCTTTGCAATTTTGAGACGGAGTGCTCCGAGCGTTGACAGAACGGTGCTGTTTTTGTCGGCAACAATAAGTATGACGTCGCCCTGTTCAGCTCCGAGTCTTTCATAAATTGCATTAAGCTCATCTTCGTTCATAAATTTTTTGAACGAGGCGTTCGGCTCGTCAACCCAGCGCACATAGGCAAGTCCCTTTGCGCCTATTCCGCGCACATACTCGGTCAACTTGTCGATTTCCTTTCTTGTATATACGGAAGCCGCATTTTTTGCAACAATAGCACGAACAGAGCCTCCGTTTTTAATTGCGCCTGTGAACACGCCGAAGCCGCAGTCTTTTACAAGGTCGGATATATCCTGAATCTTCATATCAAAGCGTATATCGGGTTTGTCTGAGCCGTAGCTGTTCATAGCGTCTGTGTAGCTCATTCTTTCAAACGGAGTTTCAAGCTCTTTGCCGAGAACTTCTTTGAACAGCTTTTTGAAAAGTCCTTCGTTGATTTCCATAATGTCGTCAACATCTACAAACGAAAGCTCCATATCAATCTGAGTAAATTCGGGCTGACGGTCGGCACGCAAATCCTCGTCACGGAAGCAGCGTGCAAGCTGAATATAACGGTCAAAGCCCGACACCATAAGAAGCTGCTTGTAAATCTGAGGTGACTGAGGCAGAGCATAAAACTTGCCGTTATGAATTCTTGAAGGCACAAGATAATCGCGGGCGCCCTCAGGGGTTGACTTTATCATCATAGGCGTTTCAATCTCAACAAAGCCGTTATCCGCAAAGTAGTCACGGGCTGCTTTTGAAACCTTGCTGCGGAGCATAAGGTTGTTTAAAAGCGGACGGCGGCGAAGGTCGAGATAACGGTATTTGAGTCTCAGCTCCTCGTTTGTGTTCAGGTCGTCAACAATTTCAAAAGGCGGCGTCTGAGCCTTTGAAAGCACACGTAAATCCGTTACTGTAATTTCGATTTCGCCGGTTGGAATTTCGGCGTTTTTGGCGCTTCTTTCTGCAACAATTCCCTTTGCAGCAAGCACAAATTCACTTCTGCAAGAGAACGCCTTATCAAAAATTTCCTTATCGGTCTTGTCGTTGAAGGCAAGCTGTACAATACCTGTGCGGTCACGCAAATCAATGAAGATAAGCTGACCAAGGTCACGGCTGCGCTGAACCCAGCCGCATACCGTAACTTCTTTGCCGACATCAGAGATACGCAAATCTCCGCAATAGTCTGTACGTTTTAAGCCTGTCATAAATTCTGCCATTTATAATTACTCCTCTTTGGATATGATTTTTAAATTTTGGGAGAAAGCGTGGTATTACCATAAAAACACGTTTGTCCGAATTTGCTGGAAATTTGAGCTGCATATATAATTCAGGAATAATTTACATTACTGCTGATTATATAAAATTACTCAGTTAAATTTTGAACGACTCGTCGTCGGTAAGCTGCAATACAGCAAACTTATCAGCAAATGTATCATCCAGCGCCAATATTGTTTTTTCGCCTGTGGTCATATTTTTTATTTCGGCGCTGTTCTGCTCAATCTCGTTATCACCGAGCACAAGCGAATACTTTGCGCCGATTTTGTCGGCATACTTCATCTGTGCTCTCAATCCTCTGCCGACTATGTCGGTTTCTGCAATAAGTCCGCAGTCACGCACGCTTTTGATGAGCCCGAATGCCTTTTCCTTGGCTTTTTCTCCCATTGTAGCAACATAAAGGTCGCAGGCTGACGGCTTCGGAATTTCAATTCCTTGCTTGTCCATAAGCATAAGAAGTCTCTCAATGCCCATTGCAAAGCCGAGAGAAGGCAGATGCTTTCCGCCAAGCTCCTCAATCAGTCCGTCATAACGTCCGCCGCCGCACACTGTGCCCTGTGCGCCGATAAAGGCTGTGACAAACTCAAAAACTGTTTTTGTATAATAGTCAAGTCCGCGGACAATGG
>CAYQXN010000021.1:0-23394 GCA_964421585.1 uncultured Ruminococcus sp. | reverse complement strand
GTGTAATCTCCGTTATAATATATTGAAACGCCTCGTTTAAGATATATTGTACTATAAACTCCGGTAAAAAAAAAGGGGTAAAATAATAATATTCAAAACTTTTTTTATTTATGATTATGTATAAATTACCTCTATATTGTACATGCGCGTAATCAAAAAGTATCCGGCAAACTTCAAAGCAGATGTTTTTTAGCAAACTTGCGTTAAAATTTCCTGAAACATTGGATATATCTGCAAAATTCCGCCTTATTCTGATAAAAAGTTCTTCTTTTTTTTGAATATACTTACAGCTTTTACTTCTACTATAATACTAAAACCTATATTGTTTACAATCAATATAAACAATATTATTAAAATGGCTTTATAAATGGATTTTTCCGCTGATTTTCTCTATCTTAATTTCAATCACATCGGTAGAATTATATGCATTTTCAATTTCAATAAGTCCCTCCTGCTTGCAATCGGAACAATATTTATCAAGAATCAGCTCCAGTGCACGGTGCCTGTCATCTGTCATACGCTTTGCACGCCCGAATACAACAGCGCTTCTATAGCGGGTCAGCCGTTTTTCGGGCACAACCTCACAGCTTTCAACAGCCGTAAAGCACACCTTATCGGAAAACCTGATATTTTCCTGCTTATGTCCTACATTGCGCGCACAATGAAAATATATTTTATTGCCCTCAACAACGTGATTAACAGTTACTCCGTAAGGATAGCCATCCTCACCGATTGTTGAAAGCACTCCGCATTCGGCATTGGCAAGAATTTTTCTTGCTGTTTCCTCATCAGTTTCACGATCCTTGCGGCGCATTTTGCGGTCAATCATAACTTACCTCCCTAAAATAGTCTATAGAGTAAGGATAATACTCATATGTATCAAAAAAGTATCTAACACGCCTCGAGGCGGTTATTCTTTTGCAATATTATGTAAACATTTCTTTAATGTAGTCCAAACAATTGATAGATATTTTATCGGATATTATATATTTAATATAACCTAAAGAAAGATTTCCCGCCGCCTCTGAAGGCGGCGGGACACATTTTTGAGTCATTAGCGAATCCTGCTATTGCAAGAAAATTAAGCTGCTCTTTCAAGCAATAAACCGTAAATCCGTTATTTGAATGTATCAGTTCAAAGATGTGATAATATCGGCAATATTTTTCTGAATTGTTGTAACATCATCAATTGTTACTATGCCGCTATGATCAGCATCAGCAACACTGTGCTGGTCATCCGTTAGGGTTACAATCTCTGCAATATACTTCTGAATGAGCGTAGCATCATCAATAGTAACACTGCCGTCACAGTCAACATCACCAATCTTTGGTATATATTCATTATCTGAAAGTCTTAAGGTAAAACTGCTGCCGGTAAACAGAATTGTTACGTCTATATCCTCTGACGGAGTGATTATTGCATTCTGATAATCTTCATCATAGCTTATATATTCAGCTGTAGTCTCATCACTTAGATTGGCAGTATAGTAGTTGGATTTACCGTCAAAAATTTTAAACTCATACACTGTATCCTTTTTCAGCGTAACATCTATTGAATAGATACCGTCGTCAGTTTTTGTCAGCTCATAATCCTTTGCACCCCAACCGCCAAAACCTATGCCTGTAAGGTAATATCTGTTCTGCGGAATATCAGAAATATCGTTAATCTCATAGTCCATCCATTTTTCACGAGCCACAATCCAGTCAGACAAATAAGAGGTTTGACCGTCAAGGTCATATTCGTAATTTCCATTAAGCGCTTCATAATATGGGAACCACTGGAAATCCCACTTAATATAGTTATTGTATGACGCAATTGGTGAAGTATTTATATACCCTTCAATGCTTCTGAGCCTTGTTCCCGAAGCAGAAGACTCGCCCTTAAGCACAGAAATTGCCGGAACAAAGTCATCATTCCAAATCCTTTTTACGACCTCCTCAAAGGTTTCATTGCCGGAGGTAGTGCCACTGACATTAAAGCCCTGACCCAAAATATTGGTCATCTTTGTATTATCATATTGCGCAGTTTTGATTGCCCAGCCTGTTGAATATGCAGTGTTTGAGGCATTCTTTCTTTCACAGTAAACATTTCCGAGACAACTGTCGCAATCCCATATCGGGTCGGCAATAAACTTGCCGTCTGCTGCAACATAGGTGAAATAGCAGCTTGTCATACCGCCGTCGCAGTTTTTGCCGAATTCCTGAAGCAGATATGCTCTTGCCAATGAATCGACGTCACAGATTTTCTCAAGGTCGGACATATCTCCTGAGTAGAGTGCGTCTTCAAACTGCTGATATTTGCTCCTCATAAACTCGTATTGGGCATTCAGTGTTTCGTCAACACCGTCATAGCCTTCAAGGTCGGGCGTATTGAATACAATATGCAAGCCCCTGTCGCTTTCAAAATATACATCTCCTGCATAATTCCATATATCAACCTCAATAAGGAAATTGAAATCCTCTGTAAGCTCATCTGACTCATCTTTGAGCGAAACAAGTGAATTCTTGCCAAGCTCAACCTTTTGGGTAATCTGATATGCGCCTCTGTAGCTGCCGTTTATATATAAATCCACAGTTCTTGAATCCGACGAATAAAGCGAGCCCACTTCATCAGCCAAATCATACATCACTCTGTTTCTCAGCAAGCTGCCGTCTTTTGCGTTTGCAAGAAGCGAGAATTTTTTACTCGAAATTCCTCCAATGCTTGTCTTGCTGTTAAATGTAATATTAAACGGCTTTTTATCAGAATCTCTCCACGTGGAATTACCCCTGCCCTTAATTTTCTTGAGCACGGTCTCATTTACACCGTCCTCATCAATAACGGTGCAGGAAGAACCGTTAACGGCATTTTCCTTATCCGCTACAAGGAATGAATAGAAATCGGTCATAGTATTTCCGCTGCTGTCTGTATAGGAGCCTGTCGTATCATTTATATACAGGCTGACCTCACTATCAGATTTATAAATTTGAAGATATGCAGATTCTGAGGAATTAGCAATTGACGCCAGTATTGATTCACCAACAGTATATCTTACCACCGCTGAGGTGAACGGCTCAATTTCAATATCGTTTATAATTACGTTGTTGCTATAGGTATTATATATTTCAACCTCAGCGTCGCTCGCAGTGTTAGGAAGGAAGAAGTAATACACTCCTGACTCTGAATAAGGACCCGACTGAGTTTCCCACTTCTGCCAGGTTTGAGTGCTTTCAGCCTCAACCTCAGCGTGAGCATAAAGGCAATTATTATCGGCATACTCAGGTACAGCTGTATATCCCACAACACCTGATGTCGGAATAATTTTGCTGAATGTAAAAGTTTTTTCGGAAACACCGTAGCTGTTCTGAGAATAAACCTTAACCGTATATTCCTTTGCGGTATCGGTATCATCTCCGATTACAAAAGATACATTCTCCTTAAAATCAACCTGTTCGCCGTCATTCACAGTATAATAGGAAGTCTCAGCGTACCTTGCAGATATGCTAAGATTGGCTGTTCCTTTAAACTGATAGCCGTCAATTTTATCGCAGGTAATTACGGGAGCAATTTTATCGTCATATAATGACCATTCATTATCAGCCAAATCAAAAACATAATCAGCACCTTTAGGCAGAATAAGATCGTCGGTCTGATTACCGGCGCCGAAGCCTCCGTTATTAAATATAATATTTTTATAATTGTTATTTATTTGATATGACCACAAATTGTCATCCAATTCTTTCATTCTCTCGCCCGGCCATGCAACATATGCGTCTCCATTATTATTCCACATAAAACAATAAAGCTCTTGCCAGCCTATATTGTTGTTTACATATACTGTATTTCCGCTTTCAGCATATACGGAAAAATCGGAAAATGCAAAACAAGTAATAAAAATCATAACCGCTAGAATAACACTCATAGCTGATTTCATTTTTCTAATCATAATTTCAACTCCTAAATTAAAATATAAAGACATTAAAGGCGTAAAAATCTAAGTAAATGTCTTATTTTGATTTTATCATATTTGTGTATTTAAATCAATCAATTTCGTTTCATTGAAAAATTTGTTACTTTTATTTAAAACAGAAAATTACTTGCGGCTTTGCTTTATATCAGCAAACAAAGAAAAAAATTTGATGCAAAATGACATATCTAAAAAGTTTTTAACACTTTCATTAAGGCAACTCGGATTTAGCAGAATAAAACAACTATCTCTGCAAATGATAAAGACGAGGTGATTAACTAATGCCAAAACAGGGAATGAAAAGAATCGACAGAACACATACTCGGCCGCGCAATGAAGTACAGCCCGTGCCCGAAATTCAGGGAAAAGCAAAACACGGAAAAACACGTGCAAATCCGATTATCGCAGGAACAAGCGGTTCTTCTCAAAAGGTTTATCATTCAACGCCTTTTGAAAAGGAAAAGCCTATCTCCCCTGTTTATGCCGCTATAGATAACGACCTTGCAAGGGATAACCTCGAAAACGACATTACCGCAGCGGACTTACAGGATTTATAACTTAGTAAAAAACTTATGACAAACACCATTTGGAAGCTTTTTCAAATGGTGTTCTGTAATATGTAATAGGAGAAAATTATGAAATCAATATGGCAGACAACAACTGAGCTACCGCGTTTTCAGCAGCTAAAAGGCGATCTTCATACTGATGTGCTTATCATCGGCGGCGGCATTGCAGGAATTCTTACTGCATATTTATTGCAGCAAAACGGAGTAAAATATGTGCTTGTCGAAAAGGATAGGATATGCTCGGGGACAACGCAGAACACAACGGCAAAAATAACCGTGCAACACGGGCTCATTTATAATAAAATTCTAAAAAGCGGCGGAATTGAAGCCGCCGTAAAATATTGGCAGGCTAATGAAGCTGCATTTAAAAAATATGCAAATCTCTGCAAAAAAACAGACTGCGATTACGAAATAAAAGATAATTATGTATATTCAGTTGAAAACAGGAAAAAACTTGAAAATGAGATGTCGGCTTTGCAAAAAATAGGCTGCAACGCTGAGCTTTGCGAAAATCTTTCCATTCCGATAGAAACTGTCGGGGCGGTAAAATTCCCGAATCAGGCACAGTTTAATCCATTGAAATTTGTTGCCGCCATAGCCGACAAACTCAACATATATGAAAATACCTTCGTCCGTGAAATGATAGATAATACGGCTGTTACAGATAACGGTAAAATTTTTGCAGACAAGGTAATAGTTACAACCCACTTTCCGTTTATAAACAAGCACGGAAGCTATTTTCTAAAGCTCTATCAGCACCGTTCATATGTTATTGCCCTTGAAAACGCACAAAATGTTGACGGAATGTATGTTGATGAAAACAGGAAAGGTTTTTCCTTCAGAAATTACCGTAACCTTCTTCTTTTAGGCGGAGGCGGTCACCGCACAGGCAAATCAGGCGGTAACTGGAACGAGCTTCGTGCCCTTGCCGAAAGGGTTTATCCGAATTCGCACGAAAAACTTTTTTGGGCAGCACAGGACTGTATGAGTCTTGACGGAATACCTTATATAGGTCAATACTCAAAAAGCACTCCTAATTTTTATGCTGCAAGCGGCTTCAACAAATGGGGAATGACAGGCGCAATGATTTCTGCGATTATCATCAGCGATTTAGTAACGGGTAAGAAAAACGAGTTTGCAGATATTTTTAATCCTTCAAGAAGTATTATCAAGCCCCAGCTTTTTGTAAACGGATTTGAAACAACCAAAAATCTGCTTACAATTTCAGGTAAGAGATGCCCGCATCTTGGCTGTGCATTAAAATGGAACAGCGCCGAACATTCGTGGGACTGTCCGTGTCACGGTTCACGTTTTTCCGAAAAAGGCAAGGTTCTGGATAATCCTGCCAACGGTAATTTGTAATTGATATATCGGCGTTTAGCATTTATAATTAATTTATAAAATCATAAATAAATCCGAGCTGTGCATTATTTGTAAAGTTCGGATCTTTTAGTGCAAAAAAATTTTTTGTTTTTTAATCATTTAAGGATTATTTAATAATTTAACCTCTATAATCAGCTTAACAAAGGAGGTAATCGAATGTATATCAACATTCTTAAAAAGGATTTAAAGCGAAAGCGCACAATGAATATCATACTTTTGCTGTTCATCATTCTTGCTGTAATGTTTGTATCATCAAGCGTAAACAACCTTACGGCTGTAACAAATTCTCTTGATACATATTTTGACAAGGCAAATATGAGCGATTATATTGTAGCCACCAAAGGCGCTGCGTCAGACGACAAAAGCGTTGAAGAAACTATTAAAGACCTTGATTACGTTGACGGTTATTCAGCCGAGGGCTGTCTGTATATAAGTACGTCAAACATCTCAAAAATCAACGGCGACGCTTTTGACATAATCAATGATTCGGGACTGCTTACTCCGTTTGAAAGTTCTCACTTAACATTCTTTGACAGCAGCAATAATCCGATTACAGAGATAAGTGACGGAGATATTTATTTCAAAAATATCCTTATGAACAAAAATGACGTTTCAATAGGAGATAAAATAAAAATCACCATTGGCGATACAACACTTGTATTCACAGTTAAAGGTCAAATAAAGGACGCCTTGTTCGGCTCATCACATATTGGTACACCGAGATTGATTATAAGCCAAAATGACTTTGACAGGCTTTGTGCAGATGCGGAAAGTGAATTTCGCAGCGGACAGCTTATTTATATTGATACTGATGAAACAGAAGCTCTTGAACAGAAGATAGCCAAATTCTCGGAAATTATCTTTTCAAGCGATAAGGAATTGATAAAAACAACATATATTATGGATACGATTATTGCAGGCATACTGCTGATTGTAAGCATCTGTCTTATACTTATATCCTTTGTAATACTGCGTTTTACCATTACGTTTACATTGAGCGAGGAATACCGTGAAATCGGAATTATGAAAGCAATTGGCATAAAGAACCGGAAAATCAGAGGATTATATATTGTAAAGTATCTTGCTATGTCGGTTACAGGCGCAGTTTTGGGGTTTATATTCGGAATACCTTTTGGAAATTTGTTCTTGCAGCAGGCTTCGGAAAATATTATGATAAGCCAAAGCAGTTATCTGATAAATGTTCTTTGTGCGGTTATTGTTGTCGGAATAATAATGCTGTTCTGCTACAGATGTACAAGAAAGGTCAAAAAGTTTACTCCCGTTGACGCTATCAGAAACGGCGCCACAGGCGAACGTTACAAGAAAAAAGGCATTTTAAAGCTCTCTAAAATCGGATTGCGACCTGTACCGTTTATGTCTGTAAATGACATATTAAGCGGAGCAAAACGCTTTGCGGTAATGGTTCTGACATTCACAATCGGAATTCTGCTTATTACAATAATGACCAATACTATAAGTACACTGAAAAGCGATAAACTGATTGCGTGGTTTTCTATGGCTGAAAGTGATGTTTATCTTGGTCGCGCAGGAAACGTTGATAATTATGTAGCGAATAACGGGCATGAGCTTCTTGAAGAAGATTTGAACAGCATAAAAGATACGCTGTCCGAAAAAGGTATTGAAGCACAATGCTTTGTTGAAACGATTTTTTAATTTACGGTTTCTGACGGAGAATACTCCGTTAAATCTCTTTCCTTTCAGGGAACCGGTACAAGCACAGACCAATATGTATATATCGAAGGCACGGCGCCCCAAAACACAAATGAGGTTGCATTGACATATATAATTGCCGATAAAGTTCACGCTGAAATCGGAGATACGGTTAAAATTGCAACCTCGCAGGACGAAAAAGAGTATATTGTAACGGCAATTTATCAGTCAATGAACAATATGGGAGAAGGAATACGCTTTCACGAAGATGAAGAACTTGATTATTCTCAAACAATGGGATTTTTCGCCTATCAAATCAAATATACGGATAATCCGTCGGAAAATCAAAAAAACGAAAGACTTGAGCTTATAAAGGAGCTCTATCCCGACTATGAGGTAATGACAGGCGGCGAATATGTGAATAGTATGATAAACGTTGCTGAAGAAATCGGAGGAATAAAAAATATTGTTGTAATTGTAGTTATGATTATATGTATGCTTGTTGCGATACTTATGGAAAAATCCTTTCTCACAAAAGAAAAGGGCGAAATCGCAATGCTCAAAGCAACAGGCTTTACAAACGGCTCAATCATTTTATGGCAAACATTGAGAATAGCCATTGTGATGGTGTTTTCGGTATTGCTGGCTATTGTTCTTTCACAGCCTCTCGGACAGCTTTCGGTAGTCAGTATTTTCAAAATGATGGGGCATACAATATCATTTTTGATGTAAATATAATTGAAACCTACGTGATTTATCCGCTCGCAGTGCTTGCCGCAACCGTTTTTTCGGTATTCATTGTTACACAGCAGGTACGCAGTGTATCACCTTCGGAAATAAATAATATTGAGTAACAAAGGAGCAGAATTATGGCAAATATACTCGAAGTAAATAATCTTTGCAAAACATACATAGTAAACAAACGTCAGAACAATGTTCTTAAAAATGTAAACTTTTCGGTTAAAAAGAGTGAAATGATTGCAATAATGGGGCCGTCAGGCTCGGGCAAATCGACCTTGCTTTACACCGTTTCGGGAATGGACAGTATAACAGCAGGAGAAGTAAGCTTTTGCGGAAAGGATATATCAAAACTGAGTGCAAAAGAGCTTGCCGACCTGCGGCTTGATGAAATGGGATTTATCTTTCAGCAGATGTATATGATGAAAAATCTGACTGTGCTTGACAATATTGTGCTTCCTGCCTGTCAGTCAAATAAAAACAACATTTCAAAAAAAGAAAATGAACTGAAATTACAAAAGGAAAAGAAAACCCTTGTACTTTCAATGTCGCACGATATAAAAACTCCGCTCAGCATAATTGATTTGTATGCCAAAGCGCTTGAAAAAGATTTATACAAAGACGAGCAAAAGAAAAAAGAGATTGCCGTAAGCATAACGCAAAAATGTGATGAAATCAAAAAATATGTCAATGAAATTATCAGGGCTTCAAATGGAGATTTTCTGAACCTTGAAGTAAATTCGGGCGAATTATATTTATCGGAGCTGATAAATGAGGTAAATGTCTTTTACAAGGACAAGCTTGACTTGCTCAAAACAGATTTTACAGTAAAAAAATACTGTAACTGTATCATCAAGGGCGATATTGACCGCAGTGTTGAGGTTTTGCAGAACATTATGGAAAACGCAATAAAATAGGCGACGGCAAAGACATTTCAATCTCATTTGAACAGGAAGAGGACTGCGTTATTTTATCGGTTTCAAACAGCGGCTGTACGCTTTCCGGCAATGAGCTTCCGCATATTTTTGACAGCTTCTGGAGGGGCTCCAATGCGGAATCAAACAGCGGAAGCGGACCGGGACTTTACATCTGCCGTCAGCTAATTATGAAAATGGAGGGAGATATTTTTGCAGACTGCGACGACGGAACAATGAAAGTCTCGGCAGTTTTCAGAATGGTGTGAAAATCTTGTTTCCACTATGGATTGTACAAGTACATTAATTGTTTAAAAATAATAATGCCCGTTAATATATAAAAATTATGAATAGATTCAAATAGCGAGAATTTTTTTGAAAACACAAATCCGTACAAACGCCTTACCGCTAAGGTCGATAACGGCATAAAAAAAGCAGACAAAAGTCTGCTTTTTTATAGTATTAAGCCAATTGAAAATATGTCAGCATACCATTATAAATACCTCTTGCAAAGCTGCGCGGGTCAGATGAAAGCAGCGCTGCGTCCGTAACATTAGTAAGATAACCCATTTCGACAAGCAGAGCAGGCATATTAGTATGTCTTAGAACATACAGGCTCGGATTGATAAACATACCCCGATTCGGAAGACCCGTAGCATTATGCAGCCCGACAAGAATATCCTCTCCTAAAGGATATGCACGACTTGTACTGCTATACACATATACTTCGCTTCCGCTGGCTGCTGTATTGGTACTTGCGTTACAATGCAGGCTTATAAAATAATCAGCACCCCAGCTGTTTGCAGCATTTACGCGTGCGGCAAGGCTTGTGGTGTTGGAGGTTCCAAGCTGTTCCGTAGGTGTGTTGCGTGACAATCTCACCTCAAAATAGGGGTTGCTTTGCAGCATTGCAGCAAGCTCTACACCCACAGCATAGGTTACATCTTGCTCCCTTACCCCGTTTGCCTCGGCGCCTGCATTGGGATTTTGAGGGTTATGTCCCTGGTCTATAAAAATTTTCATTTAAGTAATCCGCCTTTCATGACAGGCAAATCCGTTATAATAATGTATTGCCCGTTTTAAACAAGGTAAGATACTTGCAAAACGCCTTACCCAAGTTATATTGCCTGCCGAATATTACACCTTCACTATATGCAGTAAAGGACTGACCGGTGAATAAGTTATTTATTTTTAATGCTTGGATTCACCTATAATATGAGCTTTAAGTTCTTTTTTGTGTACGCCCAAAAATAAATTAAGCAACAAAAAAGACAACTGAAAATCAGCTGTCTTTTGTTGTATAAATTATGTTCAGCATATTTGTTTATCAATATCTGATACTCATATTATTTATCGACTTTATAATTTATGCAGTTTTTTTCTTGTTGAATGAATTATTCATTTTTACAATAAGATTTGAAAGCGGCTTATAAATAAACATTGCAATTGCTGCAACAATAATGCCTTTGGCAAATGTGAACGGCAAATTAAAAAATAATAGTGATTTTAGCAGGGTATCGGAAGCAGGCAGCAAAGCCTTATACATACTTAAAATAACTTCCATATCGCCGCCTGCCCACAACTGAGCATACACAGGATATACAACAAAATAGTTTGTTACCACGCTTACCAATGCCATTACAACAGCGCCGCAAATACTGGCGACAAGGGCGCCTTTTTTGGTTTTATGATATTTATAAATCATACCTGCCACAAACACAAAGACTGCTCCGAGAATAAAGTTTGAAAGCTGTCCAACTCCTACCGAACTTGAAAACGGCAGATGAATCAGGTTCTTAAGCAAGCAGATTATCACACCCCACAAGGGACCGATTACAAATGAACCGATAAGCTCAGGCAAGTCTGAGAAATCAAGCTTTAAAAACGACGGTACAAGAGGGATTGATACTTCAATGTACTGCAGCACTACCGCCACAGCAGTCATCATTGCTGTTACGGTAAGCTTTGTTGTTAACGTTTTCCGGACTGTTGTTTTAGTCATACGACCACTCCTTAAAAATTATAAAATGTTTAAGAGCCGTCGGGAAAAAAGAATCCCGTTACACAACAATAATGTGTAACGGGAGCGTATGCTAAAAACTTCGCAGTAAGACTATATTTTGCCGCTGCAATATTTCGCATCTTCTCACATCCGGACTTTAACCGTCGGTGTCTGAATTTCACAGACTCGGCAAGCATACAGCTTGTTCGCGGACTATAACCGCCGGTAGAGAATTTCACTCCGCCCCGAAGACAACTTAATTATATTATATGCGCATATTCTTATTTGTCAAGTGTTTTTAATCAACTTTTTATCAGCTTTTTAATCAACTTGCGAAAAAATATATGTCAACGTCTTTTTAAAGATTTCAGATATTCCTTTGTGTCATCATCAATTCGTCTGCTCTCAATGCATTTCTGTATAGCCTTGTTAAAGGTTACATTGTCAAGTGAATTGTTGAGAAGATAAACCATAGTCTTGTCTCTGCATTTTGCCACGGCTGTCGCCACAAGCCAAGCCTGCGCCATACTCACATAATAGTAGTCTGACTTAACACTGTCGCAACGCGCAAGAACCTCGTCAATATATTCATCTTCAAGGTAGTAATCAAGCATAATAACAAGAGCAAAACGAATTTTCCAATCGTTTTCGCTCTCAAGATATGTACTCAGGTACACGAAAAATTCCTTTTTGTACCGTTTTACATCCTTTAAGCCCGAACAAAAGCAGTCACAGACCGCCCAGTTATTTATTTCGTCGGCAAATGCATTACATCTTTCAGTGAATTTTTCAAAACTCTCCGCTTTAAGCAAGCTTGTAACAATGCCTCTTATCATACGTTCTTCATATAAATTCGGCATTGAAACCTCCAGAAAGCTCTCGGCATTGCCTCGTGCAATTTCTCTGCCGATTTCCCTCAGCTTTGGCATACGAATACCGAGAATTTCACCGTCCTCCGCATTTGGGACAAGCGACTGATGAAAGCTGCGGTACTTTTCGTCAGCTTGAAGTCTGAGGAATTTTAAAAATTCTTCATAGTCGGATCTTGTCCATTCGGTTAAACGCAAATTCATAAAATCATTTCCTTCTGCTGTCATACTCAATGCAGGGTGAAGCAAGGTCAAGATAGGCTATGTCGTGGTGGGGCGACTGTTCCTCCTTGGGAGGCTCTGTCATATAATCTCCAAACACCATTGTCAGATATTCGTCATATCCCGACATACACGGCATTGTCAGCCCCTCAAAGGTAACATAGGCTACTCCGTCGTAGATGTGCTTAGGATATTCAATCTTCATCCAGTGGGGTCCTGAACACAGCTCGGTAACACACCTGTTTTCTTCAATTTTGTACCGGGTCATCTTTTTTTCGCAAAAACGCCAGATTTTATATCTCAGCTTTTTACCTCTTATAATACCAAGCAAAAGCCTGCTGCCAAAGCTAATCAGTCCGCCGTGATTTTCAGGGACAACCTGAGCAAGAAACAGTGAATACAGCAGCGTCCATATGTATTGCATTTTTCTTGCAAATCTTCCATTCGGGCAAACATCAAGCGGAAAAACGTCCATTACAAGCCCGTGCGGAATATCAACCTCTGTCTGATTTGCCTTGACCATAGTATAATTTGTATCGGTAATTGTGATGAATATATTGCCCGTAAACATCTTATCATCTGTTTTTAAAAGCCTGAATCTGCCGTCGGCACACTGTTCTTTCCAAAGCACGTGAAGTCTTTCATAATCAGGACGCGGCATAAGAATGTCAATATCGTCATCCCACGGTACAAAGCCTTTATTTCTGAGTGCGCCGATAAGACTGCCTCCGATAAGATAAAATTTAAGATTGTTTTTATCACAGAATTCTTTGAAATATTCAAGCATATCAAGCTGCTTGAGCTGCAGCTCTCTCAATTGTTTCGGAGTGAGTTTAACAAGTTCAGACATATTGCTTCACCTCTATACCGTCATATCATAAAAGCCCCAATATTCATTAAATGCACTTTTTTAATTTACCTGAGGCCCGTCTTTATGAACAACACGTAGGTACGACCGCCGGTCGTCTCAAAAAACAGCATATTTTAATGATATGCCCACTGGGAATCCCTACGATTTTTCACTGTGAGTGTTATTGATATATATTTTAAACTATAATTTGCTTTATCAATAAGCCGAATAATTATCTTCTGTTTTTTACCGCCCTGTTTTTTACTTTCTCAATATGAGCCTTTGCATGGCTGTTTTTTATTTTTTTCTTCCACGAAGGAATCTGTATCAACCCCACAATTGTTCCGATTCCGTAGGATATGTGAAGAATCGGGAAAATAAGCGGCAGCAGAATAAACTGGGGCTGAAGATTCTTCATTGTGAAGCAGCCAACCGTATTTACCAGGTCAAACATACCATAGATAATCAGCAGAATATAAAGCGTCATAGGATGACCGAAAGCCGCAAGTATGCTAAGAAAAACAAGCATAACCACAAAACCAAACGGTGCAAAATGGAAGTATGACAGACAATGAGGACACTCCGAGAGCGTCAGACCAATCCATCTGCCGTTAGAATATTTCTGCCTTATCATATCCTTCAGGTTGTTTCGTGAATGTTGATATGAAATAATGTCAGGACAACAGCAGAGCTTGTAGCCTGCCTGACGGATTCTGTAGTGAAATTCATTATCCTCGGTTCTTCCGAGGTTCTCGTTAAAGCCGCCGACAGTTTCAATCACTTCACGCTTGTATGCAGCATGAAAAAGGCTGTCAAGATACTCCTTTTGAGTAGGAGGACGGCGGTATGAGGCAACAGAGCTTCCAAACAGGGAATCCTCTGCCGCAAGCAGCGTGAGCCTCCACGAGGACACATCAGAGGTAATGTTCGGTCTGCCTCCGCCTACAACATCCTCACCCTGATTTAAATTATACACATTTCGGGAGACAAAGTTGCGTGGAATTCTTGCATGAGCGTCAACCCTGATGATAATATCACCCTTTGCGGTCATAAGTGCAACATTCCAGGAAAAGGCTTGATTTTTCTTTGCACACTGCACAATTGTAACCTTGTTAAACCCAAAGTCAGTATTCTTGAATTTTTCCATTTTTTGGTAGGTTCCGTCTGTTGACATACTGTCAACAAAAACTATCTCAATCTGATCGTGGGGATAATCCTGCAAAGATATATCTCTGAACAGTCCGCCAACGGCGTCCTGTTCGTTATAAGCTATCATACAAAGAGAAATTAACATAACAACCCCCTGTCTCTGTCAAGTGAAAACAACCATTTTGCCGAGGTTGACATTGAAGCCATAAGGTACGGCAAAACATAGAATGCGGGCACAACAAAGAAGCACAGTGCAATCCAGCCGATAAAGCTCAGGATCAGCTTGATTGTTGCTCCCAGATGTCTTAAAGAAAAACCATACATCCCAAATACACACTTGTGAATCGGAATATTGTCAAATGTTGCATAAGCAATGAGCTGATAATGAATAAATATCATATAAATAAGTATTTTTATAATCACGGTTATTACCATTGAACTTGCAAGTATCAGTGTAAGTATATCAAATTCTCCAATGTCCTGCAAGTCGTTTCCGATTACCAAAACAGCATAATGATAAACATCAAAGCCATAGCTTAGTATCATATATAAAGCCATAAGTAAAATATTCTGGACAAAAGCCCTGCAATATCTTCCGAAATACTTAAAATAAAAGAACATATCTGTGATTTCCGTTTTGCCGTAAAGCGCAATATTGCTGAACATTTTGAATATACCGTTTATAATGGGTGACAACAAAAATACAGCAAGAAAAGGAATACCGTTTATAACTGTATATAAGATTTGCACAGGTAATTCAATTTTTTCGCCGGTGTCAATCATTCCCGTTATTACCAATAGCAAAGAAACAACAGCGTCTGCGGCAATCAGTATAACACAAAAGAATATAACAGCAGCGATTACCATAACCCAGTTTCCGCTGAGCGATTTCTTCGCCTGATTTTTTATGATTTTTTCCGTACTCATTATTCATTCCCTTTTTCTGCCGTATTTATTTGTCTTTTCTTTCAGTAAAAAGTCTGTACATAGCCTCAAGGCAAATTGCGGCGTGTGTAAAGTAATTATCTTCGTTCACACTCTCATCGGAATTATGCATACGTATGTCGTCGTCCTTGAAGTTAGGACCAAATGATACGCCCTTGTTACCAAGTTTTCTTGCATATGTTCCTCCGCCTGTGGCATACAACTCAGGCATTGTGCCTGTAACGCTTTTATATGCGTCAGTCAGAATTTCTATAAGCTCGGAATCCTTATCAACATAAAGAGGTTTTTCGTGATTCATAATGTTCACTCTCAGGTCACTGTTGCGCGCAACCTGTTCAAATTGTCTGATAACGCTTTCTCCCTTTACCGTAACAGGGTAACGGATGTCAAACTGCGCTCTCGCCTCCTGCTCCTCAATATGAACGGTAGCGAGATTTACAGTAAGTGCCCCCGATACAGAATCGCTCATTTTAAGTCCCAGCGACCTGCCGTTAGTTTCTTTGTTAATTGCATAGTCAATGAATGAGCATATTGAGCCTACATCTTTTGCCTCATATGCATTTGCAATAATGTCAATCAAAGCGGCAGCAGCATTATAGCCCTTGTGCGGTTCACAGGCGTGAGCCGCTTTACCTCGGCTGACTATCATAAGTCCGTCAATTGTATATTTAAATTCAAAACTGCCGTCGCTTGCGTCAGCAAGGCGCATAAGAGTCTGTTCATCATAGTCTGAGGAATCAATTACAGCGTAGGCTGTATCAGGAACAGCATTCACGGCATTGCCTGAATGAAACTGGCTGAGCAGAACCGCATTATTTAACAAGGTGCTCACCTCAATTTGAAGAATACCCTTCTCTGCAAAGCAGATTCCGTAGTCATTGTCAGGAGTAAAGGACATATCAGGCACAGGCATTTTCGCAAAATAACCGTCCATATCCTCCATACCTGTCTCCTCACTTGTACCGTAAATTGCACGCAAAGTATTAACGCCTTCAATGTTGTTTTCCTTAAGAGCTCTCAAGCAATAAAGGTTAATAAGAGCTGCGCCCTTATCGTCTGCCACTCCCCTGCCCATAAGTCTGCCGTCTTTGCGTGTAAGCGAGAACGGCGGCACACTCCAGCCGTTACCTGCCGGAACAACATCTAAATGAGCCAGAACTCCGCACAATCTTCCGCCGCTTCCAAGTTCAACGTGAGCGCTTTTATCAGTAACTTTTTTTCCTGTAAGACCAAAATCCTGAGCCCTTTTCAAGATAAACTCAAGCGCCTTTGTACACTCCTCAGGTTGTTCATCAGAAACTGATTCAAAGCTTAAAAGCGTATTCAGGTCATTTATTATCTCGTCCTTGTATTTTAAAATTTTATCTCCGAATAACATCATAATACCTCCGTATTGTCAGCAAATGCAACCTGCCTCTTTCTCTTTTTATTTGCACATATAATTATAATTCCCGAGTAAACAACAAGGGCAAATAAAGACGCAAGACTTATTTTGCAACCGGTTGAAAAACCGGGTGTTTCGTATGTGAACACTATTTCACACTCGGTATTTGCAGGAATTTCAACAGCCATAAAGCCGTAGTTAACCTCTTCAATTTCTACAGGCTCGCCATTGACAGTAGCAGAAAAGCCTGTGCTGTACGGCACACTGAAAAACATCAAATTTTTGCTGCCTGTATTATTATATTCTGCAACAAAACCGTTGTCTGTGTATTCAAAGGAAGAACAGCCGGTGCTTTTGCGCTCCTCACAGACTTCTTTATAGGTATTCGTATCATATCTGTAGTTGTCAACAATGCTGTCAAAATATTCAGGATGCTCTCCATAAAGCAATGAGTAGGATTTCTGAGTATATCCTGTAATGTCTGAATATTTCTCCATCTGTTCACGACTCAGCACCATTGCCTGAAGAATTGCTTCCGTCCGCTGAATATAATCAACACGTTCAAATTCCTCTTCAGTTATAAATTTATCATAAGTAAATCCCATAGGAATATAACATTCGTTTTCATAAATATCAAAGCCGTTGTCGGTTTCAACGTACGACCAATAAGGCATTTTTGTGTTGCCGTCTTCATCAATAAACGAATTATCGCTTCCTGCCCTGCCGTCAGCCCTGTAATCAAACAGATATTTACAGCTCAAAAATGAACGTAACCCATAGGCGTTTGTATCCGGTCTTGATGCAACGTCACGTGTAATCCCCATTGCATCATAGAATTTCATAATAGAGGTTGAAACAGAGCTTTGAAAACAGTTAATGCTTTGAATCTGCCAGAACATTGCCGTGTTGTCAACACATTCATAAAAATCACTGCGCACTTCGTCAATATCGCTTATTTTGAGATATTCACGTCGGTTTATTATATCATTGTCAATCACATCTGTTGTATTGCTTGATACAACGCCGGAGGAAATTATAAAAAACGAGATTACAAGCGATACAATAAAAGTACCCAAAAGAATCATAGCAGAAAATCTGCATCTGCTTATGCTGAATTTTTTATAAATTAATACAAACGCCAGCAAACTCATAAGTGCAAGCATTACATAAATCCAAAATCGCTCATAGCTTGCCTGAACGCCAATCAGGAGACTTTCGGTACCGTCCTCCTCTTCTATCGTTCCCGGCATAAATCCTACCAATACTGCAATCCCCGCGGTAATACCGACTGACCAGCATACGGCACGGTTCCAATCGGTTTCTGTACTTTCCAGTGCTCTGACTGTGGCAAGCACAAACATAAGAACAAGCATATAAAACCAGCGTGTATAAAAAATTGAGCTGTTCATCATCTGGAACATACTGTTAAGAACCGGCACAAATGCAAACAAAACCAGCAGAGTAATCAGCTTTTTGAGCCAGCTTCGGCTTTTTAGCTGCATATAACCGATAACACCCGTCATACCAAGCAACGGTATCCATGCCGCAACCGAAGCCCATTTACAGTTAGAATCCGGAGTGAACACCGGGAACGCCGGTGTATCGGCAGGAAAGAAAAAGCTTATAATAATCAGCCAGTAACGCTGGGGCATATCGTGCACAAGCGACTCCCACCCTTGCGGAAGTGAGTCAAGACGCGGATTTCCCATAAGTCCAAGCACAGACGGAAGCAGTAAGAACGCTGTACCTAAGAACCCGATAACTACTTCTGCTGCAAGAAGCAAAAATTCCTTAATTCTGAACCTGTATGTTTTTGTAAACGTCAGCATCAAATAGTACATTACAACGAATAAAACCTGCCCTGTAAAAAAATAATAGTTTACAACGCATGCTGAAAATACCGCAATCGCAAACACCACACGCCTTTTGTCATAGAGAAATGCGTCAAGAGCTGCGAGCAGCAAAGGAAATATTATAATCGGCTCATGAAAATGAAAAAAGAATACATTGTATATTGAAAAGCCGGAGAAGGCATACATCAAGCCTCCTGCCATGGCAAATGCCCTGCTTCTTACATACCTTTTAAGGTATAAATATGCGGCAAGAGCTGCACACCCGAATTTTAAGATAAGCAGAGGACCAATCAAATAAGGTACAGCCTCACTCGGAAACGGAATTGTAATCCAGAAAAACGGACTGCCGAGCAGATAGAAGCTGTAGCTTGACAAAAGGTCTGAGCCTAGGTCTGTAATGTGACTCCAACCGAAGTCGCCATTGCGAACAGCGTCATGCACAAGCTGATAGAATGGAATTTCCTGCACATTGAAGTCACCGTAATAATAAAAAATTCCGCCGTTCATGATTATGAAAGGCACAAACAGAATTATTGCCATAATAATTGCGGTCAAAAATGTATATAAGCCAAAATTATGCTTTTTGTCGCAAAATACAGAAAGTCGCTTGCCCATAAAAATCTCCGATAAACCAATAATATCCTTCAGAAAAAGCTTCACACTATTAATTGTGCAGTATTGCCTTTACTTTTTGTAAAAAATCAGTATAATAAATTATAATTATTATTTTTTGCAGGAAACCTGACGAATATTTAGAGCATAACCGAAAATGTCAATATGTTCAAAAAACAAGGGATTTGTTGCAAGACAAATCAAAATTTTGCATATATACCGATGGATTTCAAGAAATTTTAACGCTGAATTACGAAAAAATATCGGTTTTGAGGCGTTTAGATGCTTTTCGAATAACCCTAAAAATTTATAAACGATTTTGCAATGTTTTTCAGCAGCAGCTTCAGAATTGTTTCCTGCATAATACATATATTAATATAGTATAACATATTTGCAAGTATTTTGCACTATTTTTTGTAAAAATCAGGAGAATAACATTATGTCTCAGCATCAATCAAGCTTTTACGCAATGCTTTCCAGAATGAAATACATCAATCGTTGGGGATTGATGAATAATACCAAAAATGAAAATATCAGCGAACACAGCCTTCAGGTTGCACTGCTGGCACACTGTCTTGTGCTGATTCACAACAAGCGTTTCGGCGGAGACCTTGATGCAGAGCGCGCTGCAACCCTTGCGATTTTTCACGATTCCACGGAAATTATCACCGGCGATATGCCTACTCCTATAAAATATTTTAATCCCGAAATTAAAACGGCATATAAAGAAATTGAAGAAAAAGCCGCTGACAGACTTGTAAATATGCTGCCAAATGATTTTAAAGAGGATATAGAGTGCATTGTAAAAATGAATGCTGACGGCGACAGTGAGCTTAAACCGTTTGTCAAGGCGGCAGACAAATTTTCTGCACTTATAAAATGCATAGATGAAATCAGAATGGGAAATGATGAATTCAGAAAGGCAAAGGACGCTACTCTGGCTGCTATTCATAATATGAATATGCCCGAAAACAAAGTATTTGAAGAGGAGTTTTTGCCTTCATTCTATCTTACACTTGACGAACAAGAAACATAATTACTATAAATTCTTAATTTTTTGCCATAAAATGACAGCATCCCGAATTTATAATTCTAATTCAGAAATATACGGGCGTCGTATTATGATAAAATATTCCATAATATACAGATTTTAAAGATATAATTTAATTCATCCCAAATCGGAGGCTAAATATGTCAAGTCGTAATGCCAAAAGGGGAAACAATGACAATTTTGTGGATATAAGCTCAAACACACAGGTGGCAAAGCTTTACACAAATAAAGGAAGGGGCAAGAGAATTATCTGTGTTGTTCTCTCTGTTATCCTTCTTTTTGGGGGTAGCGGAATGGTTTATTATTATTCTGTGCTAAACTCAATGAACTTTCAGTCGATTGCGGACGACAACAATACCGATTCAACAACACCTACAATAGAAGCACTTGAAGGCGACGCTACAAATCTCTCTTTGGAAGACGGAGATTTGCTGGAGGATTCCAAAGTTCTGAACATAATGCTTTTTGGTGAAGATAACTCAAAATCCGACAACGGCAACGGCTTGAGTGATACTATGATTATGATGACGATTGACAATCGTCACAAAAAGCTCAAACTTACATCGTTTCAGCGCGATACCTATGTTTATATTCCCGGCTACGGATATAACAAGCTCAATGCTTCCTACACCTACGGAGGTGCAAAGCTTTCCATACAAACAATTGAGGCAAACTTTGGAATTAAGGTTGACCGTTATGCGGTGGTTGACTTTGACAGCTTTAAAAAGATAATTGATACTCTCGGCGGTATTGACATTGAGCTTACTCAGGATGAGATTGATTATATTAATTATCAGATGTATAAAAACAAGCAGACCAGTGAATATACCACCATCACAGATGCCCCCGGAATAGTTCATCTGACAGGTCAGGAGGCATTGTGGTATGCACGTAACCGAGGTCTTAGAATAGGTGAGGACGGAAATGAAATAGGCATCGACGGCGATGACTGGGACAGAACCTCGCGTCAAAGAAAACTGCTTGAAACCCTGTTCAGCAGTATGAAGTCAGCCGACCTTGCACAGATAGTTTCAATTGTAAGCTCTGTTGGTCCTCTTATTACAACAAACCTAAAAAAAGATGAAATAACTGCGTTGGTTTCACATTCACTCAACTATCTTTCCTATGATGTAGAGCAATATCGTATACCTGAAGAAGGTCTGTGGTATTACGATGACAACACAGTTATTGACGGGTTAACCTGTTCTACAATCAAATTCAGCGACCTTCAGACGCAGCGTATTAATTTCGCTGAATTTATCTTTGAGGATTTAATCACAGGTTCTACGGATACAGAAGAATAAACTCAAACAAAAATGCGGAAGCTGAGGCTTTCGCATTTTATTTTATACTATAACAACCAATAAAGCTATAAAGTTCTGATTGGATTTTTTTGTCATACAAGCAACTTACCGCTGAAAGGCTGATAACCTTAAATAAGCATTCAAATCTCTGATTTGATTTTATCTCATACAAAGCTTTATGACAGGTTACGAGGCGGGTGAAAATATGCAGAAGATATTTCTAGATGTTATTTTGTATATTAAAATCCAACTAAAAACTTTAACATCTCTGCTTCGTCAATTCCGCATAACTGAGTTGTCAATCTCACAAGGCGACAGCCTTATACTGTACTCACTCCTGTTCTGAAAAATTTTCCGCTGACATATTGTTTAAAATTTTTATCAGAAGTAAGTATCAATACAAAATAGAAATATCAGGCTATTGTTGCAATATGTTTGCAGAAAACCTCACAGCCAAATATTGAACTTAAAAACATAATAGTACAACATATAAAATAACACCCTGCATCATTACTACGCAGGGTGTTACAACTACAATAAAATTATAAAAGTTTAATTGTCGGCATCAATAATATTCATTATACAGTAAACCTTTTTCTAAAGAAATATACTGCTGCAAAAGCACCTATTGCAATCGCAAGAACAAATACTGACGGGAGCACTTGACCCGTCTGAACCGCACTGTTATCAGTATTGCCTGAAACTGCCGTATCATTGGTCGCTGCATTATTGCTTGACTCTGTATCCGTTTTTTCAGTATCATTATTGTTATTGGTTTTATTATCTGTATCTGCTACAGTATTATAATAAATCTCAAACTCGAAATCAACATAGTCGAAGTCGGTATAATAACCTTCCTCATCCTCAACGCCCTCAATATAAGCTGTTGCATAAACTGTAAGAGTCTGGTTTGTCTCATCAGGGTCATCAACAATTACATCCTCAGCATAAATGCTGTCAGCATCAACAATAAAAGTTTCACCTGTAGTTTTGTTCATTAAAACAGCAGTCATACCTTCTACATCAGGATAAATCACATTATATGTCTCTTCAATTTCTTCATCAGTCTCATAATCGTAATCATACCATGTTTCTTCTACTATATCATCAGCGGTATAGTAAAGCTTGTCAGGATTTGTAAATGATACAAGCACATAATCGCTCTCATAATCATCATAAAAATCTGACATTTCAAGAGTAATTGTATATGTAGTGGAAACACCCTCGTATTCAACATTTACGGTATAATCACGATAAACAGCAGCAATTAATTCCTCTTCAGTTTCAAATTCAATAATATCGCCAAATCTTATTGAATCTACAAGGCTGACATTACACTCGTCAAGAGAAACCACAGCTGTTTCACCATTGCTGTATGTTGCCAGAAGCTCAGCTCCGTCAAAATCAAATACCACGGTCAAAGTAGCATTAAGTAAAGCCTCATCCAAATCGTCAAAATCTACAATGTTGCTGAAATCATAATCCCAGTCAACATCATAATCATCATAGACCAATTTGTCCGGCAGCTTTGTAAATTCGATTGATGTTACACTTACAGCCTCATCGGGTGTGGCAGCATCAGGCGTTGCGGTTTCCGCAAAAGCCACTGAGGAACAACTTACCGCAAGCATAAGTGCAAGAACAATTGCAAGTATTTTTTTCATTTTTATGACCATACCTTTCCGCTTCGCTACAAGGCACAAAAATAAATGAAAGTGACTTATAGAAAAGCTAAGTATAATTTGTTAGAATGTACCTGAGGAAACAGACACACTACAGAACACGTGTAGGAGAGTAGGAACAGTATTATGCTGAACTGAATTTTTATGTGTGTCGGATGCTCTTTCAAGCACAAATAATTAGGGCATTGAACCCTGTAAACTTATCTTTGGAGAGACGGACTACTCAATCTTTCAGTGAGCATCCAGTCCCTG
>CAYQXN010000020.1:0-23436 GCA_964421585.1 uncultured Ruminococcus sp. | reverse complement strand
ACCTATTGTAAGTCTGTAGACAAGAAATCCAATCAAGCATCCGAAATATGTATACACCCTGACATATCCTACAAGATATGACAGGGAAAAATAAAACAGAGCAACGGAAACACAAAGCATATATACAAAATCAAATATAAATACAGATAACTTTCCTGAACAAAAGCACATACGAAGAATTTTGATCGGACCGTATGCTGCTCCGCACAACACTCCAAGCACTAATGACCAGAGAAAAGCAGTTGATTGCTGGGCAAATGTAAGCTCCAATATAAAACACCCTACCTGAATAGTTTAGAAAGCTTTGAGCGTGACGCATTGCTACTCAGATACTGCAAAGCATTGATTCTGCCGTCTATTGATACATCGCCTGTTTCAAGATTTAATTTATCAATATGCAACTTCTCCCCCTTTATAATTAACATTCCGCAGGAGGTATTGACAGAAATAGTTTCTTCGTTAAATCCATTAACGTCTTCTGCTCCTGTCATTACAAGTTTTCCTCTGCTGTCAAGCATAATTGTATGGTTTCTGCCCTTTGGCATTTCAGTCATATTAAAACCTCCGTATAATTCAAGCGAATACATTTCCTTAAATTATACGGAGAAAAAATATAAAATATTACTTATCGTATTTTTATATACCTTCATACATACCGGCAGCGTCTTCCTTTCGCACTACCTCCTTGACCTCAGTAACTCTAACCTTTACCGAGCGGGCACCGAGTGTAATCTCAATGACATCGCCTGTTTTTACGTCGTAGGAAGCACGAGCGACCTTGCCGTTTACTGTAATTTTTCCGGCATCACATGCTTCATTAGCCACAGTTCTGCGCTTAATCAAACGTGATACCTTAAGATATTTATCAAGCCTCATATTAACTTCTGTATCCTTTCCGCCCATAAATAAAGTAAAAAAATTTTTTAAGCCTTATTGTGGGCAAATAAGGCGTTAGTAACAATTCAGTCATCTCATAATTTTTACTTATGCCAAGTGACAGCAAAAAATATTAGAACAGTGTGAGTTTTGCGCTATTTATCTTTAATGTCTGTCAAGCAGAGCAAAATTAAAAAGCCGATATTGATACAAAGTATCAGCATCGGCTTACGGTAAACAAAATTACTTATTAACAATATCCTTAAAGTTTTTGCCTGCCTTGAATGCAGGAACTTTAGAAGCAGGAATTTCAATCTTGTTACCTGTTCTTGGATCGCAGCCTGTTCTTGCATTTCTTGTGCGCTGTTCAAATGTGCCAAAGCCTGTAAGCTGAATCTTGTCACCTGCAGCAACTGTATTGATAATTGTATCAACAACAGCTGTAACAGCCTTTTCTGCATCCTTCTTTGTAAGTCCGCTCTGTTCTGCAACAGCATTGATAAGTTCTGTCTTTTTCATTAGTAGTTAACCTCCGTATTAAATTACTTAAATATTTTAACTTCATCCCAAAGGGAGTCAAGTTCAGAAAGTGAAGCCGTTTTCATATCAATTCCACGCTCTTTTGCAAGAGCCTCAACCTTAGAAAAACGGTCTGTAAATTTGTCGCAGGCGTCATAAAGCGCATGCTCACTGTCAATGTCAAGGAAACGCGCAACATTAACAGCCGAGAACAGCACATCTCCAAGCTCCTCGCGCTGATTTGCTTTATCGTTGTTTGCAATGGCCGCCTTAAGCTCATCGCACTCCTCATAAAGCTTACTGAGAGCTCCGTCAACATTTTCCCAGTCAAAGCCGACCTTTGCAGCCTTGCCTTGAATTTTTGCGCTGCGCATAAGAGAAGGCAAAGCTTTTGAAACGCTTAAGATTGCCTCAGTCTGTGTTTTCTGCGACTTGGTTTTCATCTTAACGGCATCCCAATTACTGAGAGCCTCGTTAGTGTTGCTTGCATTCAAACTGCCGAACACGTGCGGATGACGAATAACCAGCTTTTTGCAAATACCGTCAATTACATCGCCAATGTCAAACGTGCCCTTTTCGCTCTCCATCTCAGCATGCATTGCAACCTGAAGAAGAACGTCACCAAGCTCTTCCTTAAGAAGTTCAAGGTCATCTGTATCAATTGCTTCAATAGCCTCATATGTTTCTTCAATAAAGTTAGAACGGATAGACTTGTGGGTCTGCTCTCTGTCCCACGGACACCCGTCAGGCGCACGCAGAACCTTTACTATTTTGACAAGGTCGTTAAAATCATATTCAGACTTTATTTTTAAATCCATTTTATACTCCGTTTATTTACATATATCTGTACAGAATTCGGCATATCAAAATACAATATCTATTTTACCCAATAAGATGCCATTTTTCAAGTACTTTTGCAATTTTTTCACCTTTTGGCAAAAATTTTATTTCTGTTGCAGTAAAAGCACGCAATATCAACAAAAAAATGAGATAAACAAGAACTGCTGCAACAATTGAAATTATAGTAGAAAGTCTTTGCGTCACAAATTGTGACATAAACATATTCACAAAAAACGCAGCCGCAGAGCTTAACACCGAACCGATTAACGGTTTAATTGTGGTTGAAAAAAAGTTTATTCTTACACGTGAATATCTGACAAGCAGATATGTGCCTATTATCAGAATTACAGCATAAGCAATCAATGAACCTGCTGTTGCTCCCTGAATGTTGATTTCAGGAACACTGACGAACATCCAGGTAATAGCAATCTTTATGAGCATACACAGGGTATATAGCTTCATAGGCACATTCACCTTGCCCACACCCTGAAGCATACTGCACACAGGGGTGACAGCCGCAGTAAATATAGTTGTAATTCCCATAATCGTAAGTACATTTCCGCCTATATCAACTATAGCCTCATCAGTATAAATAAACTGCATTATCGGGTGAGAAAGCACACACAAGCCAAGGGACATAGGCAATGTAAACAGCATTGTCATTCTGATGACGGTTTCAATTGACTTTTTCAATTCACCCTTGTTGCCTTTTGTCCAGGCACTTGTAACATTTGGCATAGCGCTTGAGCCAAACACCTGAGTAACGGCAGTAACAAGCTGCATAAGTGTAAGAGAAGCAGAATAACAGCCCCAAAGTCTGGTATGCAGAGTAATTTCTTCACCCTCACCGTAAAAGACTTCATACGGAAAATAGCTGCCGTACTGAGCATACAGAGCATCCGGATTGGTCTCAACCAGATTTCTAAGAACACGCTGAATAATTACCTGGTCAACAAGAGAACCGAGACTCATTACAAGCGCTCCCATTGCAGTAGGAACGGCTGTCTTGCAAATAAGTATAAGAGTTTCTCTTGCTGTGCGTGCATCAATTGAGCTTTGATAGTATTCCTCGGGAATACCGTCGCCGACAATTTTGTATCTTAGAAAATAGAAAATAAAGGAGCACAAGCTTCCCAGTGAAATACCGCAGATTGCTCCTGCCACCGAAAAAGCAAGTATCGTATTCTGAGCCTCTGAATCATTTACAAATACAAAGCCTAAGAATGTTCCTGTGCTTTCATACGAATCAATGCCGACACGCATTACAAAGTATGCAAGCAACGCACCAGCAACAAGCTTAACACAAGCTTCAATTATCTCAGAAATTGCAGTCGGCATCATATTGCGCTGACCTTCAAAATACCCTCTGTAGATTGAAACAAGACAACCGAAGAAGGTAGTAGGTGCAAGACACATCATTGCATAAATTGAATACGGAGAATCAATAAGCCTGACATAAAATATGCTGCCTACTACCATTATAAGGAAACTGACAATTCCGACAATTACAAAAAACGGAATTGATATTCTGTGTATCAGCTTAACATCCTTGTATCTTTTCTGAGCAATACTTTCAGAAACAAGTCTTGATATTGCGATAGGAAGTCCGCCCGTAGCAACAGTAAATATTACAACAAAAATTTCATAGGCATTACTGTACAAGCCTGTGCCCATTGTTGCATATCCCTGACCAAAGGTTGAGTAGATGTTAGTAAGCAAAACCTTGTCGACAAGACCGAACACCTTGACAACTATCATGCTTATTGTCAGTACAGCCGCACCCTTTAGAAATGTTTGCGAAACATCCTTTTCGGAATTAGCAACCGCATTATATTTTTTCGCCAAATTAAATCACCTTTGATTATAAAATAATCCAATTACAGATTACACATATGCAACAACATCATCTTCGGGAATGTCTGCAGTACTTTCGGAAACAGAACCGGTCTCATCAACAGTACCATCGGCCGAGTCGTTTTCCTCCTTTGCAAATTCATCCGTATCTGCTTTGTCAAGCTTTGCACCGCAGATATTGCAGAAAACTGAGTTTTTAGGAACATTTGCATTACATTCCTGACACTTTCTCTGATTTTTTGCAGCAGCAAGATTCTGATTTATAGTATCAAGGCTCTCTTTGAGATCAGAAATTTCATTGACCAGCACTTTGATTTCCTCTGATGCGTCTTCGGTAATGCCCTTCTGAACCCTGTATGTAAGCACACCAAGTTCACGGAGCTTTTTGTTAATTTCGCTTCTTATTTCCGCAGCTGCTATCTTCTGCTTTGATGAATCATAAACACCTGTTGCTTTTTTGGAAACAGCCGAGGCTGCAGCCTTTGCATTTACTACGACATCATCAAATATTTCGTCAAATTTTCCCATTATATTACAACCTTTCATTATTCAGGGCAATACCATGAAGCATTGCCGATGCTAAAAGCATATTATATCACTGTTTCTTCCATTAATCAACAGTATTATTTACTATAAAATTTTTTAATTTCATTTTTCCTTTGAATTATGGCATCAAAACGATTGATATATTCATAGGGATATTTAAAATTAAAAATCCGTTCAAGGTAATCTTCTTCTGCTCCTGCACGTCTAAGCTTGGTAACTCCGCCTGAGCCACAGGCAAGTATAGTATGAGTTTCATCCATCACATAAACATTGTAAAGACTCTCAAATCCTCTTTTTGACCATCCGACGTTCTCAAGATTACCTACCATTCTGCTTTGACGGTAGAGATAATACGGAATATAACCGCCGGAAATAAGGGTACTGCGTGTATATTCAAGCATTTCACGGGTAGCTTCTGCATCTTCCCTGCTGAGCATAGCGCCGTTTGTAGTAAGAGTTGAAGCACGTTTCATACAGAGCGTATGTACAGTGATGCATTCGGCTTCCAGAGCCTTAACTGCGTCCAGGGAACGCTGAAAACCTTGAGGTGTATCTGTGGGAAGTCCCGCAATCAAATCGGTATTGATATTATCAAAACCGCATTTGCGCGCAAGCTCAAATGCATCAAAAAACTGCCGGGCAGTATGTTTTCTGCCGATTTCACGCAACACATTGTCATCTACGGTTTGCGGATTTATGCTTATGCGATTAACTTTATTTTCCTTTAAAGCAAAAAGGCGTTCACTGTCTATTGTATCAGGTCGTCCTGCCTCAACAGTAAGCTCTCTGCAGGTTGACATATCAAAGCTGCTGTTCACCGTACTAAGCACTCTTTCAAGCTGATTTGCATTGAGTGTTGTAGGGGTGCCGCCGCCAAAATAAACGGTTTCAAGCCTTAATCCCAGTGAATTTGCAGCTTCGGCTGTTGCCTTGATTTCTTCACAAAGCAGATTGACATAAGGCTCCGTAAGCTTTTGCGCCCTCTCAATGGACGACATAACAAATGAACAATAGCTGCATCTTGACGGACAGAACGGAATACCTACATATAAACTGAACGAATCAGAACGCGAGAGATCAAGTATTTTTTTCTCATTAACCTCCGTAACAGAAGCAAGTCTGAGCTTTTCGTCACTAACAAAGTAATCCTCTTTTAGGATTCTGTGAGCCTCTTCCCTGCCGTGCTTAAGACTAAGCTTTCTGAGCAGCTTTACGGGTCTGACGCCTGTGAGCATTCCCCACGGTTGAGTTATGCCCGTAAAATCACAGAGTATATTATACAACAGCTGAGAAGCAATCAGCTCGTTTTTTTCATTTGTATCTGCTTTTGGCGCTGTTCTCTCGTTTGTATAACCGTTTATACTGACGCTGATTCTGATTTTGTCTGTCAAACCAGAATATACAAAAGGAACTTCGGTTTTATCAAACTCTTTGAAAACACTTATTTTTTCATTTGGAAAGAACAGCCTTGTCAGGTTTTCAAGCTCAAACCAAAAGGTGTGATTCTTTACATACAGATTCATTTTATACTCTTCTCATAAGCGGATTAAATTTTCTCTCGTGTTCAAGAGTGGTAAGAGGACCGTGTCCCGGAATCACTCTGTAGTCGCCTTCAAGCTCTTTTAGCTTTCTGAGCGAGCTTATCATATCCTCATCGTTACCCGTAGGCAGGTCAGTCCTGCCGTATGATTCGCAAAACAGAGTATCTCCGCAAATGATGGTATTATCAAAAATATAGCAGCCGCAGCCGCTTGTATGACCCGGAGTAGTGATATATTTTATCTCAGTTTCTCCAAGCATAAAAGAATCGCCGTCGTTTAACTGAATATCTGCCGAAAATTTTTCAAAACTAAGTCCGTGTTTTGCAGTAAGATTAAGGTATGGATTACTGAGAAACTCATTGTTTTTCTTACCTGTCACAATTTTTGCACCAAACATATCGGCAAGCTGCTTTGCATAACCTATGTGGTCATAGTGACCATGGGTAAGAATAACATACTCCAGCTTGCCGCCGTCCTGCTTAATCCTATCAATCAGTCTTTCAGACCTTTCTCCAGAATCAGATACAGCGGCTTTTCCAGACGCTTCATCTACAAGATAGCAGCAATTGGTAGCAAGAGGCGTAACGTTGTAAATTTCAATATTTATCATTTTTTCAAATCCTTTGAATTGATTTCTATTGTAACAGGACCATCGTTAAGCAAAGATACCTTCATATCAGCACCGAAAACACCCTTTTCAACCCTTTGCACACCGTTTGCAAGAAGCTTGCTGCAAAAATATTCATACAGAGGCTCAGCAGTTTCAGGACGTGCAGCCCTCATAAAGTTCGGTCTCCTGCCGTGGGAACAATCAGCACAAAGCGTAAAATTTGAAATAACAAGAACCGCACCGTCTACATCCGAAAGCGCAAGATTCATCTTGTCATTCTCGTCTGTGAAAATACGCAGACCTGCAATTTTTGCCGCAAGAATCTCGGCATCATACTCCGTATCATCATTTTCAACGCCAAGCAAAATAAGAAAACCTGTGGTGATTTTTCCTGCCGTGATTCCGTCAACATCCACCTGTGCGTGTGTTACACGCTGCAAAATTGCTTTCATTTCTTATACCCTTCTTATTTCTTCAATACCGTTTATATCGGAAAGCTTTGAAATAACTCCTCTGAGGTGATTCATACCCGTTACGTCAATTGTGGCAGTTACAATAGCTCTGCCGTCACCCGATTCACGAGAGTTGAGAGAATGAATAAAAATATGCATAGCAGAAAGCCTGATTGTAATATCGGCAAGAAGACCGGTGCGGTCTGTTGCTGTAATCTGCAAGGTACTGCGAAAGGCTTCGCCTGCCTCATCCTCCCAATAACACGAAAGCCAACGCTGGGGCTCCTCACTCTTTGAAATATCCTTGGGAACATTAGTACAATTACGTTTATGAATAGAGACACCATAGCCCCTTGTAATATAACCGATAATATCATCACCCGGCAAAGGGTTACAGCAATTTGAAAACTTGATAAGCATATCGTCTGCCCCCTCAATAACAACACCTGAGGTAGCCTTATGACGTTTTACGGGAGCCTGCGGTACAGTAATCTGCTCAATATCCTTGGCATAGGTTTTTTGGTACTCTTCTTTGAGACGGGGCATAATTTTCCATAGCTGTACACCGCCGTAGCCGACAGCAGCATAGAAATCATCCATTGTGTTGTACTGCTTCTTCAACAGCATCTTCTGATAAAATTCTACGTATTCTTCCTCAGTAAGATTAATACCGTTGCGCCTGAATTCCTTTTCAAGCATCTGTTTGCCTTCGATAATATTTTCGTCACGCTTTTCACGCTTATACCAAGAGCGGATTTTTGACTTTGCAGAAGCTGTTTTACAGATTTCAATCCACTGCTTATTCGGGTGCTCCTCCTTCTGGGTGATAATCTCACATATATCGCCCGTCTTGAGCTTATAGTCAATAGGTACAATTCTGCCTCCCACCTTTGCGCCGACCATTCTGTGACCAACCTGTGTGTGGATGAGATAAGCCATATCAACCGGTGTAGAGCCCTGCGGCAGAGCAAAAACGTCTCCTTTCGGAGTAAAAACATAAACGTCGCTTTCAGCAAAATCGTTCCTGATATTTCGTGCAATATCTGTAGCGTCCTCGGTCTGGAGCTGTTCCATAATCATCTCCTTGACCTTCTTAATGTTTTCAGTCAACTTTTGACTCTGATTCTTATCACCGCCCATACCTAGCTTGTATTTCCAGTGCGCAGCGATTCCATATTCGGCAGTATAATGCATATCCCAGGTTCTTATCTGGATTTCAAACGGAATAGCATTTTTGTCAAGCACTGTTGTATGGAGCGACTGATACATATTAGGCTTTGGCATTGAGATATAGTCCTTAAATCTGTTAGGAATAGGCTTGAAAATATCGTGAGCAACGCCAAGAACGTTGTAACAGTCCGGAATTGTGTCAACAATTACGCGTACGGCAAAAATATCATAAATCTGATCTAAGGTTCTGCCTTGCATAAAGGTTTTGCGGTAAATACTGTTTATACTTTTCACACGTCCGCTGATATAAATATTGTGAATGGAATTCTTGGTTTTATCTACAATCTGCTTTTTAATTGTATCAATAAAACCGTCTCTGTCTTCCTCAGACAGCATCAATGCGTCTTCAATTTCCTTGTATCCTATCGGGTCAAGATATTGCAAAGAGCGGTCCTCAAGCTCGTCCTTAATGGTCTTAATACCTAATCTGTGTGCAATAGGCGCAAAAAGCTGCATGTTTTCAAGCGATTTATCACGGCGCTTCTGCTCAGGCATACAGTCCATTGTACGCATATTGTGCAGACGGTCGCCAAGCTTTATGATAATAACACGTATATCATCAGCCATTGCAATAAGCATTTTACGGATACTTTCTGCCTGCTGCTGCTCGCGCGTGGAATACGGAATTTTTGAAATTTTTGTCACACCGTCAATCAGCTTGGCAATATCAGAGCCAAAGATTTTAACAATTTCATCAAGCGTTACAGAAGTATCCTCAACAACATCGTGAAGAAGAGCGCCGCAGATTGTGTCTGTATCCATGCCAAGCTCAGCTACTATACAGGCAACAGAGGTTGGATGAAGAATATACGGAATACCGGAAACACGTCTTTGGTCACCGTGAGATTTTTCAGCAAATTCATATGCCTTTGTTATCTTCTCCATATCATATATATTATTTGACTGAGACAGAACATTCTTAAGTTCGCTGAAATCCTGATAATGTGCTATATTTGAATACTTACTCACCGTGACACCTCCACAAGCCTTCTGATAATTTCGGCTGACCCGAGGTCAACCTTTCCGCTTACTTCTATTAGCCGAATACAGCTATCCTTTATACCCTCAATAATCTCCACAAGACCAAGCTCGCTCATAGCTTCAAGTATAACCCTTATTTTACCAAAACTCAGTTTATTGTCAAGTCTGCTGATAAGATTTTGAACAGGATATGTATAGCCGCCCTTCTGTCTCAGATACCTGTAAAGCAAGGCAAAATCATTTCGGTCAGGCAAAATAGAATTCGCCTGCTCCCTTGAAATTAATTTGCCATTGCAAAATTCTTCAAAGCATCTAAGGCTTTCAAGCTGCTTTTCCGTGTCATCTCCGGACGCCTTAATATCCTGCACTATAACAGACACACTCACATTTCCGTTGTACTCATTTGTGCCAAGAGTTACGGCAAGGTCAAGAACATCGCCCTTATCAAAGGGAAATTCCTCTATTGATGTAAAAAACATCATAGCCGTAACCTCTGCATTATTGCGTGAAAGCGATAGCTTAAGATGTTTATTATTAGATAATGGAGTTATATTTTTTAAAGTAAGATTGTAAAGTCCGAATATAGGCTTTGGATTGCCTGCACCGAAAGGCTCAAGGTACGATAATGACTGCGCTATATCAACTGTGAGATATGCAGGATTTAATCTGCAATCGATGTTAAGTCTGTCAAATGGCATTTTGCCGAACTCGGCAGCAAAGTCGTTAATTCTTTTTCGGAATAATTCTATATTTTTGCTTTCCAGCGAAAGTCCTACAGCCATAGGATGTCCGCCGTAGTGTGTAAGAATATCCGAACATGAGAAAACAGCGTCACATAAAGGAAAGCCTTCTACGCTTCTGCCTGAAGCCTTTGCACTGTCGCCGCTGCGAGAAATGATAATTGTCGGCTTGCCATAGGTTTCTTTTATTCTGGACGCTACAATTCCGATTACACCCTGATGCCAATCCTCTCCGTCTATCACAATTATTCTGTCAAAAACAATAGAAGGATTCTTCTTTACACGTTCGTCTATTTTGGAAAGTATCTCCTTTTCAATATGCTGACGTTCCGAATTATCGGAGCAAAGCCCAGAAGAAATTTCGTCAGCCTCTTCACTGTCAGAAGTAAGAAAAAGAGAAACGGATTTCTGCGAAAGTCCAAGCCTGCCTACTGCATTTATACGTGGAACAAGCGTGAATGATACGTTTCCGGCAGAAATTTTTTTGCCGCCCAGACCTGAATTATCAACAAGCGAATTTAAACCTATGCGGTCGGAGTTCATAATACTTTGGAGACCTCGCTTAACAAACACCCTGTTTTCCCCTTTAAGCTCCACAATATCTCCGATTGTACCCAAAGCAAGCAAGTCGGAGTAATTATCAAGCAGCATATTTACGTCGCAATATTCGCCCTCAAGCGCCATAATAACCTTGAATGCTACTCCTACTCCTGAAAGGCTTTTGAATTTGCTGCTGCAATCCTCACGGTGAAGGTCAACAACAGCGCAAGCCTTTGGAAGCTCACCCACAGGCATATGGTGATCGGTTACAACAGTATCAATGCCCAGTGAGGCGGCATAAGCAATCTCGTCTATTGCGGCAATACCGTTATCCACTGTTATAATTAGTTTTATTCCTTTGTCATAGAGAAAATCAACGGCGTTTTTATTCATACCGTAGCCTTCTTTCTCTCTTGACGGAATATAATACATTGCATTTGCACCCACGGTATCCAGATATGAATACATAAGGGTTGTAGAGGTAACACCGTCAGCGTCATAATCGCCGTAAACGCAGATTGGTTCGCAATTGTCAATTGCCTGTCTTATTCGGCTTACGGCTTTATCCATATCCTTAATTTCATACGGAGAAGCTATTTCAGACTCATTAAAAAGGAAGTCCTTAATCTCCTCCTCTGTTTTTATATTCCTTATCTGAAGCAGCATTGCAATTATTGCAGGCAACTCATATTTATTTTGAATTTCAACAGCCTCCTGCTTATTGAGCGGAGCAACAGTCCACAGCTTCAAAATGCCGCATCCTTTCTTCGGTGAAATTTGGTGAAATAAAATACTAGTTAAACTAAAAGCATCTAACCTATCAGGAATTAGTTTTCATACTCTTGCAGCATGGCCTCGGCATGGTTAAGCGCTGCCTCGGTAATGTTTACACCGCCGATAATTCGTGCAAGCTCTCCCTTTCTGCCCTCGCGGTCAAGCTCGGTAACATCGGTAAATGTACGTCCTTGCTCAATCTGCTTACGGATAAGATAGTGATAATCTGCAAGGGCTGCAATTTGTGCCTGATGAGTAACACAGAGCACCTGAGCATCTGCCGATACCTCTCTGAGTTTAAGACCAACCTTTTCTGCCGCCGAGCCTGAAATGCCTGTATCTACCTCGTCAAAGATTAGAGTATCAACAGTATCAGTACCCGCCAATACGGTTTTGATTGCAAGCATCATTCTTGAAAGCTCGCCGCCTGAGGCTATCTTTGCAACAGGTCTGGGAGTTTCACCCGGATTTGCAGAAATGAGCAGCTCAACCTTATCTATGCCCTTGGAACCAAACTCAGTCTGCTCAAATTGAGGCACAAGCACAACATTCGGCATATTAAGAAAGCTCATCTCCTGCCTTACCTTTTCAGCAAACTCCTTTGCAGTCTCTTTTCTCCGAGCGCTTAGGTTTTGAGCCGCTTTCAGAGCGCTTTCTTCGGCAATGCCGCACGCCTTTTCAAGCTCGTCTCTGTTTTTATCAAAGTTTACAAGCTCATCAAGCCTTGCCTGCATATTTTCGGCAAGTACGGGAAGCTCGTCACAAGAACAATTGTATTTGCGCGAAAGGCGATTGAGAAGGTCAAGACGTTCTTCAATATCTTCAAGACGCTGCGGATCGCTTTCAAGCGAATCTATTGCGTCATTAATGCTGTCGGCACAATCGCGAAGATTATAGTAAATATCAGAAATAGTATCGGACATCTCTCCGTATTCAGGATTATAATCGGCGGCTCTCTGAATTACATTCATAGCCAAATCAACGGATTCTACTCCTCCGCCAGAATTTTCATCACCGTTTAAAAGCATTCTTGCCTGATTAAGAAGAGAAAAAATCTTCTCAAAGCTCATAAGAGATGTTCGTTCGGTTTCAAGCTCCTCCTGCTCTCCCGGCTGAATATCAGCGTCAAACAGCTCCTTAGACTGAAAAGAAAGCAAATCAATCTCTCTGAGTCTCTCGTTTTCATCTGAATTGGCTTCATCTAATTTCTTTCTGAGAATTTTATATTCTCTGTATTTTTCACTGTAGGAAGCAAGCAGTTTTTCACAGCAGCCATAGCTGTCTATGTAGTCAATATGTGTTTCGGGATAAAAAAGCTCATAGCTTTCGTGTTGACCGTGAATATTAATAAGACTCTGTGAAAGCTCCTTAAGCATTGAAACAGTGGCAGGTCTGCCGTTGATTTTGCAATTGCTCTTTCCGTTCCGGCTGAGCGTGCGCTGCAAAATCAAAGTACCCTCATCGTCATTGAAGCCAAGCTCATCAAGCTTTTCTTTTACATTGTCGTTGATATTTTCAAACCGTGCGCTCACAAAAGCTGAGTCCTCACCCGTTCGGATAATTTCCTTTGAGGTTCTCTGACCCATAATTGCATTTATCGAGTCAATAATTATACTTTTACCCGCACCTGTCTCACCGGTCAGTACATTCAGACCGCTGTTAAAATCGATGGAGGTCTTTTCAATTACGGCAATATTTTCAATATATAGAGTCTGTAGCATATCAAATCATCCTTGTTTATGCGATGTTCTTTTAAGTTCATTTGAAAGACTGAAAGCCAGCTCAGAGTTGCGGCACGCAATAAAAATTGTATCGTCACCGGCAATTGTACCCACAATTGAGCCGTAATTTAGTAAATCAAGCGACGCACAAACCGCCTGAGCCATACCGCTGAGAGTTCTGATTACCACAAGGTTCTCTGCATTATCAATTGACCTTACGGCAGTATTGAACATTGAGGGAATGCCTGACGGCGCATTAATTAAATTATTATCGGCAGGAAGATAGCGATACTTTCCGTCGCTGCCAAGCGTCTTTACCAGACGCAAATCCTTTATATCACGGGAAATTGTTGCCTGAGTAGCCTTATAACCCTCTGACTTGAGAATAGTAAGCAGTTCATCCTGAGTTTCTATCGGCTGCTGCGCTATTATATCAAGAATTCTTGCGTGTCGTCCAGACTTCATCAAACTTCCCTCTCTTTCAGTTTTTCATTAAGTCGTTTATAGAAATTACGTTTGTTCATTGACAAGAGCTTTAGTTTAACATCAGACCTTCTGATAATAACCTTATCGTCTGTAAGAATATCTATATTTTCTTCACCGTCAATCGTCAGCACACAACAACACTCAGATGGAATGTCCACCTCGACAGCAAGCTCAGAATCACCGCTGAACAACACAGAACGTGAAAAAAGAGAGTGCGGACATACAGGCGTCATAAGAACACACTCCATCTGCGGAGCAAGAATCGGACCTCCTGCAGACAGTGAATACGCAGTTGAACCTGTTGGAGTTGAAAACAGCAACCCGTCCGCTCTGTATTTTGCAATTTTTTCTCCGTCAAGCGAAAGCTTAAGGTCAATTATCTTTGAAAACTGACCGCGCGCAATTATTGCATCATTAACCGCAAGGTAATGTTCGGAGCCGCCGTTCTTTATTACCTCAACATCAAGCAGAATTCTGTTCTCGGTGTAATAGTTTCCGTCAAGAATTCTCAGCAGACAGTCAATTTCATTTGGTTCAACATCAGCGGCAAAGCCAAGTCTGCCTACATTTACACCAATAAGCGGTTTGTCAAGCCTTGCTGAATGTTTTGCGGAATGTATGATTGTTCCGTCCCCGCCCACGGTTATGGCAATATCAGCATAGCTGATAAGCTCTTCAATTGTATCAAAATATGAAATATGTATGCCCTTGAAATATGGCTTACATTCTGACAACATAGATACCTCTGCATTGCCGGAGAGCATAAGTATTGCAATTTCTCTTGCACAGGTAACCGCTGCCTCTTTTGACAGATTTACAACTACGGCTGTTTTCATAAAGCATCAATCTTTCCCGTTAAAATCACTTATCAAGTGTATTGTGAGAGCCTTCAACAAGCTGCTGCGGTGTTATATCGGCGTATGATTTCGGATTGTCACTTTTGCGGATATGTATAAGATACTCAATATTGCCTTCGGGCCCTTTTATGGGTGAAAAATCAAGGTTCAGCACATCAAAGCCGTTTTCAAGGCAGAAATCAAAAATATTCCGAACAACCTCAATATGTACGGCAGGATCACGCACAACGCCCTTTTTGCCCACCTTTTCTCTGCCTGCTTCAAACTGCGGCTTGATAAGACACACAGCCTGAGCCTCATCAGCCATAAGCTGACGTGCAACAGGAAGAATAAGCTTTAGTGAAATAAAAGAAACGTCAACGGAGAAGAAATCAATCTCGTCAGGCACCTGCTCACGAGTAACCTTACGCATATTGGTGCGTTCAAGATTCACCACTCTGTCATCATTTCTCAGCTGCCATGCAAGCTGACCGTATCCTACATCAATTGAATAAACTTTTTTCGCTCCGTTCTGAAGCATACAATCGGTAAAGCCGCCTGTAGAAGCACCTATATCCATTGTTATCTTGTCTTTTAAGCTGAAATCAAAATTGTTGATTGCCTTTTCAAGCTTTAGTCCGCCTCGGCTTACGTACTTCTGCACGCAGCCTCTAACCTCAATATCTGCATTTTCATCATACGAGGTTCCGCACTTGTCCGCCTTTTGATTATCAACATATACCTGACCTGCCATAATAATAGCCTTTGCCTTTTCACGGCTGTCGGTAAATCCCTTTTCATAAACAAGTATATCTAATCTTTTTTTCATATATCAATCAAATTCCTTTATATCCTCGGAAATCACATTCACCATTCCCTCATCATCCAGCTTCAGCATATGCAAAGCCTCAGACACAGACATCTGCTTTACAAATTTATCATTAATAGCTTTAATGCGGTAATTGCCCTTGAAGTTGGTTACAACAAGCAAATCGGAAAAATTGCGTGCAATTCCGCCGTTTTTGATACCCTCCTCAAAGAACCATACGTTTTTGAAGCAGGACGCAAACTCAACCGCTTCCGTATTAATTGGCTTAATTCGGCAAAGCTTAAGAATACACACATCAATTCCCAACTCAGCAAGCTTTTCCTTAGCCTTACAAGCATACGAAAAAAGTCTGCCATAGGTTACAAGCAGATTCTTGCAGTTTTTATTGCCGTAAATATTGTAATCTATGCTTTCCTCACCAAAATCATCAGGCTTATAAAGCTCGCCTCCACGGGGATAGCGCACAACCGCAAGACTGTCGCATATATAAATTGCAGTTGAAAGAGAAGTACGCAAGCCAAAAAAATAGGCAGGTGAAAAAATTGTAGTGTTCGGAATTGTGTTTAGAATTGAAACGTCAAACACGCCCTGATGAGTTTCACCGTCACTTCCGACAATTCCTGCGCGATCTACCGCAAGCGTGAGATGCAGCTTGCCGAGTGCCGAATCGTGAATGAGCTGGTCATAGGCACGCTGCAAAAAAGTTGAATAAACTGCAAAGACAGGGCGCATTCCCTTTGAAGCGAGTCCGCAGCCAAAGGTAACTGCATGCTCCTCTGCTATACCCACATCAAAAAAGCGTTCTTTATATTGCTTTGAAAAATCACTGAGACCCGTTCCCTGAGCCATTGCAGCAGTGATTGCACATATTTTTTTGTCCTTATCTGCAAGCTCGCATATTGCTTTGCCGAATTCAGCCGAAAAACCTTTGTGGCTTGAGATAGGTTCGCCTGAATCTATGTCAAACTTAACTATGCCGTGAAATTCTCCCGGTTTGTCTTCGGCAGGCTGGTAGCCCTTGCCCTTTTTGGTGACAACGTGGATTATAACGGGAGAATTAATCTTTTTGGCAGCAGTAAAAAAGTTCTCAAGTTCCTCAATATTATGCCCGTCAATCGGACCAAGATAAGTAAATCCGAAGCAATCAAAAAGAGTGTTCTTATAGACCATATTTTTGATTCTTGATTTACCCCTGCGCAAAAATACCTTTATAGGCTTGCCGACCAAAGGAATTTTTGAGAGCAACTTTTCGGTCACACTCTTCACGCGCATATACCAAGGACGAATGCGAACAGATGTAAGATACCTTGGAAACGCTCCCACATTCTTTGAGATTGACATCTTGTTGTCGTTTAGAACAACGATAAAATTCTTATTGAATCTGCCGGCGTTATTCATAGCCTCAAAAGCCAGTCCGCCTGTAAACGAGCCGTCGCCGATAACTGCAATAGTGTGGCTTTGATCGCCGCTTAAAAGCTTGGCATTTGCAATTCCGAAGGCGGCGGAAATTGACGTGCTGCTGTGACCTGTGTTAAAGTCATCATACCTGCTCTCATTACGCTTTGGAAAGCCTGAAATACCGTTTTTTAAACGCAAAGTATCAAATTGTGAATATCTTCCCGTGAGAAGCTTGTGGGTATAGCTTTGATGACCAACATCCCACACTATACTGTCCTTAGGAAAATTAAAGCTTCTGTGCAAAGCGACAGTCAGCTCAACCACGCCGAGATTAGGAGACAAATGTCCTCCGTTGACCGAGACTGTCTCAACCAGCTTTTCTCTGATTTCAGTACACAGCTCAGGAAGCTGTTTCTCGTCAAGTCGTTTTACATCGGCAGGTGATTTAATTTTCGGCAGTAATTTATACTCACCCATAGCAAATTCCTATCCTGTTAAAATATAAGTTATATCTAAAAATACGCAAAAAAGATTTGCAGATTTTATATTGAATATCGGTGTACATCCGAAAGTAAAAAAATGGCCGAATATTTCATTAAAACGAGATGAGTTGAGTAAAAAAACACATAAACGCTAATCATTTTAAGCGTTTTCGGCTGAGCAACCGCCAATATTAACAAAATATACAGTTATTTTGAATTTTCAGACAACACCGGGTATTATTTAGTTCTCTCGGCAAGCTCATAAGCAAAGCGCTTAAGAGCCGCAGTATCACCGTTAAAGTATTCAAGCGCAGCAACAGCCTTTTCCGTAAGCAGGCTTACAAGTCTGCCGCACTCCGCCAAACCCAGCAGAGAAACATAGGTTGATTTGTTATTTTCGCAGTCGCTTCCAACGGGCTTGCCAAGCTCATCATCTGTTGAAATAATATCAAGGATGTCGTCCTTAATCTGAAAGGCAATTCCGATACATTCGCCATATTGCGAAGCCGCTTTAATCTGCTGTTCCGCAGCACCTGCCGACACTGCGCCAAGCTCACAGGCAGCCTTGATAAGACAGGCTGTTTTTTTGTAGTCCATTTCTCTGAGCACCTCAATAGGGGCGTTAGTATTTTCGTTTATCAAATCGATAACCTGTCCCCCAACCATACCTGCGGCGCCGGCATATTTTGCAAGAAGATTTGCACCCCGTCGGCACGCCTTATCGCCCGCAGAGGCAACTGCCTTGTCGCTTGTAATAACCTCGAATGCAAGAGTAAGCAGTGCGTCTCCTGCAAGAAGTGCAATATCCTCGCCGAAGACCTTGTGATTTGAAGGCTTTCCGCGGCGAAGGTCATCATCATCCATACACGGTAAATCGTCGTGTATAAGCGAATATGTGTGTATCATTTCAACGGCACACGCAAACGGCACTGCACAAGCCGCGTCACCGTTGCAAAGAGAATTGAATTCAAACACAAGACGGGGGCGCACACGCTTGCCGCCTGCGGCAAGGCTGTATTCCATGGCCTCAATAAGCCTTTTTTCACTGCAATCCTTTGAGGGCAAATATTCCTCAAGCCCCTTTTCCGTCATCTTAAGATAATCAAGCATTGATTTCTCCCTCACCGTTTCTTAGCCGCTGTATTCTTTCATTTATATCAATTATTTCGCCCTTACAGGTTTCAAGCTCCTTCATACAGTATGCAAGCAGTTCGCACGCCACGGCATACTCCTCTACACTTTGCTGCAAGGTAAGATTGCCTTTTTCCATCTTTTCTACGGTTTCTTCAAGCCTTTTGTTTGCCTCTTCAAATGTCATTCCACCGCTCATTATATACCTCCGTTCTGTACATATTCCATAAGTCTCTGAATTCTGTGATTTGCTCCGCTTCTGCTGATTGGCGGAACAAGGTTCTGCCCTAAATCACGCAAGGACATTTCGGGATTCTCAAGTCTGAGATATGCAATCTCACGCAAATCTTCCGGCAGAGTTTCAAGTCCTTGCATCCTCTGAATATATTTAATAGCTTCAATCTGTCTTGCCGAAGCCGAAGCAATTTTTCCGATATTTGCAACCTCGCTGTTTATGCGGCGGTTGACATTATTTCGAACCTGCTTGAACGCCTTAGTACCCATAATCTCCATTGCGCTGTGAGGCGCGCCGATATATGTAAGTAAATCGCAAATCTGCTCGCTACCCTTAAAATATACAACATAGTTTCCGTTTCTTGTGACCGTTTTGGGAGTAAGACCACATTCTGTAATCTCTGAAAGCAGCTTGCATAAATCTGCCGATAGATTTTTGAACGGGACACAAAATTCAGCGTGGTAACTCTTGTTCGGGTCGGAAACGGAGCCGCAGCCGAGAAAAACGCCGCGTATAAATGAGGCTGCAAGCTCATCAGAGCTTAGATTTGCCCTGTTTACTCTTAGTGTGACCTGAGAGCTTGAATGACCAAAATCATCAAAAATCTTTTTACACTCATCTGAATCAACAACAATTATCTTATAAAGATGTTTATCTGTATTTTTAGTGCGCAAATCGGTCTGTTTCTCTATTATAGGCATATACAGATTTTGCAGCAAAAGCGTGATTCGCTTGCAGGCATAGATATTTTCCGTTTTAAAAACAATTTTGCTGTCCGAAAAAGTTTTGCCGAACAGCAACATTCCGTATAGCTCTGCCTTAAGACTCTCTCTGTCAAAGCTTTCACTAAGGCAAAGCTCTTTCTTTATATTTGAAGAAAACGACACAATGTTCTCCTTTACTTTGCAACATCCCTGTGTTGAATAATGCATTTATAACCCTTTTGAATAAAATGCTCGTCCAGCTGTCGTGCAACAGTAACGCTTCTGTGCTTTCCTCCCGTACAGCCGATTCCTACAACAAGCTCGCTCTTCCCCTCCTTAAGATATAGCGGAACTGAAAAATCGAGCAAATTAAGGGTAAGTCTGATAAATTCCTTTGTATCTTCACTTTTGAGCACATATGCACGTACCGCTTCATCAAGCCCTGTAAGCGGTTTGAGCTCAGGAATGTAGTATGGATTCGGCAAACAGCGCACATCAATAATCAGGTCTGCCTCAAGCGGAATCCCGTATTTAAAGCCAAATGACATAAAAGTAAGCGTCAAACTCTTTGAAGTATCGTCCATAAACATTGACTTTACGCGCTCAATGAGCTGCTTATTTGACATATATGTGGTATCAATATTGTAGTCTGCAATAGTCTTTATCGGCAGATAAAGCGCCTTTTCAAATTCAACTGCCTCTGTTACAGAGCCGTCCTTAAGTCGTTCGGCAAGAGGATGTCTGCGGCGCGTCTCTTTGTATCGAAGAATAAGACAATCAACCTTTGCATCAAAAAACAATACACTGACATCATCGTGACCGTCTTTGAACGTGCTTATATCAGAATACATTTTCTCAAAATTTTCAGTACCTCTCACATCGACAACCACTGCAACTCGCTTCATCATTCTGTCATCAGATTTCAAGCAGAGCATATATAGCGTTGAAAGAAGTGACGACGGAATATTATCAACACAGTAATATCCTATGTCCTCAAGAACGTGAAGCGCACTTGTTTTTCCTGCACCTGACATTCCCGTCAAAATCACAAATTCCATATTAACCCTCCTTGTTCTATAAATTCACCCGACATTATAATCCCGTCAAAGAATTATAAGTTCACATTCAAGGTCATATCCTGTTTCAGACTTTACGGTGTGTTGAATTTCTTTTACAAGCCCCTTGACATCCTCCGCTGTGGCATTTGACCTGTTAATAATAAAGCCGGCGTGCTTTTCGGATATCTGTGCTCCGCCGACAGTTTTCCCCTTAAGCCCGCACTGTTCAATCAGCGCACCTGCAAACGCTCCCTCAGGACGCTTAAAAACACTGCCTGCACTTGGAAACTCAAGCGGCTGTTTGCTGCTTCTGCGCTGAAGATAATCATCCATCAGTGACTGTATGTCGGTCTGTACAGCCTTTTTAAGCTTAAGAATAACACCGGTTATAATGCAGTTGTTGCTGCGATATATACTCTTTCTGTAACCAAATTGAAGCTTATCCCTTTCAATTCTGCCGATTTCACCGCATTGTGAAATATGAGATACAGAATAAACTACGTCTTTCATCTCTCCGCCGTAAGCGCCTGCATTCATAAATACGGCTCCGCCAACAGTACCCGGAATTCCCCATGCAAACTCAAGTCCAGACAATCCGTTTTTGAGTGCAAACTTGCATAATGCGGCGAGAGAAGCCCCTGCTCCGCAATAAATCGTTGTATCATCAAGCAGAGCAATCTGTCTTAATTCACCGTCAAGGCGAATTACAACCTTATCAATTCCCTCGTCGCTCACAAGAAGATTACTGCCATTGCCAATTATCATATAATCAATTTCGGACGACGCACATTCCCTGACAATTGCACTGAGCTTGCTTAGATTGCCCACCTTTATGTACGTTCCGGCATTACCGCCGATTTTGAAGGTAGTATGCCTGCTCATAGGCTCATCCTTCCTTGCGTCACAACCAAGAATTTTTGCAAGATTATATATTTTGGCTGTATCCATAATTACCCCCGATTTTATACTAATTCCCAATAAAAAGCTATAAGTATTACAATTGAATTTATAGATATTCTTATTGGATATTGGTATTAATTCAAATAAAATAAATATATTAATAAGATATATGATTTTCGTCAAAATATGCCTTCAGGCTTTGTTTATTTGTGTTCACTATCAGACTTTCCGGGAAGTCAATATCCTTTAATGCCTCAAGTGCGTCATACGCTCTGCCGAGCGTATTGGTAAAATGTGCGTCGGTATTAACACAGATTCGTGCACCGTACTTTTTGCACAACTGAGCAATTTTAATACAGTTCCCTTTATATTCCTTATGATACCTGAAAGCTGAATCGTTTATCTCAATCAGTTTTCCCGCTTTTGCAAATTCGGGAATCACCCGTTCATAATCGTACCTAAAATATTCTGAGCCGCTGTGTCCGATTACATTTATATTTTTATTCTTTGCAAGTCCAAGATACGCTTCCGTACACTTCTCAACGCTCGGCTCACCGTCAATTGTGCCGCTGTGAATTGATGCTACAATCAAATCAAGCTTATCCTGTAGCTTTTCATCAACATCAATATTACCGCTGTAGTCGCACACGTTTGCTTCTATCCCCCTAAGTACCCTTACGCCCTTGAAATATTCAGGTATAAGAACAAGTGAGTCAAAATACTGCCGCTGAGGTATGTGTGAATGATCGGTTATTGCAATTGCAAAAAGTCCGAGCTTCGACGCCTCTGTAACCATCTCGGTAATAGTAGCATATGCGTGAACAGATGCAATTGAATGAGTGTGCAAATCAGCGACAAGCCTCATTTTATATTCTACTCCCACTTGTCAATTACCACCTTTGGGGTTTCTCCCATATCGTCCATATCCATACCAAGACTGGAAAGAAGGTCCTTAGCAGCATTATAGCCCATTTTCTTCTGCCTGTTATTCATAGCCGCAACCTCAATGATAACCGCAAGGTTACGTCCGGGCTTTACAGGAATCGTAAGCGTCGGCACCTCAATTCCCAGAATCTTCATAAACTCATTATCAAGACCCATACGGTCATAAACCTTAGTACTGTCCCAAAGCTCAAGATTAAGCACAAGATCAATCTTTTCCTGAAGCTTTACGGCGCCCATACCGAACAGCTGACGTGCGTTTATAATACCGATGCCCCTAAGCTCAATAAAGTGACGAATATTCGCAGGTGACTGACCGGTTAAGGTATTTGATGAAGTTCTTCGAATTTCAACTGCGTCGTCAGCCACAAGACGATGTCCTCTCTTGATAAGCTCTATTGCAGTTTCACTCTTACCTACACCGCTGTCACCTGTCAGAAGACAGCCTTCACCGTAAACCTCAACAAGCACACCGTGACGTGTAATGCGGGGAGCAAGCTCTCTGTTAAGGTAATGAACAACAGAAGCTGTCAAATCTGAGGTGCTTTCACTTGTGCTCAGAATTGCCACATTGTGGAGTCTTGCACTTTCCATTATAACATTTGACGGTTCAATACTTCGGCAAATGATTACCGCCGGAGGACCAAAGCTGAAAATTGAATCAATAACCATTTTCTGTGCTTCAACACCAAAACGACCAAGGTATGAAAATTCGGTATTTCCAAGCACTTGAATAAGTCTGTTGTCAAAAAACTCAAAATACCCGGTCAATTCAAGACCCGGACGGTTGATTTCAGCATTGCTGATTTTGATGCTCTCATAATTATCGGGAATAAAAACCTTGTTAAGATGCAAATCATCAACTATTTTTGACAGAGGTACAGAAAATTCAACAGACATAAATTCACCGCCTTTTATAAATATTATTCACGCTCAGGCATTAACGTACAATTATGATGTACATGCTGCCCATATAATAGTCCAAGTCTATTATACACCATAAAAAGGTCGGGATAAAGTCTTTTAATGAATTATTTTTCAATATTTTAATCAATTTTATCTTTTTTGGAGGATATTTCAAGCAGAGAAATTTTAATTGCTTCTTGCGAATTAATATAAGAAACTTTAAATTTCTCTTTACTATATGAGTTATAGTTATTAAATATTGACAAAAGATTTAAACAAAGTTTCGGCTCTTTCTTCTTTAAAAG
>CAYQXN010000019.1:0-23689 GCA_964421585.1 uncultured Ruminococcus sp. | reverse complement strand
AACTACGCCTCGGTGGATTTTCACCACAGAGCATTGATATGCCCGTCATACAAACAAAAAAACGACGATTTTTTAACCGCCGTTTTTTTACCGGTGTGCATCTGAAAACAGAAAACGACCGAATATTTCACTAAGATAGGGCACGTTCAAGTAAAAAGCACAGAAATGCTGACGCATTCCGCTAATTATTGAATGAGCCCTAGTATAAACAAACAGTTGTTTTGAGTTTTCAGACAGCGTCCGATACTTTATGATTAAACTTTATGAATTAATTATTTAAGATGCAAAGACATTCCCAACTTATTGCGTGGAATAGAAAAAGCAACATTGTTTGCGTGATCTCCTACCCTTTCAAGCGTTGTAAGCATATCAAGGAAAATTGTGCCGTTTTCTGCACTGCATCTTCCCTCGTTCATTCTCGTTATATGATTGTATTTATAAATCTTCACGTGACTGTCAATCGAGCTTTCAGTTTCAATTACAGTCTTTGCAAGTTTATAGTCAACCTGTTGTGAATTAAACATTGTCAGACTGTAATCAATCAGCTTGCTTACAAGCTCATCTAACTTGTGCAGTTCTACAAGAGCATCTTCTGTAAAACTAACCTTTTCATTTATAATTTCAGACGCATGCTCTGCAATATTCTCGGCATGGTCGCCGATACGCTCAAGATCCTGTATAGCCGAGTACATAACACCCATTGTTTTACGGTCGCTGTCAACAATGTCCAGACCGTTAATTTTGACGATATAACGGGTAATCTCGTGTGTGAGAAAATCTATTACTTTTTCGTTCTTTGTTACCTTTTCTATGCAATGCTCATCACCCTCAAAAAACGCCTTCATTGCATAATGGTAGTTCTTTTTTGCAAGCTTTGCCAAACGTTCGCACTCTCTCTCAACCTGACGAACAGCCATAGGAGGCGTTGTAAGAATACGAGTATCAAGATAAACAGTTTCCATTTTTTCTCGTTCTTCATTGATGTCAGGAAGAAGAAGCTTTGTTATCCTGATAATAAATCCCGAACAGGGCAAAAGAACAACTGTTATGGCAATATTGAAAATTATATGTGTTGCGGAAATCTGAGCGGCAATGCCTACTGCATCAACAGGGAATAAATAGTTAATAAAGCTGGTAAACGGCAGGAATATTGCAACAATTGTCATTATAACTGCGCCAAAACAGCTTATAAGCAAATTCGTTAAAGCAATTTGCTTTGCCGTGCGGTTGGCGCCGAGCGATGACAAAATTGCAGCTGAACAGGCACCAACATTGAACCCAAAGACAACAAATACAGCCTGATTAAGATCCGTGATAACGCCTGCCGTACCAAGAGCCATCAAAATTCCGACCGAGGCAGATGAGCTTTGAATGATACCTGTAAATATTATGCCTACTATCAGTCCCAAAAGCGGAAAACTCAGCTTATCCGCAATACTTAAGAAAGCTTCGCTCTCACCCATCCATTTGAGATTGTCGCTCATAAGCGAAAGACCTAGGAACAACATACCAAAGCCTGCGGCAATCTGACCGTAATACTTATGGTTGTTCTTTTTGCAAAATGTGATTACCAGTGCACCGATAAAAATAAAAATCGGAACAAAGGCCTTAATGTCAATAGCCAGCAGAAGCGAGGTCACCGTTGTACCGATTTTTGCACCGAACAAAACTCCTATTGCCTGACTAAGTTCCATCAGACCAGCGTTTGCAAAGCCAACTACCATAGCGTCTGTAGCCGACGAGCTTTGGATAACGCCTGTAACAAGCACACCCACAAGCATTGCAATAAACTTATTGCTGGTGATTTTTTCAAGCAAATTCCTGAGCTTGTTTCCCGCAGCAAGCTCAAGACCTTCTCCCATATTTTTCATACCTATCAGAAACAGACCCAGACCGCCAAGCGCCATAATTATCTGCACTAACATACTGTATGTATCCATATTAATACCGTCCTATCGCATTATTCAATGAACAAAATCTTTTTAAACAGGCATTTTTAATATATTTTATCACAAACTGTTCCATATTTCCATAGCTTAACTTATTAATTTACATATTTGGAGGTTTTATCATATTATTGTTTTATTTTATGGTAAAAATAACAAAAAAATAAAGCATATCACTATATTGATATACTTTATTGTATGCTTACCCGTATAATTTTATGGGAAATTCCAAAAGTCTATCACAGTATGGATGTCCAAAATATCTATAGAATATCTACATCAAAATTATTAATATCTGCATAAACAATAATTTAATAAAAAGATGATATAAAATTCTGCGCTGATATGCGCCAAAGAGGTTTCTTTATCTTTTAAAGTCAAGTGTTATGCTGTCAACATCTGTTGTGAGCTGTCTCAAGTTTATTCCCGCGGACTTAAGCATTCTTTGAGAAGCCTGAGTTGCAACTGAATCAGGATACTTATTATATAAGTAAACAAGCTCAGAAATTCCCGACTGTATAATAGCCTTTGCACATTCGTTGCAGGGAAAAAGGTCAACGTAGAGTTTAGCGCCCTTCAGGTCCTTGCCTCGTGCATTCAAAATGGCATTCAGTTCCGCATGCACCACATAGCTGTATTTCGTATCGTTTCCCTCGCGCGCCCACGGATAGTCATCATCGGAACATCCGTAGGGAAAACCATTGTAGCCTGTTGAAAGAATAATATTGTCAGAATCAACTATGCAAGCACCAACCTGAGTATTGGGATCCTTGCTGCGCTTTGACGCAAGAATTGCAACTCCCATAAAGTATTCGTCCCAGCTTATATATTCTTCACGCTTCATAGCAACCTCCCAAAAAGTCAGTCATAATCTATGTTTTTATCATACACTTAAATTATAAATAAGTCAACAGCATTTTAATCATAATCTGCTATTTGCGTAAAGCAGATATTAAGATCAACATCGCCTTCAATACCATCTACTGATGCGGTTGAGGAATACTGCCACATCGAAAACTGATAATAAAAAGTAGGAACATTTGCATACTCACAATACCAGATGTCAATGTCAGCAAGCTGCGTGAGATCATATTTGAAGTAAAGCTCTCTGCTTGGTGAATAAATCATCGGCGTATATCCAAGCTCTTTTACTCTGTCACAGAATGCTCTTGCACAGGCAGTAGCTACTGCCGCCGTAACATCATCTGTTCTGGCGTCATCATCTTTGATGATTTCCCAGTCATAGGCAAGCGGATAATCAAGTTTTATATCACCCAGAATAGACTTGACATAGTCTGCTTCCTCCACAGCCTCATAGGTATTAATTGCCTGAGAGAAAAAGTAGCCGCCTGCCTTTAGTCCGGCATCTTTAGCTTCGGTAATATATTCAATTGCCCTTTCATCGGTATAAAGGGCGCCTTCGTCACCATATCCTCTTCCTCCTATGCGGACAATTACAAAGTCAATTCCGCTGTCCTTAACCTTGTTCCAATCAATGTCACCGATGTATGATGACACATCAATACCCTCAGTTGAGACAGCTTTTCCGTTTTCGCTGTAATATTTAAAGGTACTGTCAGACGTAAAGTTGTCATTGTTCAAAGTATTTAAAGGCACTCCCTCAAGCTCGGTAATCCATATATCTCCCAGAGTGCTGTCATTTATTTGTATCTTGTTTCCCGTAGTTTTTACAGTGGTATCTGTAGCGAAAGTTGCGATTGTTGTGTCTGTACTGCTACTTTCGGAAGAGCAGCCTGCAAGCACAGCAGATACCATACTTGCCGTAATCAATAAAATGCATATAAATTTTCTCATCTTTTCCCCCTAAATCCCTGTTTATTTATATTAAAAGACGTATCTGACCTCAAATAATGCGGCAAATCAATGCCGATTGAAAAGCATGTCCGCAACAAAGAGTTAAACTATTCAGGTCGCATACAAAAAACACCTAATACACTCTAAATTGTATATTTTTTGCAATCCTGTGCTAAAAATCTTGAAATATGACGGTATATATGTAAGATTTTTTCTGCACAAAATTAGTTTTGAACATATTGACACTTTTCATTTAACCCTATAACCCCTAATTTATAACAACAGAATAACACAAAATTAATTCTGTGTAAATAAAATAAGTCGAAATTTGTATTGAAAATAATCCCAAGATTAAGTATAATAGAAAATAATGCTTAATTAGAGCAAATCTGAAAAGTACCTGCAAGCTCCAAAACAAATATTTTTTTGGCATTCCCGCGTTAAAATTTCCTGAAATACGACGATATATCTTCAAAATTTTGCTTTGTCGTGCTAAAAAACTCATTTTTTTGAAAATATTGACGCTTTTTGCTGCGCTTTACATAGTATAATAAAACTTTTTGATAAACAGAGGAATATTCTTTGAAAGGTGGGTGATAAGAGTGAAAGGCACAGAAGTACACGGATACCGCAAAAAAACAAAATCACAGCTGCTAAAGTCGATTGATGAATGTTGTTCGCTTTCTCAGCTTTTTGCTCTTATTCAGCACGAAAATATTTCCCTGCAAATGCACAGCCAGCTCGGAGCGTCAAATCTGATTCCCAAAAAGCTCAGTGCGCGTGAAATCATAGATAAGAAGGACACACCTTTTGAGCGACTGAAAAGTCAGGTAAAAAAAGCTGTTGAGAACAACACCTATAATGCCTGATTTACAAAACTATTTATTTAAAACTCATAAAATATAAAAACTTTTAAATTCACTGAGTAATATTATGCAAATTATGCAAAAAAATTTTTTATTTTGTATAAATACTCTTTATGTTTTTCGTCCATTGGTATATAATGGGTCTGTAAACTGAATTGTTTCAAAATATCACTTGGATTACAATTGTAAATGGGGAAGGGAAAAAATGAAAACGAATATAAAAAAAATTATCAGCAGCTTACTTGCAATAATTGTGATTATTGGTTCAACATTCACATTTAATTTTCAAGCTTATGCAGTCGCTCTTGGCAATGAAACCGTCGCGGCTGAAATTTCAGAAGATGAGATTGCTGTCTCTACCGAATATGATGCAGAGGAAAATACTGCTGCCGGTGAAAATCCTGAGCCAGTAGTTACAGAACCTTGTGAAGAACCTAGCACAGCTGCTCCAACAACAGCACCGGCTACTGTTGCTTCAACAACATCCCCCACAACATCCGCTCCTACAACTAAGCCTGCACCAACTGTTGGTAAAGTAAAAAATATCACAAAGACAAGTACCGACTCTAATAAAATTACTCTTAAATGGGATAAGGTAAATGGTGCAAAAGGATATGTAATCTATTACCGTAATGTTGACAAAACAACAAAATATACAAAATACAAAACCGTTACAACAAATTCTGTAACAGTTACCGGTCTTACTGCAAATACACCTTACTACTTTCAAATTGCAGCTTATGTAACCCAAGACGGCAAAACATATGAGGGAACCGCTGCAACAAAGAAAACAGCCACACAACCTGCTGCTGTTACAAATCTTACATTGAAGGACTCATCAAGTAACATCAGCTTTAGCTGGAGTAAGGTTGCAAATGCTGACGGTTACAAAATTTACCGCGCTTGTAACGCAACAAATGCCAAGTATATTCTCTATAAAACAATAAAGGGAGGAAGTACGACCTCATTTGTAGATAAGAGTGTAAAAAAACCTGGCGCATATTACTATCAAATCAGGGCATACCGATCATATTCAGAAACGGGCTGCACCTACCACTCTGCAATCAGCACGCTCAGAACAGTATGCGGTCTTGGCAGTACAAAAGTTTCTATGACTTCACAGCTATGGAGAGTAAGTCTTAGCTGGTCTGCAGTAACATATGCAAACGGCTATGATATATACTATTCAACCTCCAAAACAGGAACATATACAAAGCTCGCATCAACAACAAATTCCTTTTACAATACAAAGAAACTCACTAACGGCAAAACCTACTACTTTAAGGTGATGCCATACAGGCTTGTAGGCAAAGCTAAAACAAAGGTTTACGGTACATACAGCATAGTTTCAAAGAAAGTTTCAAATCTTGGATATGGCACAAATGTCGGCACCACATATATTGAAATAAGCCTAAAACAACAGCATATGTGGATGTATGTTAACGGCAAGCTATATGTTGAAACCGATATTGTAACCGGTAATGACGACGGAATTCACAACACGCCTAAGGGCACTTACAAAATCTGGCAAAGGCAGTCACCTGCAACGCTTGTAGGTTCCGGATACTCCTGCCGTGTATCTTATTGGCTTGCATTCACCTATTCCGGCTGTGGTATTCACGATGCAAGCTGGAGAAGCTCAAGCGAATATGGAGGTAGCACATACAAAGGAAACGGTTCACACGGATGTGTAAATACGCCGTACGACAAGGTCAAAAAGATTTATTCAAAGGCAAAAATCGGCACTTATGTAGTTGTTTATTAAAGGAACATAGCAATTAGGGCGTAGCAAAATGCTACGCCCACTTTTTGTATAAGTTTTATCAATTATAATACTAAACACCATTAATAACGATATAAAACATTTGGCAGCTATTTGCCGACTAGTATCATTCCGCAAAAGTCTGGTGTATTTGAATAAATTATAAGATAAATTGCGAAAAAAAGTTTTAGGTTGTATCAGATACTTTTAGATACTCCTTAGTTTCATAGATAGAGTAAGTTTCGCCTGGAAAATCCGTATATTGACGATGATACATAGAAATTCCTGTTTAAGTTAGCCTTAAAAATTCATCATCAATTGCATATATGAAGCTATCTCATAAAATTTTTTGAAACAACATAACAAAGCCATGTTCCCGGTAGATAAAATATATCCTCAGTTTAACTAGGAATTACAAATCGGACACATTTCCCTCCAACAATTTTCTATATAATAAGATTTTTTAATTATTATACTATGTATCTGTTACCATTTTGACGGATATAACAAAAATCAGGACAGACTTTTCACGGTCTGTCCTGAAAACATTTATGTTGTATTATTTGAGGTATGTACCGTTTGTGCCAATTTTACCGCTAATGCCGGTAAATCCGTCTGCACAGCAAACATACACTCTCATATTTGCAGTACCTATTGAAGATACTGTGAGTGTACCGTTTGTTACCTCTTTAACATCGCCTGTAACAGCGTCAATATATGTTCCATTAGGAAGATTTTTAAATGTTGCGCCGCCTGAGATAGTTACACAAGCAAGGCTGTCTGTATCACCATCAGTATAACGGCGAACAAAAGCCATATTACCACTGGATACATATGTGCTTGATACAGTATACTGACCTTTCTGGAGAGCAGGTACTGCACGTCTGATAGCGTTAAGCTGCTGCAAGTGTACAGAAAGAGGAGAAGCAAGTGTAGAAGCTACAGTGCCTGTAGCATTAGTGTACTTGCTGAAATCAGTTGTAGTTACTGTACCTTCAATGTAATCACCAAAGTAAGCACGTCCTGTTGTTGAAAGCGGACCGTCTGTGCCCTTATCTGCTTCGGCACCTGCCTGGAATTCAACCTCTGTACCGTAATAGATACAAGGAATACCTCTGAATGTGAACATAAGATCCATATTTTCAGCCCAGGATTGAGTACCTCCGCTATATCTATTATCTGTGTCGGGACCATAATCGTGAGAATCAACATATACAACATTCCAAGTTGAATCATTAAAGTATTGATCCTCTTCCTTAGCTGCTCTGTAAGCTTCGCTTGCATTTGAGAATGACCAATGCATTCTAAAGTCTATTACACCCGTGCCGTTTGCTTGGCTGTAATCAGGAGTATGATATGTAATACCTTTTAAGAAGGCATTGTCACTTGTTAAAGAAATGCTGTTTGTCTGATAAGCGCTATAGTGTTTTACAAAGTTTGAATAGTTAGCGCTCCAATCAGTAGTGCTCCAGTTGCTTGTCCAAGGAGAATCAGTCTCTGCCCAAGTGTAGAAGAACGGTGTATCGGAAAGACCGCCCTCATTTACAAGCTCGTGAGTTCTTGCGCATACCTCGCCAAAGATATAGAAATTATCTAAACTTGTGTAATTGGAGAAATACGCGCTGTTAAGCGTCCATCTGCTGATATGCTTTTCAGTATCAAGGCGGAACGCATCAACGCCCATCTCTGCATATTCAAGATAAGATTCATTAATGTAATCTGCAACTACAGGATTTTCAGTATTAACGTCAACGCAGTCTCCGGCAATCTGACCTGCCTGCTCTGTATACGAGCCCCAGGAAAGAGACGACTCGTGATGATAATAATTATCAGTATCATGAGAACCGGAATCCAATTTACCTGTATCTTTCATTATATTTAATCTTGCATCATACTGTGAATTTGCATCCAAACTGGAATAATTCGGGAAAGTATTCGCAAAATCAGAATCAGCGATAGGCACCATACAATCAACTGATGCTAAATCTTCAATAGTGTCATACTCTTTAGTAAACATAGGTGCAAGAGTTGCTTCACCAAAGTTACCTGTATGATTCCATACAACGTCCTGAATAATTTTCATACCCTTTTCGTGAACTGCGTCAATCAAATCCTGGAATGTAGCATCGCTGCTCTCATAACGAACATCAACAGTTGAAAAGTCAAATGCATGATAGCCGTGATAATCATAACCCGACGCATTTGTTACAACAGGAGTAATCCAAATTGCAGAAAATCCTAAAGCCTTTATGTAATCAAGCTTTTCAATAAGACCTTTAAAGTCACCTCTCCAAGCCGGGTCGGAATCAGGGTTATTTGCTGTTGAATCATCCCAGCAGTGTACGTTGTTGCCTGTGTCACCGTCATAGAATCGAGTAGTAATTACAAAATATATTGAATCCTCACGCATATCCGTACGTGACCAATCATCAAGATCACTCGGGTCATGACTGTACCAGCGGCCGTTCTTATACCACCACTCGCCTGTGTTTCTTGTAAGCTCAGCAGACTGCTCGCCGTTTGTAACAAACATCAAATTGATTTTTGTTACATTATTAAAGGTATAGGTGTAGTAGTCATCGCCTTCAGGGGTCATCTGAGGACCGGGATAGTCGGTCTCAATGTTTTGCGGAAGGCTGTTCCAATAATAAATGTTTGGTGTACCATTTTCAGAATAATAGTGCACAGTTATGCCGCTTGAATCTGATACTTCTGCAATGTCATCATCACTCACGGTTGCTGCATTAACCGAAAATACACCAATAGCGCATATAAGACATACAGAAAGCACCAAAGCCAGCGCTTTTTTAAATTTTGCCATAGATTTTCCTCCTAATTACATATAATTGTACAATATAATTATAAAATAGGCGAAGAAATATATTTTTCTTATTTGGAATTATTCTATTCATGCCACTTCCAAATATTTCTCTCCCAATTTAGACAATCTTTACAAAAAAATTGCGTTTAAATGTCGCAGAATAAATAACGACTTTAAACGCAGTCAAAATTTATTTTTAATGTGAGAATTCTAATAAAAAAATTTTTTTAAGTAGAATCGTCTTGGTTAAAAGCCATCACTTAATAATGAATTTTGCAATTGTTCTGGCTATGCCGTCGTCATCATTTGACTCACATACATAATCAGCAATCTTTTTAACATCATCCTCGCCGTTACCCATTGCAACTCCCAAACCCGCATAGCCAATCATAGTAATATCGTTATAATTATCACCGAATGCAGCAAGTTCTTCACGCCTAATATTAAGCTTATCAAGCAGCAAAGGAAGCATTGAGCCTTTAGATATACCAAATGGCATAATTTCAAGAAAATACGGAGCGCTTTTGTAAATGTCCAGCAAACCGTCATAACGCTTTGACAGAATCCCCTCGTACCTGTCAATCTCGTCAGGCTCGCCTGCAAGTAAAATTTTATTAATATCAAATTTAATTGCGGCAATAAAATCATCAACAGTAATCATATTGGTCTTTATGATATCACGCTCAACATAGGTATAGTCATTAACCTTTTTATCAGAGATAATATTTTTATCATCATACGTATTGATAGTAATATTTGACTCCTTTAACACGCCGACAATGTCCGGCAAATATTCAAGCGGAAAGCTTTTGCTTACCACTGTCTCGCCGGTCTCACAATTTATTATCTTACCGCCGTTAAATGACATAATGAATCCGCCGTATTTATCAAGCATTAAATCCCTGGCAATAGTTTGAATTCCAATTGGGTGCCTGCCCGAGGCGAGAATAACTCGCTTTCCCTGTTTCTGTGCTTCCAACAAAGAATAACGTGTGCGGGGTGTAATTTGCTTTTTTGAATTCATCAACGTCCCGTCAATATCCAGTGCTATTAACTTGTATTCCATAATATTCACCTTAAATGTACTTGTGCGCCAAATATGCGCATAATTCAAAACTCCTAAAACAGTATATCATAATATACTAAAAAAAACAACACAGGTATTGTTTTCTTATTGTTAGTATTTGCACTTCAGAAAAAATTTATTAATCCGGCATACGCTAATATTAGGTCGTAATAAAAAAGTATCTATCACCTCTCTTAAAATCTTGTTTACTATAAAACCTTCGTTAAAATATATTTAAATATTTCTGCTAAGTTTTACCTTTTCTTACTAAAAACTCGTTTTGAACATATTGACATTTTTCTGATACATATTAATGAAAAAACTTTAATTTATACACTCATATTACTTTATTTCATTTGATAATTTTCAAGATTTACAAAACCGTTCTCAACCTCAACACCTTCATCCTCAAGCAGCTCCTGTTGGCGAGATTCACCGCCAAAAGCAAAGTGCGGAGCAAGCCTACCCTTGGCATTGACAACTCTGTGACAGGGAATAATCCCAGGTGCGGGATTATGGTGCAGAGCATTTCCTACAACACGTGCATAACCGCGGTTGCCTGCCATAACCGCAATCTGACCATAGGTGGCTACCTTTCCTTTTGGAATTGAGAGAACTGCTTCATATATTCTGTCATATACGCCTTTTTGTATCTTTTGATTCTTGTGTTCCATATTTACACCCTTTTATTTTTTGACTTTTTTCTTATTTTTTGATTATTAATACGCTGCTTTTTTCGGATTTTTCTAAGCTTTTTTTTGTGTTGTTTGTTCTGATTTTTCCTGCCACCGATATGCGCCTGACTTTTATTCCGGGATTTCTTCTGTTTCCTTACATTTTTATCCGTCTTAGTTACTTTGGATTTATGAGATTGATCGTCTTTCTCTCCCGGCTTTTTCTGAAGGTCTTCACGCTGAACACGCTCTATGATTTTATTAATATCCTCTTGATCCTCATCATTAACGTTTCCTGTCAAAATTCTGACAATGTTTATTACCTCATCAAAGAAAACCAAAACAAGAAGACCTATAAACGTCAACAGCCCCCAAGGAGAAAGGAAAAACGTATATACTTCATCAAGAAAAGGGATTTTACATATCATTATAGATTTTATACTGTCCGCCGTAATTTCAGCATCTGCAACTTCATTTGCATTACCCTTCGTTTGCAAAACAATTGAGCCGTTCTCACCTGTGTGGGGAGCAACAATAATTGCGTGTGTTATAAGCATTCCTTCAGTTTCGCCGCTTCCCTCAAAAGTTATAATGTCCCCCACTTTTAGTGCACTGATATCATCAACTGTTTTATTAAGTATAACATCCCCCGTCATCAATTCAGGCTCCATACTGCCGCTTGAAACTCTATATATAGAGTAACCAAAAACCGTGGGGGTGCCGCCATTTATGCGTGTAATCAGAAATACTGCAACAATTGCCACACACAAGGCTAACATTCCCCAGCAAATTATATTTTTTATAATGCGTAATATGTTTTTTATTTTTTGTTTTTTCACAATTTTATCTCCAAAACAGATTTTTCATTTATAAGTATAATAAAAAAGGGTTGTAAAAACAACCCTTATTATAGTTAATCTTCAATTATAACGTAAGGTACAAATCATCTATAGTATATTTAAGAGCGCTAGCCCCCGAATCATTCTTGATGTACCAATAAACTGACTCAGTAGTGTTGTTAGTAATACCGTTTGCATCTGTTCCTGCCGCAGCAACTTTTAGGTTAGTTACAATTGGGACATCTGTGTAGCTGTATGTAACCGGCGAAGCGGCTACTACATTTACTGTTGTCGTTACCTTCATAGTATCACTATAACTTGAACCCGTAACCGTAGTAGTTAATGTAGCCGTTCCTACCGCATTTGCAGTAATCTCACCACCGCTTACAGTAAATACAGATGTGTTACCGGAGGTATAAGCTATACTGCCGCCTATATAATCTGAATTGTTTGTTAAAGCAGCCGAGAACGTATCGCCAACCGCAATGGTTACAGACTTATAATAATTAACTATATTTGCACCGGAAGCCGAAGTTTTTTCAGCATAAGCATTATCATAGCCTTCGGTATAACCGCCTGTTAAGTAAAATACAAGACTACTTGTCTGTGACTGTCCGTCTCCTTTTATATCGGTAAATGTCTGAGTTCTTTGATAAGAAGCCGTCCAATCCTGTACAGAGAAAAACAGCTGAGTTGCGGAAACCGGTATGTCTGCATAATATGTTCCGCTTTCAGGCGTTTCAGACAGCGCAAGATAATTATGATCTGAACCATCAACATCTGTACCATAGCATACATAGTAATTTTTACCTTTCCAATTTACATCAGGTTCTGACATAAGTGAACTTTTAGGCTGGAAATAAACTCGCATAGTGGAGGAAGATGCTGAGCTATAGCTACTGTCATCACTGCTGCTGTTCGGTCCATATGATTTATAGGTCTTTACAGGTCCGTTTACACCCAAATAAAATGTTGCCTTTGTGGATGTGGTAGGAAATTCCAGCGTCGACAGATATAGAGAAACATTCTGTGCTGCATCGCCTGTATTGGTGATATCGGTGCGGTAATACTTGCGCTCGCCGGCAGCAATTCCGCTTGTTTCGGAGAAAGACGTAATAGGTGTGCTTTCGTCATAAGTCTCGCCGTCATCGTTTGAGGCATAAGTTGTTATAGAAATATTCTGACCGTCAGAAGCGCTGTATTCCATATTATCCCATATCAAAGTGTCGCCGGTCTTGGTTTGCGGACGGCTAAACCACGAAAAAGTCGTGGAAGTAACACACATAAAGCACAGCACAAATGCAAGCGCTGAAACAAGTATAATTTTTGATTTTTTCATGGTTTCACCACCTTATAATTTTATTGAGAATCAGAAAGACTGCTGTAATTTGTCTCATTGGAATAATACGTATTACCATATTCAAACAGCATTAATGTATTATAACTCGAAATAGTAGTATCTCCACCATACCATGTATTTCCATTACGAAGTTTCATACCTGTTGCTTCTGCAGGTAACTCAACTTTATACATATAAAACTTTTGCTTTGTACCGCTCCAGTAACTGCTTCCGGGTGAATAATACTTACTTGTGCCCATAGATACTAATGAAACGTCGCCACTGGTACTACTATTCCACCAATGGATTTGTAAACTAGAAGCAGAAATTGTATTATTATCAATTAAATAGTAAGCTATTCCAACGTATACAGTCTGTGCACTGGTAGTAAATCTAGCATATAGAGTAATATTTGTAGAAGACGTAATCGTCTTTGTATAAGAAGCGCTTGATGATACCAATGTACCGCCTGTGGCAGCAGTGTACCAACCTTCAAAATCGTAACCCGAGTTTACTGTTGCAGTATATGTAACACTGGTATTATAATTTACAGTTGCAGATGATGTCGCACCGGTAGAACCATTGGTAACCTTTACAGTACCGCCGGTAGAACTATTTGAGCCATCAGTGTATGCATAAGCCTTTACGGCAAAAGTCTGAATCTGGAACTTTGCATAATAGGTAACTGTTGTATCCTTAGCGGGAGCTGTAACCGTATACGAAGCCGAAGTGCTCTTCTGCGTTGAATAGCTTGAATCGCTGTACCAGCCCACAAAATCATAGCCGCTATTCGCAGTTGCGGTCAGAGTAACGCTTGTGCCGGCTGTTACCTTAACGCTTGTTCCGCTGTAGTTGCTGTCAACCTTTGCACTGACTGAGCCGTAGGTGCTGCTGTTGCTGACAACTTTAACAGTTGCCGGAGGATCCCAATATCCGGTTGAAGCAGAAGTAACTACAAATTTTGAAACAGTTTCTGTTGTATCACGACTAGCCGCAGTAATTATACGACTTGAACCGTAAGTAAAGCTGAACTTGAAGCTTGACGAGTCTTTGGCTGGAATATAAGCTTGCCAGAGATCATCAACATAAGTCATTACAGATGTCACGGATGAATCGCTTGAATTTGTAATAGTAATCTTGGTAGCGCTGTTTGCAGCAGAAGGTACAGGCAATATGCTTGTATTCTCGGTATCAAGCTGTAATCTGATAACACTGCCCCAAGTACCAAAACGAACTTTACTGGTAGAGGAGTCGGTACTGCCGTAAGCCGTATATGTTTTTGAGTCATAAGAAGCGGCGTCCGAAGCCTTAGCTGCCCAATACTCCCATACGTTGCTGTCATCAAGACTTGTGACGGAGTTTTCAGAAGACGCACAGCGACAGAAATAAATCGTCTTTGTTGTGTCCTCAAGCCACCCAATCGGTATTTTGCCCGTCCACAGATATGTACTTGTATAGCTTGAATCCTTTGTAAGCTCATAAGACTTTCCGCTATCTGCATCATATGCAAACAATCTTGCACTGTCGTTTGCAACATAGTGCCAGCCTGTTGTGCCGCCATTATAAGAGGTGTCGTCCACAAAGCTTATGTCCGTCATTACAATGCCTTGAGACAACTCAAAGTCCTCAACCGTTACGGTTTTTCCTGCATACTCAGAGGTACGCTCTGCGTCCTGAAGCCAAAGAGTAACGGTAATAACGTCAGTCTCTCCTTTATTAACAGAAATTACAGGCGTTACACTGCCGTCATCCTTAAAAATATAAGAGCTGAACGCATTAACAGTTGTTGAGGTTTCTGTTCCCGATTCCGAAGATACAACGGATTCGGTTTTATTGGTATTTGAATAGATTGTAGTTGTGTTAGAGTCGGTTATGGCAACTCTTATGTCGTTACCTGTTATTTCCTCGCCGTCAACCTTGATTGTAGGCACGCCGCTAAAGTAGAACTGGGTTGTAGCGGAGGACGCTTTTACCTTGAGCTGAAAGCTGATGTAATTAACATTCTTATCGTTAATTGTGCCTGCTCTGAACGTGCTTGCAGTTGTACCTGAGGTTGATTTGCTGACTACAGGAAAATAGAAGTTCCCACCGTCTGCGCTTGAAGCAGAGGAAAGATGCATATCTCCGGCAGCCTTGAAATAAGATGAAAGGTCAATATTGCCGGAGCCGGTGATATCGGCATTTGTATATGTTCTTGTATCAATATTGCCTGTAGCCGTAATCTGAATTGATGAAATTGTTTCAACCCACGCTGAGGTTGCAACAATCATTATGGCTATAATTTCAAAAAGTGCCACAAGAGAAAGTATTAAATTTTTACCTTTCAGAGATTTTGACGCCAAAAGATTTTTTAAAATGCTTAATCTTTTTTTCATTGTGACACCTCCTGTTCTGTATCATTTATTGTAGTGACGCTTCCTGCCAGTTCGAGGAAGAAAGAGCAAATGTATAGTTATAGTCAGCTTTTGTAAATGTGAGCGTAGATTTAAGAGAAATTGTTCCCTTATTGGTATTATCGTACTTGTTTATCGCAATAAAGCCTCTGAGAGCTGTTCCGTAAGCAACGCTATAGTTCAGCGAGCATCTGCCACTGCTGTAAGACATTTTCTCCTGATATGTACTTCCGTTATAGTAGAATATAGCATACATATCATAGTTGCTGTTGCCATCTCCCAAATCATCTCTAAGCCAACTGAGAGAATCCGGAATATTCAAATAAAGATTACCAACGCACTCATCGCTGGTGTCTCCGCCTGAGTCATCTCCGCCGTCACCGGCTCCACTGTCACCGGTATAACCCCAGTAACCAATACAAGGTGAAAGTCGTTTTTCGGTCGTGTCGTCTTGACCTTCAGTAACCTTACCCCATCCGTTTCCTCGGATAGCTGTATAAACTGTTTGGCGTACGCCGTTATATACTCTTGATTCCTGCAGCTTACCACTATTAAAGCTTGTATCTCGCCAACCTTCTGAAGTAGAATTTAGCTGACTGTTTACACCCGATTCGGTACGCCACGCATTATAAATAATTTCTTTGCTTGAGTCATAACGATAGAATAATATATCGGTTTCTACACTTTTAGGCAGATATGCAGCCCACTTGTAAGTATCAATCTGTGACATTACAATAGTTTTATAGTTGCCGGAATCGGGATCTTTATATGACATTGCAAGAATGCTTGAGCCGCCTGAAATCCAATGTGCGGCATCACCGCTTGTTTCTCCATTATCACCTATTGTGTCGTCAATAAAGGTGACAAGCTCCATATCCTCCCAGTTACTCTCAAGCTCAATGTCAATTGATATTTCTTCATCTGCATATTCGTCACAGTTTTCTCCTGTACCTTCAAGCCACACTACCATTGTTACGTCAACCTGAGTATTGCCAACAAGAGTAAACGCAGGCGAGCAGTCAGGGCCGAAGAAGTATGAAGAAAACGGACTGTAATCGGTAGTTTTCGTTGTTGCAATACCGTCTTCATTAGTGCTGTTTACAGCATCATAATTTGTTACGTAGTTCTCCACCAAAGCGTGTGGGTCAATAACAATTGGAGTTTCGCTGCTGTCTGTGATAAAAGCAATACGCACAGGACACTCCTGAGTTTCAACCTGATTTACGGGCTTACCGCTTGAATCGTATTCAATCTCGGTCGTTCCGGTATAGGTGGTGTCGCCTACCTTTACTTCATAGCTTTTGATATAAACATATGTAAGGTCAGAGTCACCGCTAATGGTAAAATCCTTATAAACATATCTTACGTTTTTATCTCCGGCAGTGCCTTCACGGAAGAACATGTTAGAGAGGGTTTCTTCAAATGTTCCTGTTGTAGGAAAATAAATGTTTCTTCCGTCAACGCTTGACGCTTCGTCAAGCTTGATGTCCTGCAAAGTGATGTGGTTGCTGATAGATTCACCCTCATTTACACGCAAGCCCGAAGCGGACTCCAAAGTAAATGTCTGGGAATTTATTGTTGCTGTATCCTGAATTGTAAACCAGGAAAACGTAGCAAGTATCAATACAGTAAAAGTAAGAAAAAGTGAAACATATGATAAGAGCAGCTTTTTTCTGCTGACATTCCTATTATTGATATTTTTATGTACCAATAACTTAAATGTTGCCATTACCTTTAGCTTCATATGTTTCACCTCCAATCATTGTTAAATTCAATTTAAGGTCAGCTTCAGAGATACAGTAAAATTACCTCCGACAAACGCAAGCTTTGCCTCTGCGTCCTCGCCCTCAATCCACAGATTGCACGTAACGTGGTTTACATAGTAACCGTTATCGTCCTTGGATTTAAGCTCAACAAGCTGAGTTTTTTCACCCAAAGTGTAGTCACCCGCAGTATTTACCGTCACGCCGTCATCCGAGGTAAGACTGTTCTTTATTTTTTCATTTGTACTGCTTACGTAATAATAGTAAGTATGTGTATAAGATTCGGCAGACGTATCAGCAATATTGGTTGCAATAGTTTTGTCTTCACTGTTATAGAATATGTTAGGTGCAGGAATCCACAAAAGCTTTCGGGAAGCATTCGTATCAACAATAGAAAAACGTGCCGCACCTACAACGCAGTCTTGTGAAAAAGACGTACCCGAACCCAAGTCTTTGCTTAAAGGGGCAATCTCTGTGTCCTCAGAAAGTGAGATTGTCTGCGTTGTTTTTGATCTGATGTACAAATCAAAAGTTAGATAATCAATATTTTCAGCCGCATCCGGCCATACGGAGGATGAATCTGTTATAGGTTCGGCAACGCCGTTTGTCTGTGTGAGCAAAGGCTTGCAGAAATCAACTCCGTCACCTGTAATCTCTCTCATATACAGTGTTTCCATAAAATCATAATCATCTTTATTAAGACTGATTGTGCCTTGCTTATAATCATCGGAATTCTCCTTGGAATCAGGAGTTTCTCCGGGTGCCATAATCGCAATTTCTATACCGTCAGGAGCTTCACATTCCAGACTGATGCCGTCCGCAGTAGCGCTGGTACTCTTTGTGAACCAAGACATTACGCCGACAAACGCAACTACCAAAAGTACAAACAGAATTATTAAATTTTTAGCAACTATTCTGCTCGTTTTACGTTTGAGCGCAGTATCTTTTTTCATCGGAGACCTCTTTTTAATACTATTCACTGATAAAAGAAATATTTGTCTGATTTTGAAAACTTGTGTCGAAACAAGCATTTCAACTAATTTTTATTTTACCCCTTATTGAAGTAAATTGCAACTATTTCATTTGATTTAAGCGATTTATTTTGCTTAACAGTTGCCTTACCGGATATAGATTTATTAACCGCCATTAAGAATGTATCGGCAACTGCAGAATCTACGCCGCTGTATGTAATGCATACCGGAGCATCAGCAATTCCGTTGAGCTGCTCGCAGGCATCATCCAACGCAACAGTAAAATCAGCTGCTTTCTTATATTTTTTAATCAGTCTTGTACCGTTAGGTGAATAGAGACTGAGAATAATATCCTTTTTGTTCCTTGTTAATGCCACAGACTTGACCGTCTTAGAGGTGTTTATAAGTTTAGCCGCCAAATTGTCTGTGCTTTCTGTTGCAAGCTGCTCTGCATATGCTGCGACAATTTCAACACTTCCAAACGCATAGTCACGACCGATAAGGTCAGCTGAACTCTTTAGAGCACGCGCTTCTTCACGTGCAGCAGAAGCTTTTTCGCCTGCTTTCTTTTCAGCCTTGCGGATTTCATCACGGGCATTCTTACTAATCTCATTAGCTTTTGCCTGCATACGCTTTTCAGCAGCTTTTTCAGCTTCTTCAACACGCTTATCAACAGACTTCTGAACTTTTTTGATTTCGGAAGCATGCTTGGCATTTACAGCAGCTGCAGCGTCCGCATTTGACTGCTTAATCTTCTCAATCTGCTGTTCAAAGCTCTTCTGCTGATCATTCAGGTCAGCAATTCTCTTTTGCTCAGCTTTATTAGACTTGTCAGCAAAATCGGCATTCAGCTTTGCCACATATTCAGTATGAGCAACCTCGGCATTATCAAGCTTATTCTGAAATTCCTTTACTTCTGCCTTGTGCTTTTCTTCTGCTGCTTGAGTTTTAGCCTCAAAGTCAGCATTCATCTTTTCCTCACGCTCTTTAGTCTGCTGACGTTCGGTCTGCAAGGTATCGGTGAGCGTTTGGTTTCTATCGGTAAGATCGGCAATCTGCTTTTCATCTTCAGCAATTTTGCTCTCACATTTTTGAATATTTTCTGTAAGGGCAGCAATTGTAGCAAGCTGTTCAGCAACCTGCGCTTCAAGCTCGGCTATGCGTGCAGCCTGCTCGGCAATCTTTTCTTCCTGTTCCTTAACCTTAGTTTCAAGACGTGCGTTCTCCTGAAGAAGCACCTGAACACGATCATTAAGAACCTGAATTTTATTATTAAGCTCATCTATTGTTGCATTCAGCTCTTCAATATGAGCTTCAAGCTCTGCTATTTTAGCCTTAAGCTGTTCGTTTTCTTCTGTGAGCTCTTTAATCTTATTTTCAGCCTCAAGAAGCTTGAGCTTTGTAACCTTAAGTTCTTCTTTAAGCTCATTAACCTCATCCTCAAGCATAGAAATTCTACCCTTGAGAGTTAATATCTGTTGTTCTTTCTGTTCAATAATATTCTTAAGATTTTTTACTTCGCTTGTAAGCTCAAGAATTTTTTTCTCGCGCTCTCGAATTTCCTTTAAGCGAATTTCCATCTCTTCCTTACGAAGAGCCTCAAGCTTTGCCTCCCAAACCTGCTCTCTGATTTTTTCAGGCCTGTTTGCTTCCTCGGCAATACGGGCATTTTCTTCCTCATACTTTTCGTGAAGCATTTTGCGCAGAGCAGGATTTGTTGCAAGAGTAAGCATAAAATGCTGAAAATTCATTGAGAAATAAACGTTCTGCTTAACCTCATCAGAAACAGAGCCGTCATACTCTTCACTTACAAGCTCAAAACCGTCTTTTTTGTAGCTGTCAAGGAAATTCCAAAGATCCATAGCTTTTTTAAAGTTAGGATTTTTCTTGAGCAGGTTCGTCTGAGTAATAGGCGGACGAACCTCAGGCTCATTTGAAATTTCTTTCATCAGAGGGGTAGACAAAAACTCATTTAAAGTAGATCTTATACGACGAATACGGTCAAAGTCAGACAGTGTGGAGAGATCTACAACATCCAAATCATCTGAAAGCGTTTCATGAACCTCGTTTACAAAATTAACCGAAATATCAACCTTCTGCTGTTCAAGTTCCAGATGACGAAGAACGTTCATCTTTTGATTGGAGTCGTTAGGAACATCCTTCATTTTTGAGTATTTATCGTCAACAAAGAGCAGCGCCTTATGTATAAGAGTCATAAGCACACGATTCTCATAAATCGCAAAGCTTTCTTCACGCTCAATTGTGAGGACTTTGTTTGGGGTAACTACATCTCCCTCAACCTTAGCAATAAAGTTGGTGTGCTGCGCTAAGTGCTTTACAGAGTCAGGACCAACCTGCTTTGCAAGCTCAACTCTGACAACATTGTCAATTTGCTTAATAAAACGGCGCTGCTCATCAATAGCCTTCTGAATATAGGGAAGCGTTTCCTCCATAGCGACAACCCAATCCATATCAATAACTTTTTCGCTTGTGTTGCCTATAAGAGTATCTTCACCCTTGTCTCCGTCTTTAAGCTTTTCATTTATGTAATTGTAAGTAAAATCATTTTTCAGAAGCTCCTGCATATACATATAAGCTCTGTAATATTTGCCAAAATCTGCCATTAGATTTGCGCCCCTTACCAACGTTCAAGCAATACTATATTAATTCTCCGCAATATTTCGCTGTGTCTTATCAACTAAAGGGCGAACAGAGTTCGCCCTTACATTGCTGATTTATACAAGCTTCTTGAGCATACGCAGATAATCTTTGCATTCATTCATATTTTCTTCACCAAAGAGCTCGTCAATGTAGGCGCAAAGTCCGTCAATTTCATCACGGATATAAGAAAGGTTGAGTGACTCAAACTTTCTGAACACCTTTCTTGCAAGCACATAGTCAAGACCGTCAATCTCAGTTCCGCCGCAGCCAACATATGCAGGAACAAAGTCACGCAGCTGCTTTACAATACGGTTACCAAAAGCAATACGGAAGTGCTCGATAACATAATCGTCAAGAAGATTGAGCTTCTTAAGATTATCTTCAGAAACAATATTTTCAGCCTTAGCCTGATTGAGCAGTTCCTCAAAGTGTGTTGAGTTAATGTACACAGGACCTGTTGCCGGTGCCTCAAAAGCAACACCCTTGGTATTAATTTCAATCGGCATAGCACGGTCGTAAACCTTATCGGTAATAGCAAATGTAGAGTCGTCGTTATTTGCCGTACCTATGTACCACATATTACCGGGAATTTTAATCTGACCGTTATTAATATGCTTAGGGTCGCTGTCCCAGGCATTGGGAACTATGTCAACAACCCACTCATCTCTTGAAGGCATTTCAAGAATTGAAAGCATCTCTGCAAAGTAATACTCAACACGTGCGATATTCATTTCGTCGAGGATTACTGCATAAACATTATCGTTGTATGAAGCCTCGTACATTGCACGAAGCAATTCTGACTCATTAAATTTCTTAGTAAATTCATTGAAATATCCGAAAAGCTCACTTCTGTCACGCCATGAAGGCTGTACAGAGGCAATAACAGCAGGATTGCTTACGAACTTACCAAAAGCATAAGGAAGCGACGTTTTACCTGTACCTGAAATACCCTGTAGGATAATAAGTCTTGTTGAGGCAAAAGCAGCCACAAAGAGACGGATAATTTTGATATCGTAGTAAAGTCCGAGCTGTGAACAAGCAAAATTACGGAAACGTTCACAAAATTCAGGAAGTGTAATGTCATTATCGTAAACAGGAGGAATGTAATCCTGCCAAATGTCATCAATTTCGGAAAGCTTGTAGAAACGTGAACCCGTATCCTCTTCTTCGCCGTTATTAAGTGCTTCAAGCTCTTCGCCTGTAAGCTCGGCAATTTCGTTTGGATTAAGACCAATCTGAGAAACCTTCATAGAAAGGATTTTATCTTTTTCCAGATTGAGCCGCATAACTTCTTTGTTGAGGGCATTAACCTCCTTAACAAGTGAGTCTGTATCCTTTCTTCTGCGGTGAGAACGAATAAACTTTTTTACAGCGACGACAATGAGCCATACGCATAAAACAAGAAATGCGACAAGCAATATTATTGCGAGGATAGCAATACCCCAGGCAAGTCCTCCCAGCTCAGTGGTATAGGCATTGATGATATTGATATAGGCAGGGAAGTCAAATGCTCCTCCTATTCCGCCGAATAAGCCTGTTATTATTGACCACAGTGAGCCAAAAAACTGACCGAGAAACTCAAACAGAAATTTAAATACTGTATCCACGGTACTTCGTCTCCTTAAAAAAATCTACTCATACTCTTCTCCGACATAATGGATTTTGCAATATCAGAGATACACGTCATAGTGCGCCGTTTGAGCGCAAGCGCACGTTAGTAATCTAACTTTTGCAACACTATATTTGTTTTCCGCCGTTATGACGGAAAACAAATATGTACGTTACTAAATACTCCTATTATGCAATAGGGACAAATGTTTGTAAATTGTGGCTTTATCTTAGCCATTGTCGGAATTATTGCCATCGGCAGGTGTTTGTACCTCAGACTCATCTTCCGCATTTTTGCCAACTGAGGCAAGATACTCCTCAATTGCCCTTTTCTTCTGCTCATCTGTGAGTTCGGCGTTATCTACAGCCAGTTTGGCTTCCGAAAGCGCCTTTTCCTTGCTGTATGCCACCAGATTCATAATTACCCTGACAGCTTCATAAACAAAGAAGATAATCATAGGCAAAAGAACACACAGAAAGAATCCGAGCTGGGTTCTGATAAAGGTCAGTACACTTCCGACGCCTGAAATCTTGGTACCCGAGTACTTCGCAACAATTGTGTACGAGGTTTGCAGGTCTGCGTCGGGTTCCGGATTTGTTTGCTTGTTGTCGCCCTGCGTTTGATAGTAGGTGATGTTTTCATCTGCAATAACATCTACAATTCTGTGGGTGTTGAGAACAGATTCACCGTTAATTTCAATTGGAAAGGTAACAATATCGCCTACCTCATACTCATAAGACGGGTCATCTGTGACTTCACTTATGAGCAGGTCACCTACATTGAAGGTGTCTTCCATTGAGTTTGACTGAACGCTGAGCGGAGCATATCCGAAGAGATTGGGAACCCCTGAAGATTTTGATGTGAGTGATAACACTACTACGAGTAAGGATACAATAAGTATCAACACTACGACAATGTCAACAATCACATTGAGTATTCTTTTCAGAGTTTTTTTCATTGCAGGGGTCTCCAATCATTGGGTTTAAATTAAAAACTTAATATGTAGTTATTATATAATCTACAAATTAGTCAGTAGTTACAACTGTGTCACCAGTTACTGAGAAGTTGATGTCAGAAACAATAGCACCAGCATTGCTGTCGATACACTGAGCATCCTGACCCTCGAACCATACATAGAGGTTGAAGTATTTTGCATCCTCATGC
>CAYQXN010000018.1:0-25530 GCA_964421585.1 uncultured Ruminococcus sp. | reverse complement strand
ATGGTTTCCGGCAGAAACCCAGCCTCTTCGGCTCGCTGTAACTCCTCGTCAAGCTCCGGCAAATTTTCCGCCAAAGCCTCATTAGATGTGGAGACTTCTGCCGGTTGGTCAGGGGCGGAAGGTGTGCCCTGGGAGGCTCCACATCCGGACAGAATGCCCAGCAACAAGCACAAGGCGAACAGAACGGCCCAAATGCGTTTGTAAAATTTCATGATGCCGGCTCCTTTTTACTGTGTACGATCCTGAAAAGTTTTTATGGGGAAAGTGTAACACAAAAGTAAGCAGCCTTCAATATTTTAGAACAATTATCTGGAAAGACCATATTATCAAGAACATCAAATACATCAATAGCATCGAAATAGTGTAATAAATGTTTGGCATTTTATTGACAATATGCGTAAAAATGTTATAATATACAAAAATACACATATTTGTGTTAAAAAAATAGAGTTGTTGTATTTTTTACAACAGCAAATAATTATTAAAAAGGTGTTGCTTATAATGAAGAAACATCGTTTTTGGGCATTTGCGGCACTATTTTGTTTTGCAATGGTGTTTTATACAGGTTATAAACATAAATAAAGGAGTGGATTATTATGTTAAAAGCTTCAAGTATAGCAAAGGTTGGTTTGTTTTTAGGCGGAGTTCTTTTTGGTACAGCAGGAATTAAAATTCTTTCCAGCAAAGACGCCAAAAAAGCGTATGTTCATTGTACTGCTGCTGCTCTTCGTGCAAAAGACAGCGTTATGAAAACGGCGACTACTATTCAGGAAAACGCTGAGGATGTGCTTGCAGAGGCTAAACAAATCAATGAGGAAAGAGCCGAAAAAGATGCTGAAAAAATAGTAGAAGACGCAGATGTTTCTGTGAGCGAAGATGAAAACTCGGAAGCATCCGAAGCAGATGAATAAAATGTTTATGGGGCTTTTTAGCCCCATTTCTTTTTATAAGGTATCGGAGGAAGTAATATGAAGTTTATAATTAAGCATCAGATTAAAGGACGAATCCGTGTTCACCTGAATCAAAAGAATATGACCTTTAGGCAGGCTGATACTTTGCTCTATTATTTGGAAAATCTTAATTATGTAAAAAAAGCGAAGGTATATGAACAAACCTGTGATACAGCAATTGAATACAGCGGCAGTGTTCAGGATTTGATACTTGCTTTAAAGCGATTTTCCTATGAGAACGTTGCTGTTTCTGAGGATGTTATAAGTAATTCCGGCAGGGCGCTTAATGCACAATATAAAGAAAAACTTGTCAAAAAGCTTGTGCTGCGTATTTTAGGAAAGTATTTTTTACCTTTCCCCATAAGAGCGGCGGTTCTTATATATAAATCCTTAAAGTACATTAAAAAGGGTGTCAGCTATCTTTTAAAGGGACGTCTTGAGGTTCCCGTGCTTGACGCTGTCGCTATTTCTGTTTCAGTTTTGCGTAGTGACTTTGCGACGGCAGGTTCAGTTATGTTCTTGCTTGAAATCGGAGAAATTCTTGAGGATTGGACTCATAAAAAATCCGTGGGCGACCTTGCAAGAAGTATGTCGCTGAACGTCGGCAAGGTATGGGTTGACTGCAACGGACAGAGGCTTCTTGTTAATACGTCTGATATTAAGACGGAGGATAAAATAATAGTTAATACGGGCAATATTATCCCGTTCGACGGCATTGTGACAGATGGCGAAGCAATGGTAAATCAGGCTTCACTTACGGGGGAAAGTCTGCCCGTAAAAAAAGAGAAGGACGGCTCTGTATATGCAGGTACGGTAATTGAAGAGGGCGAGCTTACAATCTGCGTCAAGGCGGATTCGGGTTCAACAAGATATGAGAAGATTGTTGAAATGATTGAAAAATCCGAAAAGCTTAAATCATCAGTTGAAAGCAAGGCGGAGCACCTTGCAGACAGACTTGTGCCTTATACATTTTTCGGAACAGCCTTAACCTGGCTTTTCACACGGAATATTACAAAGACATTATCTGTACTTATGGTGGATTTTTCCTGCGCTTTAAAGCTTGCAATGCCGATTACTGTGCTTTCGGCAATTCGTGAGGCGAACAAATACAGATTTACAGTTAAGGGCGGAAAGTATCTTGAGGCTATGGCTGAAGCAACAACGATTGTTTTTGATAAAACGGGAACTCTTACAAAGGCTCAGCCGACTGTTAAAGAGATTATTCCTTTTATTCCTGATACACCCGACGAACTGCTCAGGCTGGCAGCGTGTCTTGAAGAGCATTTTCCTCATTCAATGGCAAATGCAGTGGTAAAGGCGGCGCGTGACAAAAATCTTGTACACGATGAAATGCATTCAAAAGTGGATTATATTGTGGCGCACGGAATTGCGTCATACATAGGTGACAAGCGCATCGTAATAGGCAGCTATCATTTTGTTTTTGAAGATGAAAACTGTAGAATTCTTGATGAATACAAATGCAGATTTGACAGTCTGCCGTTAGAATATTCTCATTTGTATCTTGCGATTAACAATATTTTAGCGGCTGTAATATGCATAGAGGATCCTGTCCGCGAAGAAGCGAAGGAGGTCATCGACAATCTGAAAAAGGAAGGCTTTAAAAAGATTGTTATGATGACCGGTGACAGCGAACGAACGGCGGCTGCAATTGCGGCAAAAATTGGTGTTGATGAATATTACTCTGAGGTTTTGCCGGAGGACAAGGCAGGATTTGTTCGTAAAGAACGAAAAATGGGCAACGTAGTTGTAATGGTCGGTGATGGAATAAACGATTCGCCGGCTTTATCGGAGGCAGACGTAGGAATTGCAATAAGCGACGGAGCTGAGATAGCACGAGAAATTTCAGATATTACTGTTGCTGCAGACAATCTCAGAGAGCTTATTACCTTGCGAAGGTTAAGCAAAGCTATGATGCAGCGTATTCATAAGAATTACAGAGAAATTCTTGGGATTAACGGCAGCCTGATAGCTTTGGGACTTGGAGGAGTAATTCAGCCTACAACATCTGCAATGCTTCACAATGCCTCAACGCTTGCAATAGGCTTAAGAAGTATGAAGAATTACTTGTAAAAAAGCATACATAAATTATTAAAAGCAGAATTCGAGATTTTCGTTTTCTGCTTTTCATATTTATATCCAATAAAGACAACTATAAATCATTTTCGCATATTTTCTGCCATACTTCGTAAACTGTACTTAAGCTTTGCATAAGTTTGCAAAGCCAACTTTCGGAGATATGTTACTTTTGTGATAAAAAATCTACTCAAAAATTTTTATAGCTTTTTATTGGAAATTAGTATCATTTTGGTATTGACATTTTATAATTATAGTGTTATTCTTATAACGGTGTTATATAACACTGTTATAAGGCGGTGGATTTGATGAATCATGAAGAACTCAGCACTTTGGAAAGCATTAAAAGAGCAGGTAAAAAGGAGTTTTTGGAAAAAGGCTTTAAGTCTGCGTCATTAAGACAAATAGTTAAAAATGCAAGTGTTACCACAGGTGCATTTTACGGATATTTTTCCAGCAAAGAGGCGCTTTTTGCTTCTATTGTAGAGCCTCATGCTGCAGCAGTAATGGGCAAGTTTATTACCGCTCAGACCAATTTTTCTGAGCTTCCTAATGAAGAGCAGCCTAATCGTATGGGAACGGAGTCAGCAGATTGTATAAACTGGATGATTGACTATATGTATGAGCATTACGATGAATTTAAAATTCTGATTTGTTGCAGTGACGGAACTCCATATGAAAACTTTATTGATACAATGGTGGATGTTGAGGTTGAATATACCTTCCGATACATTGAGGTGCTGAAATCTCTTGGTAGGGGAGTACCTGATATTGACAGGGACCTTTCCCATATGATAGCAAGCGGTATGTTTGATGGGATTTTTGAAGTTTTGCGTCATAATATGCCTAAAGAGAGAGCAAAAATATTTATTAAGCAGCTTCGTGAATTCTATACGGCGGGTTGGATGAAAATTATGGGGCAATAGCTCCAATTTTTTGCACATTAGTTAGCTAAAACTAACCGGATTGTATGGATATATGAGGGCGGATGTATCGTATTCTTTATCATAAATTATATTTATAAGGAGGTTGATCGCTTTGAAAAAGCAATCAAATCTATCAAGACTGATGGAATATGCCGGAAGTCATAAGTTTTTGACATATGCTTCTTGGGTGCTTTCGGCAATAAGCGCTTTGATTGCACTTGTTCCTTTCTGGTATATCTGGCGTATTATTCAGGAGGTGCTCAGGGTATATCCGGATTTTGAAAATGCTGAGGCTTTGCCGCATTACGGGTGGATGGCAGTTCTGTTTGCATTATTGTCAATGCTTATATATGTTGGTGCATTAATGTGTTCGCACTTATCTGCATTTCGCATTGCGGCTAATTTGCGCAGTACCATTATGCATCATATAGCAAAACTTCCGCTCGGATTTGCTGAGAGTTTTGGCAGCGGAAAGCTCCGTAAAATAGTCAATGAGTCAAGTGCTGCCACAGAAACCTATCTTGCTCATCAGCTGCCCGATAAGGCAGGAGCCATTGCTACACCGTTCGGATTGCTAATTTTATTGTTTGTATTTGATTGGCGGTTGGGGCTATTGAGTCTTCTTCCTGTGGTACTGGGCTTTCTTATTATGATGAGTATGACAGGCAAGAAAATGGCACAGAAGATGAAGGAATACCAAAACGCACTGGACGCTATGTCTAATGAAGCAGTGGAATATGTTCGTGGTATTCCTGTTGTAAAAACATTTGGACAGACGGTTTTTTCTTTCAAGAAGTTTAAAACGTCTATTGATAACTACGGTAAATGGGTTATTGCCTACACAAAGGAGCTTCGTGCTCCGATGATATGGTACACTACGGCAATCAACGGTGTGTTTGCTTTTCTGATTGCAGGTGTTTTGTTCTTTACACAAAACGGAGTGACAAATGAGTTTTTACTTAATATTCTCTTTTATATAATCATAACACCTGTAATTTCAATTACACTGACAAAAATTATGTTTATGAGTGAAAACGGAATGATTGTTGCCGATGCGCTGGAGAGAATTGACAGTGTATTGGAGCTTAATCCGTTGTCTGAAACAAATCAATCGCAAAAGCCGAAGAATTCTTCGGTAGAGCTTTCTAATGTGAGATTCAGCTATGATGGTAAGACAGATGTAATCAAAGATGTTTCGCTTAAGGTTGAATCGGGACAGACGGTTGCTTTTGTAGGACCGTCCGGCGGAGGTAAATCTACCTTGGCGGGTATTATCTCTCGTTTCTTTGACGTGCAGGACGGCAGTGTAAAAATCGGAGGAGTGGATGTTAAAAATATTCGCAAAGAGGATTTGATGAATACTGTTTCTTTTGTATTTCAAAACAGCCGGCTGATTAAGGCCTCTATACTCGACAATGTACGTCTTGGTAAGCCTGACGCAACTGAAAATGAGGTTATGAATGCTCTCAAAGCTGCACAGTGTATGGATATTATTGAGAAGTTTCCGAAGGGAATTAATACTGTAGTCGGAGCAAGGGGAATCTATCTTTCGGGCGGAGAGCAGCAGCGCATAGCTATTGCCCGTGCAATGCTGAAAAACACACCGATTATTATTCTTGACGAGGCTACGGCCTTTGCCGACCCTGACAACGAGAACAAGGTTCAGGCGGCGTTTAATGAGCTAGCAAAAGGAAAAACCGTAATTATGATTGCTCATAGACTTTCCACTGTAGCAAATGCTGATTGTATCTACGTTCTGCAAAACGGTCAGATAGAGGAATACGGCAAGCGAAATGAGCTTTGCCAAAGAAATGGACTGTTTGCAAGTATGTGGAAGGATTATCAGACTTCTGTTCAATGGAAAGTTGCTAAGGAGGTGTGAGGAATGATTCAAAAACTACAAAGAAAATTTGCCCTTTCAAGACAAGGGGCAAAGGATCTTATTAAGGGCTGTATTGCCTGTGCATTACAAAATATTTCTTTTATGTTTCCTGTGGTATTGTTGTATTTTCTTGTGAATGATATGCTTAACGGCGGATTAAATGAAAACAGCCTCGTATTTTATATCGTCGGATGTGTGATTGCCTTAGGGTTAATTTTTCTTACAACCGGTATTCAATACAATACAACATATTTTGCTACGTACATAGAAAGTGGCGTTCGTCGTATTACACTTGCCGAAAAGCTTAGGAAAATTCCGCTGTCCTTTTTTGGCAAAAAGGATCTTGCAGACTTGACCAGTACAATTATGGCTGACTGTGCCTTTCTGGAAACAGCATTTTCACACTTTATTCCTGAATTGGTTGGTTCTATATTTTCCACAGTATTGGTCGCTGTAGGATTATTATTCTATGACTGGCGTATGGCTTTGGCAGCACTGTGGGTAATGCCGATTGCATTTGCTATTGTTGGTTTTTCGTCAAAGGTTCAGGAGAGACTGAATAAAAGGCAAATGGATGCAAAAATGGCATGTGCCGACGGTATTCAGGAGTGCATTGAAACAGTTCGTGACCTGAAGGCGAATAATGCTGAGAAAACATATCTTGCAGGTTTGGATAAAAAGATAAAGGCAGTTGAAAGGCGTGCAATCATATCTGAACTTGGAACAGCAGTGTTTGTTGTATCGGCTCAGATGATTCTGAAGCTTGGAATAGCTACAGTGGCTTTAGTTGGCTCTATGCTTCTGATTGATGGAAGTCTTAATATATTAACATTCTTTGTATTCCTCCTTGTAGTTTCACGTTTGTATGATCCGTTGCAAGCTTCACTGCAAAACCTTGCTGCTATAATTTCGGCAGGTACAAATATTTCCCGTATGAATGAAATTCTCAATCACCCTATTCAAGACGGTGATGATAAGCTTACCAACAAGGACTGTAATATTGTATTCGATCATGTTGAATTTTCTTATAACAGCAGCGAAACTGTACTGAAAGATGTTTCATTTACAGCAAAGCAAGGCGAGGTAACCGCACTGGTAGGTCCGTCAGGAGGAGGCAAAACTACTGTATCACGTCTTGCAGCAAGATTCTGGGATATTGACAATGGCAAAATCACTGTCGGCGGTATGGATGTATCCAAGATAGATCCCGAAACGCTTATGTCTTTATACTCAATTGTTTTTCAGGATGTAACATTGTTTGACAACACTATAATGGAAAACATAAGAATAGGCAAAAAGGACGCAACAGATGAGGAAGTACTTGCAGCAGCAATGCTTGCCAATGTTGATGAATTTGCCGAAAAGCTTCCCGATAAATGGAACAGCAGGATAGGTGAAAACGGATGCGAGCTGTCGGGAGGAGAAAGACAGAGGATTTCGATTGCAAGAGCATTTCTTAAGGATGCGCCTATAATTTTGCTTGATGAAGCGACGGCTTCTCTTGATGTAGAGAACGAAACGCTGATTCAATCAGCTTTGTCAAGATTGATCAAGGATAAAACCGTGTTGGTTATCGCTCATAGAATGCGAACTGTTGCCGGAGCAGATAAAATAGTGGTTCTTGCCGACGGAACCGTTTCAGAACAGGGCAATCCTGAGGAACTTGAAAAGAAAAAAGGAATTTATGCACATATGCTTGCACTACAGACAGAAAGCAGTAATTGGAATTTAAATAATGCATAAATAATAAAAAACCGTGTTTGTTCAGTGAACATCACGGTTTTTTTGCGTATCAGGATTGACAAATCAGAAAAGGGGGAGTATGATGTCATTGAAGTTAGCCTAGACTAACTAAGACTAAAAAGGAGATTTACGCGATGTAGGATTGCTGTGAAATCTCTAAAAACTGTGGGAGGAAAATGTATGTCTGAAACTTCGGATATATTAAAACTGAGAATATTGCTTTGTTTTTTACAGGCGGATGATGGTTGCACTGTTACGGGGTTGTCAAAAACTCTTTGCGAGGAAAGATATACTGTCAGCCGTATGATTTCAACACTTGAAGGTGAAGGTCTTATTGATAAAAGTAACAGCAGGCATCCTTTCCTTACGAATAAGGGCAGAGAAGAAGCAGAGCGATATTCAGAAAGAATAAGAACTGCTGTCAGCGATTTGATGTACGAAGGCGTTGATATGGAGAATGCAAAAAGAGATGCAATATATTGGGCTTTATACTGCTCTGAGCAGACTATGACAGCAATACGGGATACCGAGGAGCGTTACCGTGTTAAGACTGAATTGGGTGAAAGCAAGTGTTTTGGCGGTGCTTTGCTCACAAAAATGTTCAGTGACGGCGAGTATAGATTTCCGTTTATTATGTATCGTGAAAATTTTAAACACGGCAATAATATTTCCTCGTCAAATAATTGTTTCATTCATCCTTGTGTGATGAACATACAAAATAACTCCGGTAATGTTCAGCTTTGTATAATAAGAAACTCGGTAAGTGCATATAAAAGAATAAAAAATGTTAAATATTACTATGATGGTGTTTATTATAATGCCGAGATGTACGGTGATATTCTGCAAATCCCGATAGAAGTATTAAAATTTGAAAATATAGGCGCCGGGGTCGGTCAGGTGCTTCACGGATGTGTTTGTATAAAAATACAATACTTTGATGATTGCAACAACCAAATTGAAACTAAAGCAATGTTTACTATTTTAATTTAGGTTTTTCTGAATAAATCATTAATTATGATGATTTTGAAAAAATTGTTGCATTTAAGCAATTATTTAATTTCAGCGAATATACATTAATTCGCTTAATTATTGTACATTTGATTATGAATGTCGGTGCATTACTGCAACAAATATGTGTATTGAAGAAAAGGAAAAACCTTGATATAATATAGCTGTTAAAAACAGTTTGCCGTGTAAACGGTTTTTTTCTTCGCAATAAGTTAGCTATCGCTAACCGAGATTAATATAATCCTAATGGTGTTTTGCGAATATTTTTACAAAGCGGTTAGCTAAGACTAACTGGATTGATGTCTGTAGTTTATCAGGAAAGAAGGAGTTGTGTGAAAAGGTCGGTCAGGATATGTATGTCTTTTTTTGTTGTTATGATAATAATGTCAACAACTTGTATAAATGCTCTTGCACTGGATGTAAACAACCTGTCGGCAGGAACATATGAAGTTGAGGCGACGCTCAGCTGCTATGTGAACGCTATGGGGGGAGTAGAGTTTGGTAAGCCGTTGCTCATAGGTTCATTGATTACAGTTGACGGTGACGGGAATAAAAAAATGACTCTCAAATTCACCAAGAGCAGCGTTACTATTTATAATATCACTTGTGATACCTTCATTGATGTTAATCCGTCATCTACTGATAATAGTCGAGGCGTTACAAGCGGAACGATAGGCTATTATGATAAAAATGGAAATGTCCGGAGCGCTGAATATACTTTGAGCGATGACACTGCACTTAACGTAAGAGATGAAGAAGTAAATTATGTTGATTCTATGACATTTCCGCTGGATCAGATTACTGATACCTACAGCTTGACAATGTACATAAACAGTAATGTAATGGGAGTCCAGTTCTGCAATGAAAATGATAAAGCTGCCGAGGCAACATATTCATCTACGCTTACGGTAGATTGGAGCAGTCTTAAGTCTGAGTCCTCTGAGTCTGGAAGTGCGGCACAGTCTGCAAAATCTTCGAATAATTCATTGGTAGCTGAGAATGAGCTGGAGACGCTTCCCGACGAAGCCCGGACAACCGAACAGCCTACAACCGAAGAATCTGTTGATATTGAAGGTAATGTAGTGGAGAAGGACGGTCTTAATATTCATTATGTAAACGGTGAAAATGATGACAGCGATTCAGAGGCTGAAAATGCCGAGGAAATTAAATACACAGCTTACCTTAATATGCCTGCTTTGATTGCAACGGCAATTGGCGCGGGAGTACTATTATTGATTGGCGTTGCATTTCTTGTAAGCGCATTAATCAAAAGAGGAAAGAAGGAAGAGTAATTGAAAAAAGTATTATCGTTGTTCCTTGCGCTTGTAACTATATTTTGTGTCAGCGGATGCGCTTCAATGGGTGTGCAGGAAGAAAGCGATTCGTCGGAATCAAACCCTGCAATAGCCTCCACATCTGTTGCCATATGTCAAATTCTTGACGATTTAGACTATGATAATGTTGTGGGAATTCCTGAGACTTCGTCAGGTCAGATGCCCGAACGTTACAAGGATGTTGAAACAATTGGAGCGCCTATGACTCCTGACTATGAGATAATTAAGGATATATCACCTGATTTAGTGCTTTCTCCTAAGTCGCTTGAATCCACACTCGCGGCTGATTATTCGGCGGCGGGAATAAGCTCTGCGTTTCTTGATTTAAGCAGTGTTGAGGGTATGTATGACGCTATAACATCTCTTGGTGATTTGCTCGGAAGAGAAGAAGAAGCTCAAAAGCTTGTGGATGATTACAACGATTATATGGACGCGTACAGTGTATCTGATGAAGAAAAGAGTATTCTTTTGCTTATGTCATTTCCCGACGGTTTCTATCTTGTTGCAACTGAAAACTCTTATGTAGGAAATCTTGTGCAGCTTGCAGGCGGCAAGAATGTATATGGTCAAGACACAAGCGGAGATGAGAACGGATTTGTTACCATTAATCCTGAGGATATGGTGCAAAAAGACCCCGATATAATTTTAGTTTTTGCTCATTATAACGAGGATAGCGCATTTGAATATATGCAAGAAGAATTTGCAACTAATTCGGCGTGGCAGTACTACGATGCAGTTAAAAATGACGAGATATACTATTTGCCTTCCGAGTATTTTGGAATGAGCGCAACCCTTGCTTGGACTGATGCGCTTGACTATCTCAAGCCTATATTATACGGAGAATAAGTATGAAGGTTTATTCTAAGCCTAAAACAATAATTGCATTTATTATAACGATTATTGCTATATTCGTTATGTTCTTTATAGCAATAAATACAGGAGGACTTATCACAACTCTTTCGCAGTTGTTTAAGGGAATGTTCGTGGAATATGACAAAACGGTTGCAATAGTGCTTGAACTCAGATTTCCCCGAATAATCGTAGCGCTGCTTGGCGGAGCTATGATGGCTGTGTCCGGAGTGCTTATGCAGGCAGTTATGAAAAATCCCCTTGCTGACCCCGGTATCATCGGCGTAACCTCAGGCGCTGCGTTTGCAGCAGTTATCGTTAGTGCGTTTTTTCCTGCACTTGCGGCGTTTCTTCCGATTTTTTCATTTGCAGGCGGCATAGTGGCTTTTGCAATTGTTTATATGCTTGCTTGGAACGGAACTGTAAGTCCGTTAAGACTTATTCTTGTCGGCGTTGCCGTTAATGCTTTCTTTACAGGCTTGTATCAGGCGTTCAGCGCTGCGACAGGCGGAACATATACCGGTGCGGCAAGTATCATAAACGCTAATATTTCACTTAAGACATGGAATGATGTCTTGTTGCTTGTTGTATATTTTGCAATCACGGCAGTTTGCTGTGTGTTAATTGCAGGAAAATGTAACTTGCTGTCTCTTTCTGATGTGACAATACACGGTCTGGGAATAAATGTGAACAGAGTAAGAATAATTGTTTCAATCGTTTCTGTGCTTATGGCGAGCGTGTTTACATCTGTTATAGGTTCGGTCAGCTTTTTGGGACTCATTGTACCTCATATCGCAAGACTACTTGTCGGAAGTAATCATAAGGTATTAATTCCATATAGTGCATTGCTTGGAGCATTTGTTTTTCTTCTTGCCGACACAATAGGCAGAGCTGTTGCTTACCCATATGAAATAAGCTCTTCAATAATTATGTCTGTCATCGGAGGACCTATGTTTATTATCCTGCTGAAAAGGAGTCAGAGCGTTTATGGAAAGTAACAAATATTGTCTTGTAGCCAATCATATAACATTTTGCTATGAAAAAGACAGCACAGTGCTTGACAATGTTTCCTTTTCAATAAGAAGCGGCGAGATAACAACATTGATAGGTGCCAACGGGTGCGGAAAATCTACTTTGTTTCATCTGCTTACAGGAAGACTTAAACCATTGCAGGGTGAAATTCTTCTTAACAATTCGGATATAAAGGAAATAAAACGTAAGGATTTTTCTAAAAAACTTGCAGTGGTTAATCAGTATAACACTGCGCCTGACGATTTGACGGTAAGAAGACTTGTTGAAATGGGACGTACGCCTTATCATAATATTCTTTCATACGGAAGCAGCAGGGAGGATGAGCAAGCGGTAAAAAGTGCGCTTGAGTTTACTGATACGCTAAAATATTCTGACAGAGCTATAAGCAGCTTGTCGGGAGGTCAGAAGCAGAGAGTATGGCTTGCGCTTGCACTTGCTCAGTCACCTGAAATTCTTTTGCTTGATGAAATTACTACTTATCTTGATATTCACTATCAATACGAAATTCTGAATTTAATAAAAAAACTGAACAGAGAGAAAAAGCTGACGGTCGTGATGGTTCTTCATGATATTAATCAGGCTATAGAGTTCAGCGACAATGCAATCATTATGAATGACGGCAAGGTGCTTGCATCAGGCGCCGCCGATGAAATTATAAATAAGACTAATGTTGATATTGCATTTAGGGTCAATACCTGTATTACAACCCTAAACGGAAGAAAATATTGCTGTATAGAGAATTGAGAGGAAGATGGTTTTGAATAAGGAAACAAGGAAAAAAATCGGCATAATACTTATTACTGTCGGAGCTACGGCGTTAGTGGTAATTTTGTTTTTTATATTTTTCGGCAGCAAGCTGTTTTTGAATTCGGGCTACGAGTTTGAGCCGGATCAGAGCGCTTATCTGTCAGATGTCAGCGAGAATGATACTATTTCTATTCCGGGTGTTGATTCAATTAAAGTGGAAGCAAATACAAAAACCGTTTCTGTAAATCTTTATAATCCGGAAAATAATAACTGTTATTTTGAAATTTCAATACTTCTTAATGACGGAGAAAATGAAATATATAAATCCAAGCTTATCAAACCGGGTCAGCAGTTATACGAAATTGAGTTAAATGAAGAGCTTGACGCCGGTACATATGATGCTGTTCTGCATTATAACACATACACCTCAGACGGTAATTATACTCCGCTTAACGGTGCGAATGTTCCGTTTAAGCTGATAGCAGAATAAGATTTTTAATTGCTCATAAAGCTATTTTTAGCTTTGAGAATATACATTAATATCGCAAAATGCGGTATTATAAACAAATTTAGAGCACATATTGTGCAGGAAGGAGTGCATTAAAAAATGCAGAAAGTAAACTTTAAGGCAAGCAAGATTGCTGCTGTTGGCGCCGCTGTTGTTATGATGGCTTCAGCTTTCAGTGCAAATGCTTTTGCTGCCACAACATCAGAGGTAGAGGCAGGTACATATCAGGTTGATACAGAACTTTCTTGTTATGTAAGCGCTATGGGCGGTGTTGAATTTGCCGGCGGCGGATTCTATAAGGGTGCAACAGTTAATGTTGACGAAAGCGGAGATAAAACTCTTACCTTGAAATTTGGAATCGGCGGTTTTACAATTTACGGTGTAAATGCCGTAACATTCTTGGATGCAAACCCTGAGAACCCTGATACAACAAGAGGCGTTACACCGGGTACAATAGGTATCTATGATGAAAACGGTAATATTGTAACAGACGGCGTAACATACACACTCAGCGGCGACACTTCCACAGCAGTAAACCCAAGCGGCAGCTATGTTGACTATGTTGATTCAATCACAATTCCGGTTCCTTATGAAAGCGACACCTACAACCTCACATTCTATCTCAACAGTCAGGTAATGGGTATGCAGTTCTGTAATGCTAACAGCCAGGCAACAGGTACACCGTATCCTGCAATTCTTACAATAGACTGGGATTCACTTTCAAAGGTTAAGACAGCTGACGAAACAACTTCACAGAGTGCAACAGTTAAGTATGTGGTCAACAAAGTTAACGGTGGAGATGACGATACATCTGACAGCTACGTTGTAAATATTCCTGCTGTTGTTAATGTTGACGAAACAACAAAGACCGGTTCATATTCTGTAACGGCTGAGAATTTCTCACTTTCTGAAGGTGCATATGTAAATGTATCAACAAACTTAAACGGTACATTAACAAATGGTACTGACAGCGTTGCATTTACAAATGAACTTGAGTCAGGCAGCCTTACAAAGAATGGCGATACACTCAGCGGTACTGTTACAGTAACAGGAGATGCTGCATCAGCGGGCGAATATACAGGAACGATTGACTTTACAATCGACTACTTCGCTGAATAATTATAAAATAAGCGCAAAGATGGTACAGCTCTGTGAGATGTACCATCTTTACTGTTTTTTGAGAGTAAGGGGAATCTGAATAATAACCCCTGAATCTTGACATTAATTTACTTCCTGATATAATATAATAGTAGCTTTGCGGGCACTGCATAATAGTGTCCGCTAATAATTTGAATTATGGTTAGTGTTGGCTAACTGATAAATTCCAATGGTAATAAATATTATTAGGCAAAGGCGGAAAAATGATGATTAATAAACGTCTTATCAAGACGGTAGGAGACAGCAAAAAATATATTGCAGGCAATGTAATATTGCAATGGTGTTCACTTGTCGCCAATATAGTTATGATGTTCAGCATCACATTATTGCTTGGGGCGCTGTATTTAAAAACCACAAATGCATTTATTCTGATTGCGGTGTCTGCTTCAATTTTGGCGTCGCTGATAGTTCGCCTCTTATGTACATCATATGCTGCAAAGATGAGTTATCTGTCTTCAAAATCTGTAAAAAAGACTCTCAGAGAAGCAATATACAAAAAGCTTCTGCGCCTGGGTGCTTCCTATAACGAGCAGGTGAAAACCTCGGAGGTCGTTCAGGTTGCGGTTGAAGGTGTTGACCAGTTGGAAACATATTTTGGTGCGTATCTTCCGCAGTTCTTTTATGCAATGCTTGCACCGCTGACGCTGTTTATTGTACTGAGCTTTTTTAATTTTCTATCTGCTGTTGTTTTGCTTGTATGTGTTCCGCTTATTCCTGTTGCAATAGCCTTGGTTCAGACTTGGGCGAAAAAATTGCTTTCAAAATACTGGGGTCAGTACACAGCGCTCGGCGATACATTTCTTGAAAATTTGCAGGGACTTACAACTCTGAAAATCTATCAGTCGGATAAATTCAAGAATGATAAGATGAATGAAGAATCTGAGAATTTCAGAAAAATTACTATGAAGGTGCTGACTATGCAGCTCAATTCCATAACTATAATGGATTTTATAGCCTATGGCGGCGCGGCGCTTGGAATTATCATGGCAGTTACTCAGTACGGAGCAGGAAACGTCACATTATCTGGCTGTCTGCTGATTATTCTTTTATCTGCCGACTTCTTTATACCTATGCGGCAGCTTGGAAGCTTTTTCCATATTGCTATGAACGGAATGGCAGCCTGTGATAAAATTTTCAAACTTCTTGATTTGTCTGAACCTCAGCAGAAAATCAATTCTGAGTTCCCTGAAAACAGTGATATTATAATCAAAAATATTCACTTTTCTTATGAGAAAAACAGAGAAATTCTTCATGGGGTTGATATGCAGCTTTTATGCGGCAGTTTTACTGCTGTTGTGGGCGAAAGCGGCTGCGGAAAATCGACTGTTGCGTCAATTCTTATGGGAAGAAATAAGAGTTATAACGGAAGCGTCGCAGTTGGAGGAATTGAGCTGACCGATATTGCTGAGGGCAGCTTAATGAAAAATGTAACATACATAAGTCACAACAGCTATCTTTTTAAAGGAACGGTCAGAAACAATCTTCTTATGGCAAAGTCCGACGCGTCTGATGAAGAGCTTTGGAAGGTGCTTGAACAAACTAAGCTGGCAGATTTTCTGAAATGTGAAAATGGTCTTGATACAGTTCTCAATGAGAAAGCCTCGAACCTTTCAGGAGGTCAGTGTCAGCGTTTGGCGCTTGCCAGAGCGCTGCTTCATAACAGTCAGGTTTATATTTTTGATGAGGCGACCTCCAATATTGATGTAGAAAGTGAAAATGATATAGTTGAGTTGGTTCATAATCTTGCAAAGCATAAGACAGTGATAATGATTTCACATCGTCTTGCAAATATAGAGAATGCCGACCGCATCTATGTTATGGATAGCGGAAATATTGCCGAGAGCGGAACTCATAATGAATTGCTTGAAAGCAACGGAGTTTATTCAAAGCTATGGAATTCACAGCAAAGTCTTGAAAACTATGGTAAGGACGGTGAGCAAAATTGAAGGAACGCAGTAAATTTTCGGTAATGGCGCAACTTATCGGACTTGTTAAGCCTTTGACAGGATTTATGATACTTGCAATTATAATGGGAATAGTCGGTAATTTGTGCGCTGCTTTAATCACTGTTTTCGGCGGTTATGCAATTCTTGATTTGCTTCATTTTTCGGTTCCCGTTTCAATAGCGGCGGCTTTTATCTGTATCGGGATTTTTGCTTTGCTCAGGGGTGTTCTCCGTTATGCCGAGCAGGAATGTAATCATTATATTGCGTTCAAGCTTCTTGCCTTGATTCGCGATAAGGTCTTTAAGGCGTTACGCAGGCTTTGTCCTGCAAAGCTTGAAGGCAAAGATAAAGGAAATCTTATTTCAGTTATTACATCTGATATTGAGCTGCTTGAGGTTTTTTATGCACACACAATTTCTCCCGTTGTGATAGCATTTGTTTTTTCGGTGCTTATGTGTATTTTAATCGGTAGCTGTCACTGGATATTAGGCGTTATTGCAGCGGCTGCTTATATTGTTGTAGGCTTGATTATACCTGTAAGTATTTCAAGACTTAACGGTGACAATGGAATAAGCTTTCGCACAAAATCAGGAGAGCTGAGCAGCTTTGTCCTTGACAGTATGCGGGGGCTTGCGGAGATAATTCAATACAGAACAGGCAAAAAATGTATTGATGAAATGAACAAAAAGACAGATGAACTGTCAGCCTTTGAGGAACGAATGAAAAGGCTTGCAGGGCAGAATGCTGCTATTACAAACACGGTAATTCTTCTTTTTGATATTGCTATGTTGATTATAAGCGCTTTGCTCTATCAGAACGGAGAAGTGGATTTTGACGGAGTTTTAATTTCTGTTATTGCTTTGATGAGTTCTTTTGGTTCCGTTGTTGCACTTGCGAATTTAGGCAGTACATTGCAGAACACTTTTGCAGCAGGCAATCGCGTTCTTGACATTCTTGAAGAAACACCCGTTGTTAATGATGTAACGGGAAATGAGGAAATTGGCTTTAAAGGAGCTGGTGCGGAAAAAATTACATTTTCTTACGGTGACGAAACTATACTTTCCGGCGTTTCGGCAGATATTCCTAAGTCATCAGTTGTTGGCATTATCGGAAGAAGCGGAAGCGGAAAATCAACTCTGCTCAAATTGTTTATGCGCTTTTGGAAGGTGCAGAGCGGAAAAATCAAAATTTCTGATAAGAATATTGATTACATAAATACGCAAAATTTGCGTGATTTAGAGAGCTTTGTCACACAGGAAACTCATCTTTTCCATAATAGTATAGCGAACAATCTGCGTATAGCCAAGCTTGACGCAACGCAGGAGGAGATTGAGGAAGCCTGCAAAAAGGCGTCTGTCCACGATTTTATTATGAGTCTGCCGAACGGCTACGATACCCAGGTAGGTGAGCTTGGTGACACGCTTTCCGGCGGTGAACGCCAGAGGATAGGACTTGCAAGGGCATTTCTGCATAATGCTCCGTTTATGCTCCTTGATGAACCGACAAGCAATCTCGACAGTCTTAACGAGGCTGTAATATTAAAATCCCTGCGTGAAGAACGTGAAGGAAAAACCGTGTTGCTTGTGTCGCACAGACAATCAACTATGCGTATAGCAGATATGGTTTATTCCGTTGAAAACGGGAGAATGAGCTGATGAAAAGTGTTGATGACAAGCGCAATCGGGAGAAAATTCTCGTATCACAGATGATACGGGTGTATTGCCGTAAAAAGCATAAAACAAAGAGGGGTCTTTGCAGTCAGTGCAGAGAGCTTGACGCTTATGCAAGGCTGCGGAGCGAAAAATGTCCGTTTATGGAGACAAAGACATTCTGCTCAAATTGCAAAGTACATTGCTACAAGCCTGAAATGCGTGAGAAAATCCGTGAGGTTATGCGCTTTTCGGGACCCAGAATGGTATTTCATCACCCTGTAACTGCAATAAGACACGTAATTGAATCAAAAAGAGAAAGACGAAAGCTGGAGGAAAACATATGAAGGAGAAACTTTTTGAACCATTTAAGGTAAAAGACATAGTCTTTTTGGCTATTATATCGGCGGTAACATTGTGTACGTGCGCAGTAATGCCGCTGGTTGGAAGTTTGCAGACAGTAATTTTCGGTATAGCTCAGCTTGTAACAAGCCTGCAAGTTTCTGTTTTTTTTGCAATAGGACTTATGAAAGTCAGAAAAACAGGTGCGCTTTTTATAATGTCATTGTTGACGGGATTATTTCAGCTGATGATGGCGCCTGCAATGTTTTTTTCAAATATAATTATCGGCTTGCTTCTTGAAATTGCAGTAGCACTTATTTTCCGCGGCTATGAGAAAAACAGTGCTGTATTCTTTGCAGTATTGCTGTATAATCCGCTTTCACTGCCGATAAATTATCTGTACAATCTGCTGTTTGGAAGAGAGGCAATGGTGGCAGTTGCATCAAGAGCTCCTTGGATTACTGTGGGTATGTCGCTTGCCGTTGTTGCGCTTTCAGCAATTGGCGCTTTACTTGGAATTAAGATTTCCAAGGAACTTAAAAAATCGGGAGCTATGAAGAAATGAGCGAGAAGCTGTTATCAAAACATCCCGTTTATCCGTTAATTGGGCTAATCGCCTCGGTATTGATAATGGTTTTCGGACTTATCACAGCAAAAAGAACAGAGTGTATTTTCTTTCTTGGCGGAATGTGGCTTCTTTGTCTTGTGTTTGGCTACTGGCGGGCGTGTATAGCTGTGATTCCCTTTGCCGTTATTCTGTGTGCAATATTTGCAGGAATTACATATGCCGTTTCCGTATGATGTTAATGAAGCTTATGCGGCAATAAACCGAATACTTGCTGTTTGTATTGCTGTTATACCGGGTCTTGCATTGTCACCTATTATTCTTGTGAGGAATTTTTCTGCTCTTAAACTTCCCCGTATGCTTACTCTTGGTATGATGATAACATTGACTTTTTTCCCTTTGCTGGGGGGAGAGGTACGGCAGGTGCGAGAAGCTATGAAAACACGTGGTGCGGGCAGCTTTTTGAGCCCTAAAATTTTTTATCGTGCTTTTCTTATTCCGCTTGTTATGCGCCTTGTCAACATATCGGATACACTTGCACTGTCTGCAGAAACGCGTGGATTCTCCAATAATACGGCAGATTGTTCTGTGTATAAAACAGTAAAACTCAGGGCAGCGGACATTCTATTTTTAATACTCGTCCTTGCGGGCGCAGTATCGGCGGTGACGTTATGAAAGCAATTGAACTTAGAAATGTAACTTTTTCGTATGAAGGTTATGAAAATAAAATTCTGAATAATGTGCGCTTCTCGGCAGATTATGGCGAGGTTGCGCTTCTTTCAGGTTATTCGGGCGAGGGAAAGAGCACTGTGCTTTCGCTGGTTTGCGGTATAATACCGAACATTACGCCCGGTGAAATCAGCGGAGAGGTCCTGATAAACGGCGAAAATATAGTTAACAGAAAAATGAGTGAGGTTTGTCGCAAGGTCGGAGTTGTTTTGCAGAATGCCGAGGCTCAGATTATACAACAGCTTGTAGAGGACGAAATAGCATTCGGATGTGAAAATTTTGCATTTTCGCGTGATAAGATAAAAAATTGCGTTTACCGCTCCTGTCGTCAGATGCAGCTTGACCCTGATTGGAAGACAAGAACCTTGTCAGGCGGACAGAAGCAGAGGCTTATTACCGCTGCAACCCTTGCTACAGAACAGAAAATTCTTGTCTTAGATGAACCGCTTGCGAATCTTGACAAGCTCGGAGCAGAGCTTTTGATGAAAACCCTGCGTGAGCTGGCAAGGTCGGGTTATGCCGTACTTGTTGTAGAGCACCGCCTTGATATGGTGCTTCCTTTTGTTGATGCGGTATGGAGCATACGTGAAGGAAAAATTTCTAAAATAGAAAATAAACGCGAGTATCTTTGTGCACAGGCAGCATATATGTTCTCCGATGAAAACAGAAAATGCAGTTTTTAAACTTAATAATCTTGGATTTACGGTCAAGGGACGTGAGATTCTCAAGGATATAAGCTTTGATATAAAAAAAGGAGAGCGTGTTCTTCTGTTTGGTGAAAACGGATGCGGAAAGACGACGCTTTTGCGATTGCTTGCAAGGCTTAATAAACCGACAAAGGGGAATATTGTCCAAAATATAGATTCAAAGCTTGGGCAAAAGTCAAAAGGAACAAGCGAGTGGTTCAAGAAAGTCGGTATTGTATATCAGAATCCTAATTATCAGCTGTTTATGCCGACAGTAAGACAGGAGATTGCCTATTGTGCGGAAACAGAAGAATATGCACAGAAAATTATGGAAATGTTTGGTATCGCTCACCTTGCCGATCGTCATCCGCATTCGCTGTCAGAAGGTCAAAAACGCCGTGTTTCCATAGCGGCGGTTGCAGCGTCAAATCCTTCTGTTTTGCTTTTGGATGAACCGACAGTAGGACAGGATTATTCAGGATTAAAGGAAATGGTGAATATATTAAACCGACTTCACGAACAAAGCGGTAACACAATGATTACAATTACTCACGATATGCGATGTGCAGAAGCGTTGTGTGATCACGCAGTGTGTATAAAAAACGGTATAATAGCTGATGAAGGCGGCAAAGAACTGGCGCACAGTTATTTTTATGGAGCTGATACGACCGTTTTATAACAAATCTGATTTTAAAGCATATAGCTATTCTTCTATGTGCAAAAAAGTGTATATGGTGTTTTAATTGTTCTTTTGTTTTTTAGAATGGCTGACTGAATTTTGTGATTTACTTTTTTGTTATCTGATTCCGTTTTTTCATATGTATTATTTTTTATGTCTCTTTTTCATCAATAATAAAAAAATGTTGCTAATTGGTATGAAATAGGATATAATTATTTATATAGTGTTAAAAATACCGCCGATTATGTCGGCGTGCGGAGGTCAGAATATGGAATTTGTAGCCAATGAAGGAAAAAAAGTTGAAATTATTGTCAATGGCATTACATATATGCGCCATGCTGTAAAAACGCATTTTGTTCAGCAGGGCGAGGATTATATAGAGATTTTCAAAAAATATGTTTCTCCTATTTATGAAGAGGGAGATATTGTATCGTCAAGCGAAAAGATTATAGCTTTGTGCCAGAACAGGGTGGTAAAGCGTGAAGAGCTCAAAATTGGTTTCTGGGCAAGATTTCTCTCAAAATTTGCCTCACATCCCGACACCGGTGTGGGTGTCGGCGAAACAATCAAAATGCAGTATGCAATATCCAAGGTCGGTTTGCTAAGGGTTCTTTGGGCAAGTTTTGCCGGCGGCATATGTAAACTTTTCGGTAAAAAGGGAGTTTTCTATGAAATTGTGGGTCAGGAGGTTGCCGGTCTTGACGGCTTCTATGACCATGTGTGGACTGAGTACCGTGACATAGGTATTGAGAATCCTGAAAACCCTTCGGGTGTATGCGATGAAATCAAGGAAAAGCTTGGTATGAGCTGTATGATAGTTGATGCAAATGACCTTGGTCAGGAGGTTCTGGGACACTCATCAGATATTACACTTTCCGACGAGGAACTTCACGGACTTATTGCGGATAATCCGTGCGGTCAGGGAAAGCAGACAACACCGATTATATTGATACGCAAAAAGCCCGTTGAAGAGGAGACGGTCTTAGAAACGTCAGAGGAACCGGAAGTAACGGAATAAGTATCAGAGTGATTTTTAGCCTTATGCTGTAAGCATAAGGCATTTTTTTGATGTATTAATATATGATAAATCTGCAAACGTTAGGGGTTGTTCAAATAAAAGAGAAAACTCAAAAAGCAGATTTTAGTGCATTTTGCTATCTATTGAACACGCCCTAATTATTTTGCAAAAAAATGCTCATAAATCTTATCCTATTTTTAATTTGCGTTAATATTATACATTTATGATACATAATATTACAAATTATGAAACTAATCTTTTGTATTATATAATCAAAGGAGAAGTTTTATATGAAGTTTTTGAAATTAAAGCAGAGGTTTTCGCTTGCACTGCTCATAATTATTGTGCTTGCTTTTGCTGTTGTGCTAAATAATATTTTCGCCTCTGTTACTGCGGCGAAAAATAATGACGAGAATATCGGCGAAGCTGATTACAATGAATATTCTGAAGAAGTCAAAAGCGATAATCTGTCAAACAAAAATATAGAAAATGATAATAACTCAGAAAAAAATATTATTGTTAATAGCAGCTATTATACTCTTGATATTGATGCCGTGCTCCAAAATCCTGAGTTACCGACAGGGTGTGAAGTTACATCGTTGGCAACTGTCTTAAATTACTATGGCTGCAGTGTGGACAAGACTTATCTTGCAGAAAATTATCTTGAAAAGGGAGAGGCAGGCTGTGCTAATCCGAATACTGCCTTTATTGGTTCGCCGTTCAGTGAATATTCCTATGGGTGTTATGCCGGCGTAATTGTAAATTCTGCAAAAGAGTATATTTTTGACAATGCAATAAATTTAAGCGTAAGCAATGTGACGGGCACTGAGTTTGAAATGCTTGAAAATTATGTAAAGCAGGGCTGTCCTGTGATTTTTTGGGCTACTATGAATATGGTTGAACCGTATGAAAGTATCGTCTGGAATATTGACGGAGAAGAAATTGCCTGGCTTGCAAATGAGCATTGTATGGTACTGATCGGATATAATTACGAAACGGACTGCTATATAGTTTCCGACCCTCTTGTAGGAATTACAGAATACAACAGCGAGATTTTGAAGTTAAGATACAATCAGATGGGCAGTCAGGCAATTGTGATACAATAATTTTATTTTTGGACACAAACTTCCTTTAAGCTATATAATATTATTAAAATGTGCCTTTTGTAACAAATTTATAACTTAACACTTTACTTTGATAACGTGTTAATGTATAATAAATCTGTATCAAAAGGTACAATTTTTATATGGAGGAATAAAAAATGAAAAAATTGCTTGCACTTTTAATGGCAGGTGCCATGACTGCTACAGCTCTTTGCGGATGCGGAGGCTCATCAGATGCATCCACAGCTTCTACAGACTCGGATGACTGGTCTTACATTGAGGAAAAGGGCGATTTCATTATCGGTATTACTTACTTTGAGCCTATGAACTATCTTGATGAGAACGGTGAGCTTACAGGATTTGAAACTGAATTTGCTACATTGGTATGTGAAGAAATGGGCGTAACTCCGAAATTCCAGAAGATTGACTGGGACTCCAAGGAAGTTGAGCTTAATGCTAAGACTATCGACTGCATTTGGAATGGTCTTACAATCACTGATGACCGACAGAAAAATATGGACATTTCAACTGCATATATGGAAAATAAGCAGGTTATGGTTACTAAGGCTGAAAATGCATCAAAGTTCACAACAGCAGACGCACTAAGCGGAGCAACAGTTGTTGCAGAGAAACAGTCAGCAGGTGAGGAAGTTGCAACAGAGGACGAGTTTTTCAGCAGCGCTGAATATGTTCCTGTTGATTCACAGGCTAAAGCTCTTTTGGAGGTTAAGTCCGGCACCGCCGATATTGCAATTATAGACTATGTAATGTCAATTGGCACACTCAAAGAAGGCTCAGACTATTCTGACCTTACAGTTGTTGGGGAAAAGAGCTTTTCTCCTGAACAGTACGGCGTTGCAATCCGCAAGGACAGCGCAACAACCCTGAAAAAAATTAATGACGCTATGCAGACTCTTGCAGACAACGGTGAGCTTGAAAAGCTTGCAGAGAAGTATAATCTTCAGGACTTACTTCTTATAGAACCCTCAAAATAATCTTAAAAGGTTTAGATAATGGAACAATTTACAAATGTTACCCAACAGCTCCTTAAGGGCTTTGGTGAAAACAGCTTTATATTTATTATTACACTTGTTGCGGCAATTCCGCTTGGTTTCATTGTTTCAATGGGCTCAAGGTCAAAATTTATGCCGTTGAAGCTTTTGACAAAGGCGTTTGTGTGGGTTATCCGCGGTACTCCGCTTATGCTTCAGTTGTTTGTTGTATTTTATGTTCCTCCGTTGATATCGGGAGGAAGCTTTAACTTTGCACGAATGAATGCGGCGCTGATTGCGTTTATCATTAACTATGCCGCTTATTTTTCAGAAATTTTCCGCGGAGGTATTGAGGCGATACCAAAGGGACAGTATGAGGCAGGTCAGGTGCTGGGTATGAATAAGCGCCAGATTTTCTTCAAAATTGTTCTTCTTCAGGTTATCAAGAGGATAACTGCGCCAATCGGCAATGAAATTATAACACTTGTAAAGGATACTTCGCTTGCAAGTGTAATTGCAATTCCCGAAATACTTATGAATGCCAAGGACTTTTCAATGCAGGGACTAATTTGGCCGCTGTTCTATTCAGCTCTGTTCTTCCTTTTGTTCTGCGGCGTGCTTACTATTCTTTTCTCTTTCCTTGAGAAAAAGCTTGATTATTATAAGGGTTAAGGGGGCGCTTGTATGTCATTGTTGAACGTTGAAAATATACGGAAAAGTTTCGGCAAAAATGAAGTGCTGAAGAACATAAGTTTTTCGCTTAAAAAAGGTGAGGTTCTTGCTATAATCGGTTCTTCAGGTTCAGGCAAGACAACGCTGCTCAGATGTCTTAACTTTCTGGAGACCCCTCAAAGCGGAAGAATTATTGTTAATAATCACGTGCTTTTTGACGGAAACGACTCTTCAAAAAAGTCAGACAGCGCAATCAGGAAAAACCGTTTGCATTTTGGACTTGTGTTTCAGTCCTTCAATCTTTTTCCTCAGTACAAGGTTATTGATAACATAACGCTTGCTTCTTTGCTGATGGCTAAGGAACAGCTAAGAAAAACGGGAGAATATATGGGTGTCAAAAATTATAAGCAGGCACAGGAGCTTATAAGAGAAAATGCCCTTGCATTGCTTGACAAGGTGGGACTTTCCGAGAAAATGAACGCCTATCCATGCAGCCTCAGCGGCGGACAACAGCAGCGTGTGGCAATTGCAAGAGCTCTTGCTCTCAATCCTGATGTGCTTTGTTTTGATGAACCGACCTCGGCGCTTGACCCTGAGCTTACAGGAGAGGTGCTCAATGTAATAAAAGGACTCAAAACCTCTGAAAGTACAATGATTGTTGTAACTCACGAGATTGAGTTTGCTCACGATGTTGCAGACAAAATAATATTTATGGATGACGGGGTAATTGCTGAAGAAGGAACTCCTCAGCAGGTTATTGAAAATCCGCAGAATTCGCGAACAAAAGCATTTTTGTCAAGATTTAATCAGTATTCAGTATATTAAACAAAATAAAAGGGATGTGTCAACTGCACATCCCTTTAGCTTGTATGACGGGCATATCAATGCTCTGTGGTGAAAATCCACCGAGGCGTAGTT
>CAYQXN010000017.1:0-25935 GCA_964421585.1 uncultured Ruminococcus sp. | reverse complement strand
GTAAAGCTTGCAACGGAGCTTTCACGCAGAAGCACGGGCAAGACGATATACATTCTGGACGAGCCTACAACAGGTCTGCACATTGCAGATGTTCACAAGCTTGTTGATGAGCTGCAATTGCTTGTTGAGGGCGGCAATACAGTTATTGTAATTGAGCACAACCTTGATTTGATTAAGACAGCCGATCATATAATTGATCTTGGTCCTGAGGGCGGAGATATGGGCGGTATGGTAATTGCTCAGGGCACGCCTGAAGAGGTTGCAAATACAGAGGAATCCTTTACAGGTCAGTACCTTAAGCCTTTGCTTTGAGTTTTTATAATTAAATACTATTTATTAAAACAGATGTAATTATTTTAAGAGGAATTGCGTGAACTTATGCAATTCCTCTTTTGTCTTTATAACAAAATATAATAATTCATCAGATAAGTTTTATATGAGTATTAGCACATAGCGGTTATCTTCATAAAATGAAAGCGAGGATACTTTTTTACAAATAGTTTGCCTGTAATGAAAATATTTGCAGGTGTATATGTATCCTCAAACTTGCAAAATTGCCGCATAGTGCGTCTTGCATAAAAAGTTGACAAGCATAACGATATTGTAAAGTACGTGTATAATACATGACAGCACAATTTGATTTTAGTCATCAAGCTCAGTACAGGTATCCGCTAGGTAGCTGTCTTTGAGAATGAACAAAAATCGGACAAAGAAAATACCTGTTTGTTTAACTGAAAACTAACTGACGACGGACTTAGAAAGATACGAAGAACGTTATCGCAAAAGGAAACAGGATATATTATTACAAATGCAACATTGTGCATTGGCGGAATTGATTTTGCTGACGGTGATGTTTTGAATACGTGTCTGCAGAGCTTGGTATGCCGGCAGCTTCAGGAAGCACAGCGGCAACTATGAAAAAGGAGAAACTACAGATGAGTAAGAAAATTTATTTAAGCCCGTCAAATCAGTCAAGCAATACCTATGCGACGGGTAATACAACAGAAATGATACAGTGCGACAAGATTGCAGCGGCAACTGCCACAGCGCTCAAACGCTGCGGATTTTCGGTAAAGGTGGGTGCTTCGGGCGATACAATGCAAAATCGTTGCTCTGAAAGCAACAGCTTCGGCGCTGATATTCATATGCCTATCCACACCAACGCATACAACGGTAAGGTAACAGGCGGTACGCGGATATTCTGCCTTAACTCCAACGGAAAAAGTGCTTGCAACGCCGTTATGAAATATCTCGGTGCAATCTCTCCGGGAACTGCGGACAGTATAGCGTACCAGACAGGACTTTATGAAATCAATACGCCAAAAGCTCTTACTGTGTATGTTGAATGTGAATTTCACGATACCGCTACCGGTGCGAACTGGATTATCAACAACACTTCAAATATTGCCGAGGCTATATGCCACGGACTTTGTGATTATTTTGGAGTTACGTACACCAAAGCCGATTCATCAAATTCGGGTAACTCCACGGGTTCGGACGCATTCAAAAGCTATCTTGTGCGTATTACATCGTCAGACGGTGTGAATATTCGAAAAGGTGCGGGTACAAATTATGATATAGTAGGTTCGGTTGCCAAAGGAGGAGCCTACACAATTGTAGCCGAAAGCACGGGAACGGGAGCTAAAAAGTGGGGCAAGCTCAAGAGCGGCGCGGGCTGGATATCACTTGATTATACCGAGAAAATTTAAAATATAAAATCATATAATAATGAGCGGTGCACCGTAATGATGCACCGCTTTAACAACGTTGCCTGCAAATTATAGGAAACTTTTCAGATGCGCCTTGTTCAACAATCTGCAGAATGGTTATTTTTGTTATTCTTTTGTCTTTGAAGAAATCCTGTAGGCAATAAGATTAAGAGCCAGGAATACAGCTATTGCAATCAGCGAATATATCATCATAAAACTGAAGTCTGCTTCATTTTCAAATATGTTCAGATTTAGGGAAAACATACTGTTTGCATTTTCTGCAAACAAACCGTTATCAATTCCGTCAAGCTTATCGTTGATATTTTGAATTGCAGGCGTCATAAGTATATTTCTCATCATTCCTGCAATCTGTGAACCCGGCACAAGATTAACCGCCGTCTGCACATTTTCGCTGAACTCCGAAACCGGAATGTATGCACCGATAATGAAACCGATTGCTGCGGATACTAATATGCCGAATGAGCTGAGAGTAGAGTTTTTCTTGAAAAATGATGCAAACAGCATAAGTATGAGAGTTGCCGAAATCGAACCCAGCACCGTTATTCCGTAAATACATAGAATATCTGTCAGTGTGTAAACGAAGGTTCCGTTTATTGCTATAAAACCAAGACCGGCTGTGAGCAAAACAGCACTCATTAAAATTGTGTTAATAACTGCGCCTGTGAAATATGACATCACTACCGTACTGCCCTTTACGGGTGTTGCACCGTAATCAAAGTTGATTTTACTCTCCCTGTCGGAAACCATTATCCTGAGTGAGTTGAGTGCAACGGTAATAACCGATGTGCCTATTACGCCTGCAACCAACCATGAATTTATGAGTGCGTCAATATCGCTGTCTGTTATAATATTTTCAAGTCCTTCAAGAGAATTCTTTATTACATCAACATAGTTGTTTTTTAGAAACAGAAGATACAGTCCGAGTATTATAATCTGTGTAAGCATTGAGAGTATAATTGACATTCTATCTTTAAGATATACCTTTATATTTCTTGCTGTCATTCCCTTGTATGCGTTTAATGTTTTTATCATTTTATTCACCCAGCCTTTTACCTGTTATTGATAGGAATACATCGTCCATACCGCCCTTGATAACCTCGTAGTCTTCTATTCTGAATTTTTCTATAAGTTCGGTTGCGGCTTTGCTGTCCCTTATTGCGATTTTGTAAGCGTCATTAATATATTCAAAGCCTAGCTTTTCGTCTGTAAGAAGGGTTTCTGTTGCCGAAGATTTATTTGTGTACCACACAAGATTGTTTTGTGCATACTGCTTTTTGAGATTGTTTGGAGTATTGTTTGCCGAAATTTTACCGCTGTCAATTATGACCACGTTGTCACATTCTGCGGTTTCTTCCATATAGTGCGTGGTGAGAAACACGGTAAGTCCGGTGTCCTTTCTCAATTTATGGATAATATTCCAGACCTGAATTCTTGTCTGAGGGTCAAGTCCCGTTGTCGGCTCATCAAGAAAGAGGATTTTCGGTCTGTTGATGAGTGCTCGTGCAATATCAACTCTTCTGCGCTGACCTCCGCTTAGCTTGCCGTAACGTCTGTTCATAATTTCGTTAAGGTTAAAAATTTCTGACAGCTCTGCTATTCTGCTTTTTACATAGTGCTTTGAAAATCCGTAGTACGAGGCGCGTGATACAAGATTTTCTTTTACCGTAAGCTGCTTGTCGAGAACCGAGTTTTGAAAAACTATTCCAATTAAATCCTTTATTTTATCCTTTTGCTTGTCAAGGTCAAAGCCCCCGATTGAGACGTTGCCTGATGTTTTTTCGAGCACGGTGCAGAGAATGTTGATTGTTGTTGATTTGCCTGCGCCGTTTATACCCAGAAATGCAAAAAATGAGCCTTCCTCCACATTAAAGGAAATATTCTGAACGGCGTGAACGTCCTTGTAGTTTTTTACAAGATTTTGTACCTCAATTATGTTTTTCATTGTCTTTCCTCCTGTCTTGCTTTTATTTTAGCACCAATAAAAGCAACAAAAAAGACACCTTGCACCGAGTTGTTGTAAACCCGGCTCAAGGTGTCAAAAAACAAGGGTGAAATGCAGCTGCAAATTTATAAAGCTATTATTCACACGCCCTGGTTTTCCTCGTCAGCGTTAAAGACTTCAAGAGCATTGTTTATTGAATTGGCTGTGTTATTGGCAACAAAGAACGAATATATGCAGACTACAGCATACACAAAAATCACAATCGCAAATATTATAAGTCCTCCGACAAAGCTTTCATAAAAATTCAGGAAGAAACCTTCAGTCATAATAATTATTTCAACAATAATAAAATGTATAATAAATCTTAATATGAATTGCTTTTTTGTCGGCTCCTTTTTAAAATAAAACAAAACCGAGGGAATTGCGCCTGTTATGCCTGCAAGCATTATAATCCAAGGAAATTCAGCGGAATAGCTTTCGGTGCCTGCAATTTGATTAATCAGACAGATAAAAAACAAGACTGAAACTGTTATTATAAAAAAGTGTGTAATTATTAGCTTGATTATGTCTTTCATAGATATACCTCACATTCCAAGTCGTTTTTTTAGGTTAGGCACATACTGACGTGAAATTATCACGCTTTCACCGTTTGTCAGCTTTGCCTCAAATCTGCCGTTAACTGACGGTGCAACAGAGCGCACTTTGGCAAGATTGAGTATCATTGATTTTGAGCATCGGAACAGCTTTGTGCCGTTCAGCTGTGCTTCAATTTCATATAGCCTTAGCTTTGATTCATATACATTCTCAAGACAATAGATGAAGGTTTTGTTGTCAACGGATTCTATATAGAAAATATCCTTTACCGTAAGTCTGAAAACCTCGCTGTCCTTACTGCCGAGAAGCATATTTTCATTCTTTTTCAGCCTTTGAACAATTCCAAGAACCTCGTCGTTAATCTCGTGACATTTAACGATAATTTCTTCTTCTTGAGTTGTTTCAATCTGCTTTATTGTTATTTTGAACATCGTCTGCCCCCCGTAGATAATATTTATATAATAACACGAAGTATTTATAAAATAAATATATTTTTGCGTAAGTTGCATTTTCGGCACACTAAAATGCATTTCGCATATTATGGGAATGTAAAGAACTTTTACTAATATCTCCAAAACTGTATTGGAGTTCTACTTCACAAAAGCAGCAAGAGATATTGGACAACAATACTATTCGGGTGTTTTTATGAAGATGAAATATATCTCAACTTTTGGTATAATAGGCGGCGACAAACGTCAGCTGTTTCTTGCAAAGTCCATATCTGACAGCTGTTATGATGTTTTGCTGGGCGGCTTTGATAAGCTTGAAAGCTCGGGCGCTCTTGCGCTTACTGATGCAGAAACTGCAATCTCAAAAAGTGATGTTATAGTATTTCCGCTGCCGTCTGTAAGAGCTGACCGCAGCATTAATACTCCTTTTTCTGACAATAATATTGTGCTTGATTCACAGATGCTTGCTTGCATAAGAAAGAAGCCTGTATTTGTTGCAATGCGTGATAAATTTTTGCGTGCCTACCCAGAACTTGGGGGTGCCGATATATATGATTATGCGGCAAAAGAAGAATTTGCTGTGCTTAATGCGCTGCCAACGGCTGAGGGAGCGGTTGAGACGGCAATGAACAAGTATGAAGGAACAATATCAGGCAGCAGATGTCTTGTGGTGGGCTTTGGCAGAATAGGAAAAATCCTTTCCACTATGCTCAAATCACTGAACGCAGATGTTACAGTGTCTGCCCGAAAAAGCAGCGATCTTGCTTATATAAGCGCACTCGGCTTAAAGTATATAAACACTGAAAAAATCAAAGCCGTAAAAGGATATGATATTGTATTTAACACGGTTCCTGCAATGATTTTTGATGAAGAAGTTCTTATGAACACAGACAGAAATACTGTAATTATCGACCTTGCTTCCTTGCCGGGAGGAGTGGATTTTGAGGCGGCGCACAGTTTGGGAACAGATGCAGTAAGAGCATTGTCACTGCCTGGCAAGTGCGCACCGAAAACTGCAGGAGAAATCATAAAAACAACGATTTTTAACACTATTGAGGAGGTTTACAGGTGACAAAAGCAACCATTGGATTTGCAATGTGCGGTTCCTTTTGCACCTTTTCAAAAGCATTGTCGCAGATGAAAAATCTTGTTGATTCAGGTTACAGGATATTGCCCATAATGTCGGAGAATGCCTATTCAACAGACACTCGTTTTGGCAAAGCGGAAGAAATGGTAAAAAAGGCAGAGGAAATAACAGGAGAAAAGGTGATGCACACTTCGGTGATGACCGAGCCGATAGGACCTAAGAAGATGTGTGATTTATTGCTGATAGCACCCTGTACGGGCAACACGCTGGCTAAGCTGTCACTTGGGGTTACTGACACTTCTGTGACAATGGCGGCAAAATCTCATTTGCGTATTCTGCGTCCTGTTCTGCTGTGTGTAGCCACAAATGATGCGCTTGGAGCGTCGGCACAAAATATAGGAAGGCTGATGAATACTAAGAATATATATTTTGTTCCGCTCAGGCAGGATGACTGCGTCAAAAAACCGAATTCGCTTGTTGCGGATTTTGATAAAATTCCGCAGTGCGTGGATGCAGCTCTTGAGGGCAGACAAGTACAGCCTGTTTTTTTATAAAAGCAATAATAATTGTTTTGCGGTGGGGTATTGCCCCCACCGCTTTTTTATGTTAAAATTATTATATTAGCTGAATGGGAAATTTTGAAAGTAAGTAACAGAGAGCGAATGCCTTTTATAGGATTTGTTGATATGTATAGGAATTTCGGATTTAGTATTTATGCAGAAGCTATGGATAAATATTTGATGATAAAACAGTTTAAGAGAAGCGCACTATAAACTATAAGCAGAATTATAATTTATTGTCAATTAAAGTACAGACAGTAGTGCGTAACTATAATGATTGATAAATCCGCTGAATAAGGCGAGGTTGAGGTAAAATATGAAATATTGTAAAAAGTGCAAGCATTTGCATAACGATAACGAGCAGACCTGTACATCTTGTAAGAGGTCTCTTGTTGAAATTGAAAACGAAAATACTCCTGTATATATTCTTTCTGCCTCAGGCTTTGAGCTTACACGTGTTAAAACAGCTCTTGAGGACAATGGAGTCCCTTGCGATACTGTTGCACAAAAAAGGAATTATTCTGCCGAAGCCGTAACGGGCTATGACATCTCTGAATATGATTTGCTTGTGCCTTATTCTGCCTATGAAAAGGCGTATGATATTTGTGTGGGCATAGGTGCGTTCGGAGATGAAAATGCGGAAATTGTTGAGGATGAAGCAGGGGACGGTTCTGATGTGAAGTCTGCAACCGAAGAGTTTGAAGAGATGAGCGGTGTAAAGCGTACTACCGTTAGGATTGTGTCTGCAATACTCCTTATACTTATTTTTTGTGCGGTAATCTGGGGAACAGATTTTATTGTTGAATTTTTTAAGAATTTGTTCTGATGTAAGGTGAGCGGTTTACGACAGTATTGCTGCATATTAGACAGAGTAATAGCATATTTTAATATTTTTTGAATACGGAGGGTTAAATATGGTTCCTTTTGTTTCGGCAGTGATAGTTGCGGCAGGAGGTTCAGTGAGAATGGGCATAGCTGACAGCAAGCAGTTTATTCCGATTTTATCACGACCTGCGATTGAATACACTCTAAAGGCATTTCAAAGCTGCCGCCTTATCGAAGAAATCATAATTGTGTGCAGAGAACAAGACAAGGCAAAAATAAGGTCGATTATTGATGATAATGAGTTTACAAAGGTTGCGGCTCTTGTTGAGGGAGGTGCAACACGTGCTGAGAGTGTTCGCAATGGTATCGGAGCAGTGAATAAAGAGTCAAAATACTTTGCGATTCACGATGGAGCACGTCCTCTTGTTACTGTGGAGGAAATTCAAAGAGTTGTTGAAACTGCTTTTGAAACCGGCGCGGCAACTCTTGGTATTCCCGTTAAGGATACAATTAAAATTGTTGACGGATATAATATGATAGAGAGCACTCCTTTGCGTTCTCAGCTCAGGGCGGTTCAGACTCCCCAGGTGTTTGAACGAGACTTGTATCAGTTTGCCCTTGAAAATGCAGGTGATAATTTTATCAATTTTACTGATGATTGCTCGCTGATTGAGAATATGGGCGGCGAGGTTTCTGTGGTCAAAGGCAGCGAGGAGAACATAAAGCTTACGACTCCGATTGATGTTATTGTTGCTGAAAGTATTTTGAAAGCAAGAATTTAGTTTATAAAAACGAGTGGTGAATAATTTTGAGAATAGGTCACGGATATGATGTTCATAAATTTGCGGAAAACCGCAGTCTGATAATCGGCGGTGTTGAGATTCCGTATGAGCTTGGATTGCTTGGTCACTCGGACGCCGATGTACTGACTCACGCTATTATGGACGCTTTGCTGGGGGCAGCTGCTCTTGGCGACATAGGCAAGCTGTTTCCTGATACTGATGAAAAATACAGCGGTGCAGACAGCATACTTTTGCTTAAAGAGGTGCGTCGTGTGCTTGAAAAAAATAACTATAGTATTATTAACATAGATTCAACAGTTATTGCTCAGCAGCCAAAACTAAAAGATTATATTGATTCAATGCGAGGAATAATTGCAGATGCCTGCGGCATAGATATATCCTGTGTGAGTGTTAAGGCTACCACTGAGGAAAAGCTTGGCTTTACAGGCAGGCTTGAGGGAATATCCGCACATGCTGTTTGTCTTATTGACTAAATCGATTTCTATGGTATAATTTATTTGATAGAAAACAAATAGGAGAATTGTATTAATAAAATTCTCGTGATTTTACTATGGAATTCTATGTATTTTCTGTTCGCTCTAAAATTATTCAGGAGGTAAATTAAGATGAAAAATTGTCCAAACTGTAATGCGCAGCTAAATGACGGTGCTGTGTTCTGTACAAGCTGCGGTACTGCTGTTCAGGGAGATGCCCCACAGCCTAACCAGCATCCCAATCAACAGCCTGCACAAAGTGCTTGTCCTGATCCCAATGCTTATTATGCACAGCCTGCACCTGTAGTTGCACAGACTGATCACACAGCTGAGTTCAGTGCTGAGGAAGTGGCTGAAAATAAACTTTTTGCTCTGCTTGTTTATGCTCTTAGTATTGTCGGAATTATTATTGCACTTATTGCTAATATTAATAACAAATCAAACTATCTTAATTTCCATATTAAGCAGTCGCTTAAGATTTTTATCTGCAATATAGTTGTCGCATTTATTACTGTTGTTTTATTCTGGACTTGTATTGTTCCTTTTGCCGGCGGCATAGCGATGACTATAATACTTGTGCTTGAAGTTATTTGCTTTATCCAGACTTGCAGGAATAAATCTGTTGAGGTTCCGATTATCAGAGGCTTAGGATTTTTAAAGTAAGAATGTTAAATTTTCATAATCACGACACCTTGTTCATATTTATGAACGAGGTGTTTTTATGTTCAAAAAAACTATAATTTCTATTTCTCTTTGTGTTTCAATGATATCTACGCTTATGTTTCCTATTAAAGTTGGCGCCTTGTCTGATGACAGCATTACTGCTCCTTCTGCTTTACTTATGGAGGCTTCTACAGGCAAAATTCTTTATGAGAAAAATTCTCATGAGCAGCGCCCCTGTGCTTCTGTTACCAAGGTTATGACGCTTTTACTTGTGTTTGAGGCGATTGACAGAGGAAAGCTGAGCCTTGATGATACAATTACAGCCTCAGAGCATGCCGCTTCAATGGGCGGAAGCGATATATGGCTTGAGGCAGGCGAGACTATGAGCTGTGATGATATGATTAAAGCTACGGTTGTGGTATCTGCCAATGATGCTGCTGTTGCACTTGCCGAGCATATAAGCGGTAGTGAGGACGCCTTTGTTGAGCTTATGAACAGCCGTGCCAAGGAGCTGGGAATGGACGATACTGTATTCAAGAACTGCAACGGACTTGACGAGGACGGGCACGTTACCTCTGCATATGATGTTGCAATTATGTCGCGAGAGCTGATAAAGCACGAGAAGATATTCGATTACACATCCATATGGCTTGATAATCTTCGTGACGGCAAAACTCAGATTGTAAATACAAACAAGCTGTTAAAAACTTATAATGGTATTACTGGACTTAAAACAGGTACAACTGATGATGCAGGCTGCTGTATGTCGGCTACTGCAACAAGGGATGATGTGTCGCTTATTTCTGTTGTTCTCGGTTGTCAGACAGGCAAAGAGCGTTTTTCTGATGCTGCTGCGTTACTTGATTACGGCTTTGCAAATATTTCTGTAAAAGAATTAACCTTGCCTGAGGATATGCCTCTGACTCTTTCGGTGGACAGCGGTATGACAGACAGCGTAACTCTCAATTGCGACGTGTCGTCAAAGGTTGTACTTGATAAAAATGATAGTACGGAAATTACCACGAAAATTGACCTTCCAGAAAGCATTGAGGCCCCCGTTGAGGAGGGGCAAAAGCTCGGCACACTTACATACAGCACAGGAGATGAGGCTATAAAGGTATGTGACATAACAGCGGGAGAAAGCGTAGAAATGGCAACATTCGGCTCGGTTTTTGCAATTATTTTTAATTCGTTATTCTCATTATAATTTTTATACTGAATATCCTTGCAAAAATACAGTTATTATAGTATAATAATACAACAAAGATATTTATATGGATTTTAATTCCAAATACAAATTTTGGAGGAATTGAAAAATGGCAACAAAATTAACAGACAAGTATTTAAGAGGCTTTATTAATGAGCACGAGTACGACGGAGTTGCAGCTGAGGTCAAGGCTGCTCACAAGGTGCTACACGACGGTTCGGGTCTTGGCAACGATTTCCTTGGCTGGCTTAATCTTCCTACAGATTATGACAAAGAGGAATTTGCAAGAATTAAGGCTGCGGCTGATAAAATTAAGAAGAATTCTGACGTATTTGTCGTTATAGGTATCGGCGGTTCATACCTCGGTGCACGTGCTGCAATAGAATTTTTGAATTCACAGAACTATAATCTTACTTGCAAGGATACACCGCAGATTTACTTTACGGGTAATTCAATAAGTTCATCTGCGCTTGCTGAAATTATGGAGCTTTGCGAGGGCAAGGATGTATCTGTTAATATGATTTCAAAGTCAGGTACAACTACCGAGCCTGCAATTGCATTCCGTGTATTGCGTGAAATGCTTGAGAGCAAGTACGGCAAGGATGGCGCAAGAGAGCGCATTTTCTGTACTACAGACAAGGCTAAGGGTACACTTAAGGCTCTTGCTGATGAGGAAGGCTATGAAACATTTGTAGTACCTGATGATGTAGGCGGAAGATTTTCTGTATTAACAGCAGTTGGTCTTCTTCCAATCGCTGTTTCAGGAGCTGATATTGACGCTCTTATGCAGGGCGCTGCAACAGCTCAGAAGGAATTTGACAATGACGATTTGAATACAAATGACTGCTATAAATATGCTGCAATAAGAAACATTCTTTATCGTAAGGGCAAGACTATGGAAATTATGGTTTCCTATGAGCCTGCATACACAATGATGTCTGAATGGTTTAAGCAGCTTTTTGCAGAGAGTGAAGGCAAGGATAACAAGGGCATTTTCCCTGCAAGCGTTATCTTTTCAACTGATCTCCACTCGCTCGGACAGTACATTCAGGACGGCAGAAGAACAATGTTCGAAACTGTGGTTCTTTTTGATAAATGTAAAAAAGAAGTTACTCTCGGCACAGATCCTACCAACGTTGACGGTCTCAACTTCCTTTCGGGAAAGACAATGGGATTTGTTAATCAGAAGGCTTTTGAGGGTACAGTGCTTGCTCACAATGACGGCGGTGTTCCAAACGTTGTGCTCAACGTACCTGAGATGAATGAATCAGAGCTTGGTTATCTTATTTATTTCTTTGAAAAGGCTTGTGCAATTTCAGGCTATATGCTCGGTGTAAATCCATTCAATCAGCCGGGTGTTGAAAGCTATAAGAAGAATATGTTTGCCCTTCTCGGCAAACCCGGATATGAGGATCAGAAGGCTGCTCTTGAGGCAAGACTCAAGTAATTTCTTATAACAAAGTATAATATTACGGAGGAACATATTATGGTAACTTTACTTATCGGAAAAAAAGGAACAGGCAAAACAAAAAAACTTATCGCACTTGCAAACGAGGCTGTAGCAGCTTCTTCGGGCAATGTTGTTGTTATTGAAAAAGGCTCTAAGCTTACATATGATGTAACTCACAAGGCAAGACTTGTTGATACTGAGCAGTATCTTATTCAGGGCTACGATATGCTTTTCGGTTTTATCAGCGGTATCTGTGCAGGCAATTATGATGTTACAGACATCCTTGTTGATTCAACCTTCAAGATTTGCCCTGAGGCACTTGCAGGCATTGAAAGCTTTACAAAGAAGCTTCAGGAGCTTTCGGAAACATCTTCAACAAATATCGTTCTTCTCATTTCTGCTGATGAGCAGGATGTTCCGGAGTCAATCAACGCAGTTTGTCAGAAGGTGTAATTCTTATTTAGAATTAATCCGGGTATACTGATTATATATCTGATTAAGCAAAGATAAAACGGCCTCACAGCTTTTGCTGTGAGGTTTTTTTGTTATAAAAGTTGTTGATAAAAATCTGTGAATGTGGTATAATGTCTTAAATTGTGTTATTATACCCTTTTGTCAGCTTTTAGCTTGTGGCAAGATTTCCGTCTTTACGGTAGGCGCGAACGTACTGCGAACAGTTTAAGGTTAATTTTATATTGGATGTAAGTGTTCTACAGCTGATGTTTGCGGTGTTAAAAACGTGTAAAAAACTTTTTGGAACCAATTAATTAACAGGCGGTAATTATCTTTGTTTGAATTGGAGGTCATTTTTTGGTTGTGTTTGGAATTGACCCGGGCTATGCTATTGTGGGCTGGGGCGCAATCAGCTTCAAGACAAATTCATACAAGGTTCTAGGCTACGGCTCGGTACAGACTCAGGCGCACACGGATTTTAATGAACGTTTAGAATATATTTATGATAAGATTTATGCTATTCTTAACCGTTGTCGTCCTGACGCACTTGCAATTGAAAAACTGTATTTTCAGTCTAATCAAAAGACCGCTATAAATGTTGCGGAGGCAAGAGGTGTAACGCTTCTTGCGGCGCAAAAGTTAAAAATACCGATTTTTGAATATACTCCATTGCAGGTCAAAACTGCTGTAACGGGTTATGGCAAGGCAAAAAAACCTCAGGTAATGGAAATGACGCGCAGATTATTGAACCTTGAAGAAATGCCAAAGCCTGACGATACAGCTGATGCGCTTGCCATTGCAATCTGCCATACTCAGGCGGCGGGCTCAAAGCTCAGAAGAGATATATTCAGGAAAGGAATTTGATTATGCTTTATTCCGTAAGAGGAAAGCTTATATATACAACCGCTTCAAGCGCAGTAGTTGAGTGCGGAGGAGTAGGATATAATTGCCAAACTACTCTCAATACACTAAAGTCAATTAAGCTTAATACCGAGGTTATGTTATATACCTATTTGAATGTGCGTGAGGACTCAGTTGATTTGTTTGGCTTTGCCACAAAGACGGAACTCGATACTTTTAAGACGCTTATTACCGTAAGCGGAGTAGGTCCTAAAGCCGGACTATCAATCTGTTCTGCTCTTTCACCGGAACAGATTGCTATGGCGGTGGCAACAGATGATGTAAAAGCTCTTACTATGGCGCAGGGAATAGGCAAAAAGACTGCTCAGCGCATTGTGCTTGAGCTTAAGGATAAGCTTTCCAAGGCTGTTACGGATGACAGCACGATGACAGGCGTCGCTTCAGCGGCAGCAAATGCTGCAGCAGGTAATATTCCAAAGGCAATTGAAGCTCTAGGTGTTCTCGGATATACTCCGTCAGATGTTTCAGCTGTGCTTGCTTCACTTGACAGTTCTTTACCTGTTGAACAGCTTATTTCTCTGACACTCAAGCAGATGGGAAGAAATTAACATATGAGTAAAATGGAATTTTCTGAAGAATTTGACTTTGAAAACAGAATAACAGATACATCGGAAATACCTGAAGATACCGCTGAAAGCGATAATCCTCTCAGACCTAAAACACTTGATGAGTACATAGGTCAGGATAAGGCAAAAGAAAATCTCAAGGTATTCATTGAAGCAGCAAAAATCAGGGGCGAATCTCTTGACCACGTATTGCTTTACGGACCTCCGGGTCTTGGCAAAACCACGCTTGCAGGAATAGTTGCAAATGAGCTTGGCGTGTCGCTGAGAATTACCTCAGGTCCTGCAATCGAAAAGCCGGGTGACTTGGCGGCATTGCTTACCAATCTTAATGAGGGCGACGTGCTTTTTATTGATGAAATTCACCGTTTAAGCCGTGCTGTTGAAGAAATACTTTATCCTTCTATGGAGGATTACGCAATTGATATTATTACAGGCAAGGGGCAGATGGCGGCTTCCTATCATCTTCCGCTTCCTAAATTTACGCTTGTAGGCGCAACAACACGTGCAGGTCAGCTTACGGCGCCTCTGCGTGACCGCTTTGGCGTAGTACTCAGACTGGAGCTTTATACAGCGGAAGAGCTTTCACGCATTGTTGAGCGAAGCGCAGGAATTCTCGGAGTTCAAATTGAACATGACGGCGCGCTTGAAATTGCTTCCCGTTCACGTGGTACACCGCGAATTGCAAACAGAATGCTCAAGCGTGTGCGAGATTTTGCTCTTGTTATGTCAGACGGAGTAATTACGCTTGAAACAGCAAGAACTGCACTTGACAGGCTTGAGATTGACGAACTGGGGCTTGACCGTAACGACAGAAGAATGTTAGAGGCAATCATCAAATTCTATAACGGCGGTCCTGTCGGTCTTGAAACCCTCGCTGCTGCAATCGGTGAGGAGGCGGTTACAATTGAAGATGTTTATGAGCCGTATCTGCTGCAAATCGGATTTTTGAGCAGAACACCACGCGGCAGATGTATCACTGCCGAAGCGTGCAGACATCTTGGTTATGACTTTCCAAAGGGAACAGTCAATGCAATGCCCACTCAGCCAAATCTTTTTGACGGGCAATAAATAATAGTAAATATGGTTTACTTGTTATTATGATAATTCATTGCTTTATTTTGCAGAGGTTTTCCGTTATGTGTAACGCATAGTGATAAAACTTACTGCATCATTGCAATTTGATAAGCAGTGAAAATTTATTTATATTTCAAACAATCATATGTTTCAAATGTTTAAAATACGGAACATATGTCATACTTACCCAAATCTATACTCAAATATAGTAGGATAATTATTCTGAATTAGAAATATAATACGTAACATTATTTGGAGGAAAATTTATGGGAAGATTATTTGGAACAGACGGTGCAAGAGGTGTAGCAAACACAGAGCTGACGCCTGCGCTTGCAATGAACATAGGAAGAGCAGCTGCAATGGTGCTCATAAGTGATGAGATAGAGCATCCTACAATCCTCATCGGCAAGGATACACGTCTTTCGGGAGATATGCTGGAGGGCGCTTTGGTTGCAGGTCTTTGCTCTGTCGGTGCAAATGTAAAACTGCTTGGCGTAATTCCTACTCCGGCTGTTGCATATCTTATCGGAAAATATAATGCCGACGCCGGCATTATGATTTCTGCGTCTCACAATCCGTTTGATTTTAATGGAATAAAGATATTCAGTTCAAACGGATGCAAACTTCCTGATGAGCTTGAAAACAGAATTGAAGAAATTGTGCTTGATGAGGTTGAAGCTTATGCTGCCGCATCAGCTGAGAATATCGGAAAGGTAACTGTTGAAGAAAATGCTGCCGACGAGTATATTGACCACGTTGTAAAGTCGATAAACTGTGATTTTGCGGGTATGGAGGTTGCTCTTGACTGCTCTAACGGTTCATCATCACGAACAGCAGAAAAATTGTTCGCAAGACTCGGCGCCAAGGTGCATATGCTTTTTGATAAACCCGACGGAGTAAATATCAACAAAGACTGCGGCTCAACACATATTGAAAAGCTTCAGAGCTATGTGCGTGAGAATAAGCTTTGCTGCGGTCTTGCCTTTGATGGAGATGCAGACAGATGTCTTGCGGTTGACGAGAACGGAAATCTTGTTGACGGCGATTACCTGATTGCAATCTGCGCCAAGGATATGAAGGACAGAGGAGTTCTCAAAAACAATGCAGTTGTAGGTACTGTAATGACAAATATGGGCTTTAACAAGTTCTGTGATGAAAATGGTATGAAATTTGTATCTACCAAGGTGGGTGACCGCTATGTGCTTGAAGCAATGCTCAAAGAGGGATATAATATCGGCGGTGAACAGAGCGGTCATATAATTCTGCTTGACTATGCCACAACAGGCGACGGCGAGCTTTCGGGCGCAATGCTTCTCAGTATAATGAAACGTACCGGAGAAAAGCTCAGCAGTCTTGCAAAGGTAATGGAACGTCTGCCTCAGGTGCTCATAAATGTTAAGATAAGCGCACAGGGCAGGCAATTATTTGGTTCTGATGAGCATATAAAGGCTGAAACAAAGCGCATAAGCGAAACTCTAGGAGACAGAGGCAGAATTCTGGTTCGTGCATCGGGTACAGAGCCTCTTGTAAGGGTAATGCTTGAGGGAGAAGATCCCGAAGAAATTCAGCGCCTTGCAGAAGAAGCTGCACAGGTAGTAAGGGAAAGATTATCATAATGCGATTATCCGAAGATTGGAAGGATTACGAGCTTATTGATACCTCTGACGGTGAGCGTCTTGAACGATGGGGCGATATTATTCTCATTCGTCCCGACCCACAGATTATCTGGTCAACAAACAAGAGTAATCCTTTGTGGAAAAACGCTCACGCACGTTACCACCGCAGCAACAAGGGCGGAGGTTATTGGGAGCAGTACCGCAAGGTGCCCGATCGCTGGACAATAAATTACGGTGAGCTTGTATTTAATATTAAGCCGATGGGCTTTAAGCATACGGGAGTTTTTCCCGAACAGGCGGTAAATTGGGATTTTGCTGCCGAGAAAATTAAATCAGAGAACAGACCGCTTAAGGTGCTTAATCTTTTTGGTTACACGGGTTGTGCCACTCTTGCTTGTATGAATGCAGGAGCTTCGGTATGCCATGTTGATGCATCCAAGGGTATGGTGCAATGGGCAAAGGAGAATGCAGTATCAAGCAGAATTGACGATAAGCCGGTAAGATGGCTTGTTGATGATTGTATAAAGTTTGTTCAGCGTGAAATCAGACGCGGAAACAGGTATGACGGCATAATTATGGATCCCCCGTCCTACGGCAGAGGTCCGGGCGGCGAGGTATGGAAGCTTGAAGAACAACTCTATCCTCTTGTAATGCTCTGTAAGCAGGTTTTGTCCGATGACCCTGTTTTCTTTATCCTCAACTCATATACAACGGGACTTTCGCCTGCTGTGATGGAATATCTGCTTGGTGTACTGCTAAAAAAAGATTTTGGAGGACGTTTATCAAGCAACGAAATTGGTCTTAAGGTTAACGGCACGGGTCTTATTCTGCCGTGCGGTTCAACTGCAATATGGGAGAAGTAGTTAGATGCAATTTATTTCTGTACAGAATATTTATTATTCATATTCAGAGGTTGAAAACGGCAAGAGCACGGTCAATGCTGTTGACGGGGTATCTCTTGATATAGATAAAGGTGAATTTGTTGCATTACTGGGTCATAACGGCTGCGGTAAATCAACAATTGCAAAGCATCTCAACGCAATGATTCTGCCCGACAAGGGCAAAGTATATGTTGACGGAGACGATACATCGGATGTAGAGAAAACCTACGACATTCGCAGGAAGGTCGGACTTGTGCTTCAGAATCCCGATAATCAGCTTGTTGCGAGCATTGTGGAGGAGGATGTAGCTTTTGGTCCTGAGAACCTGGGCGTTCCGCCCGAAGAAATCCGTGTGCGTGTTGATGAAGCGCTGAAGGCGGTTGATATGTATGAATACCGTGAAAATGCCCCTTTTAAGTTATCAGGCGGTCAGAAGCAGAGAATAGCTATTGCAGGCATACTTGCTATGCAACCTGAATGTATAGTACTTGATGAGCCTACCGCAATGCTTGACCCTAACGGCAGAGATGAGGTGCTTTTTACTCTTACAAGGCTGAATAAAGAGAAAAATATGACTGTGGTTCTTATTACTCACTATATGGACGAAGCTGTGCTTGCTGACAGAGTAGTAGTTATGGACGAAGGAAAAATACTCACACAAGGAAGTCCTTATGAGGTGTTTTCGCAGGTCGAGCTTCTGAAAAAACACAGACTTGATGTTCCGCAGGCTACAGAGCTTGCATACAGGCTTAAGGGCTGCGGAGTTAATATAGACAAAATGCCGCTTGACACAGAAGAATGTATATCAATGCTTGAGGAGGTGCTTGGGTGAGCAATATTCTCGAGCTAAGGGACTTAAGCTATGTTTACGGACATAAAACTCCGTTTGAAAAGCGTGCTGTTGACAATGTAAATATCAGCATAAAAAAAGGCGAGTTTATCGGAATTATAGGTCACACGGGATCCGGCAAGTCAACGCTTGTACAGATGCTAAACGGACTGATTAAACCCACAAGCGGTCAGGTTTTGCTTGACGGTGCTGATATATGGGAAAAGCCTAAGGAAATACGTAAAATCAGATTTAAAGTGGGTATGGTATTCCAGTACCCGGAATATCAGCTTTTTGATGAGACTGTATATAAGGATATTTCGTTCGGCCCTCTAAATATGGGCAAAACAGGCGATGAGCTTGACAATGCGGTACGCAGGGCGGCAAAATTTGCCGGACTCAAGGATAATCTGCTTGAAAAATCTCCGTTTGATTTATCGGGCGGAGAAAAGAGAAGGGCAGCCATTGCAGGAGTAATAGCAATGGATCCTGAGGTTCTGGTGTTGGACGAGCCCACTGCGGGACTTGACCCTATGGGCAGAGAGCTTCTTTTAAGTCAGATAACCCGTTATCACAGTGAACGCAATAATACTGTTCTGCTTGTTTCACACAGTATGGAAGACATTGCAAGGGTCGCAGACAGGATAATTGTTATGAATAAATCACGCGTTGTGATGTTTGATAAGACCAAGGAAGTTTTTTCACGAGGAAGAGAGCTTGAAAAAATAGGTTTGCGCGTCCCTCAGATTACACGTATTATGCTTGAACTCAAGGAAAAAGGCTATGATATTGACGACGGAATCCTGACGGTTGACGAGGCCTTTACCCTGATTGCCTCACTTCTTAAAAAGGAGGGAAAGCTATGGTAAGAGACGTTACTCTGGGACAATATTATCCGGGGTCCAGCTTTATTCATAAGCTTGACTCACGCGCAAAGATATTGCTTTTAATCGGATATCTTGTTGTGATTTTCTGTACGTTCAATTATTTTTCACTTGCTCTTGTTACAATGTTTACTGTGTTTTATATACTGGTGAGCGGAATATCGTTAAAAACGTATCTGAAAAGTCTTAAGGTTATAATAATGATTGTGCTGATAACCTCCGTTTTAAACCTGTTCTACGGCACAGGCGATCCGATATGGCAATGGGGAATAATCAAGATTACGGCGAACGGAATTAACAGGGCAATATTTGTAACCGTGCGGATAATCTGTCTTATTCTTGCAAGCTCGTGTCTTACGTTTACAACTTCACCTACTGATCTTACAGACGCAATTGAAAGACTTATGAAGCCGCTTAACAAGTTTCATTTTCCCGTGCATGAAATAGCAATGATGATGACGCTTGCTCTCAGGTTTGTGCCTACGCTGCTTGAAGAGACTGACAAGATTATGCAGGCTCAAAGGGCAAGGGGCGCTGATATGGATGCAGGTAATCTTATAACTCGTATAAAGGCGCTTATACCAATACTTATCCCGCTTTTTGTGTCTGCTTTCAGACGGGCTTACGAGGTAGCAACAGCAATGGAATGTCGTTGCTATCACGGAGGCAGCGGACGCACAAGAATGAAGATTATCCATATGACAATGCGTGATGCTGCGGCATTTGGAGCTGTGGCAATAATTATCGGCGGAGTGATTGTATGCAATCTGATTTTTGCGGCAGTAATGTAAAAAATTTACTGATTACAATTTCATATGACGGCAGTCAGTTTCACGGATGGCAGATTCAACAGAATGCAATGACCGTTCAGGAGGCATTTCAGACTGCTTTGTCAAAAATTATCGGTGATGATTTTGATGTCAAGGGCTGTAGCAGAACTGACAGCGGGGTGCATGCAAATATGTATTGCATCAGTATGAAAACTTCTCACCCGATTGTGCCTGTCAGGCTTAAGGCTGCGCTTAACCGTTGGCTTCCTTTGTCTATTGCTGTGCATAGTTGTGTTGAGACTGCTGATGATTTTCATGCTCGCTACAGTTGTACAAGCAAGGAATATATCTACAAAATCTGGAACAGTGAGGTTCGTAATCCGTTTCTTGAAGGCTATGCTCTTCACTACAGATACAAAATTGATGAAGAAATGCTCAATATGGCTGCTCAGGCATATGTCGGGAAGCACGATTTTACCTCTTTTTGTACGCTTGATAATCGTGAAATGGGCGATATGACGAGAGAGGTAAAGGCATTTTCTGTAACAAGAGACGGAGATATGGTTACTATGAAGGTAGAGGCTGACGGATTTTTGTACAATATGGTGCGGATAATGGTTGGAACGCTTCTGCGTATTCAGCAGGGTAAAATCCCTGTGGACGGTATATCAGATATTATAATTAGGAAAGACAGAAAATTTGCAGGTCCCACAGCTCAGGCTTGCGGACTGTATTTAAATAAGGTTAATTATGAAGCAACAGCCGACTGATTAATCAATATTATAAAAGTTCACAAAGGGAGTGAACAGGATTGTTAAAAAATAAGAAAGCACGTTACAGCGAAAAAAAATTTAAGAAAAACACACGAGACGTAATGAGCTATGAGGATATGCCTCTTGATGATTACGAGCAGGAAAAAACCGAAATGTCACCTGAGGCGGTCAAGAAGATTATCATTGGCATAGGAATTGCTATTGTCGCAGGACTGATTGTATTTGCCTTTTCAAACCGTGACAAGCTGACTTGGGATAATATTTCAACATGGTGGACTTACGATGTACTTGGAAATGCGGGAGACGGTTATCCTGTGAGCATTGTCGGCTCGGAGGTTATCCCATCAAACTTTAGTGTTACACAGGGCAGAGTTGCCTATGCCTCAGATACATCATTTGTGACGCTGAACTCAACGGGCAGTGAGGTGTCCAATCTCCAGCTCAGATATTCAACTCCTGTAATGAAATCAGATGGCAACCGCTATCTCACATACGGATTGGGCGATACCGGCTTCCAGATTCATTGCTTTGACAGCAAGCTCTATTCAGGAGAGGCTGAAGAGGAAATTTATACAGGTGATATTACTTCAAACGGGGTTTATTGTCTTGTTACAAAAAGTAACGGATATTTTTCGGCTTTGTACGTGTATGATGCTAATAACAATCGTATATTTAAGTATTCTTTTTCGGAATATTATATAACCTCTGTAGCACTTAACAGCAACGGAACCGGATGTGTGGCATGCGGTATCACAAGCGATAACGGTGCGGTTTCGGCTGGAATTTATATTCTTGATTTTAAGAGTGAAGAGCCTAAAGGACTCTATAACATAAACAGTGACTGTGTAATTGACTGCGAATATCTTAGCGACAGCAGGGTTGCTTTGATTGGTCAGTATGCTTCGTATGTTGTAAAGATTGGTTCTGATGATTATATTACCAACAGTTACGAGGACAGAACGCTTTCAAATTACTGTTTCAATACAGATATAAATACCTATACAGTCGCTCTTTCAAAAAACGGCGACGGCAGGAGTTGTGTGCTTTTGCAGTATAATAACAATGGCGACAGCAAGTGCAGTATTGATACTGATTATTCTGCCGATTCAATTTCAACCTATAAAGGTACAATCGCGATTTTAGACGGTAATACGGTTTATGTATATAATACCGAAGGTACACAGCTTTATTCTGCCGATACAGACACAGGTTCAAAAAAGCTTGTGCTTACAGGGGACAGCACGGCGTTTGTTTTAGGTGTGAATCAGATAAGGCTTGTTGATTTCAGGAATGTATCAACTGATGATATGGTTTCCTGATGAAATAGGGGATAAAATATGTTAGCTGATATTATTATTATTGCAATAATAGTTCTTTTTATTATAATAGGGATAAGACGGGGATTAGCAAGAACAATACTGAATGTACTTGGAATTTTTATTACATATATATGCGCAGGCTGGGCTTCAGAAATTTTAGCTCGGATTTTATATAATTCGTTTTTAAAGGAAACAGTTGTCAATAATATAAATGAGTTCATCACAGTTAATGGGGTTGACTACGCTGTCTCAAACTGTTTTTCTGCTTTACCTGATTGGGCTTATTCAATTGTGTCGGCTGTGGTCTCACTTTTTGGCGGCAGCTTTGATCAATTTGAAAGGGGAATATTGTCAAGCACAACGGAGGCGGTAACCGGTGCATCGTCCGCTATTGAAGCAACAGTTGAGTCTGTTGTTGTGGCTGTATTCGGGATAATATTACTGATAGTTTTATTTATTCTGATACTTATACTTGTCAAAAAGTTGATAAAGCTTGTTTTAAAGGTGTTTGATGCGCCTGTGCTGAAGCAAGTAAACAGGTTTTTCGGCGGTATTCTTGGTGCAATTGAAGGTTTGCTTTGCGCATGGATTGCAGTAAACGTGTTTTATGTAATTGCAATGCTTACAGCTCCTGAGCTGTTATCAAACAGTCTTGTTTGCGGCGCTTTATATGAGTTTTTTTGTATAGCTTAAATGGGTGGTTAGATTATGGGTAAGGAAAGTAATGAAACTTGGAGTTTCAAGTTATCGGACTTATTTACAATTCCGAATATTTTGACATATATAAGAATTATTCTGATAATTCCGTTTGCTTATTTTTTCCTGGAGGAAAAATATATTTATGCGGTAATTTGCATAGGAGTGTCAGGACTTACAGATTGCTGTGACGGATTTATTGCACGAAAATTAAATCAGGTTACATCACTTGGCAAAATACTGGATCCTATAGCCGATAAGATAACACTTCTTGTTGTGGTAATATGTATGGTGATTTTTGTGCCGATGGTATTGCCTGTGCTTATTGTGCTGCTTCTTAAGGATGTGCTTATGCTGCTTGGCGGTACTGACCTTATCAACAAGGGACTCACGCCTCCTGCCGCTAAATGGTACGGCAAGGCAGGAACAATTATTTTTTATGTATCGGTTTTTATAATTGTGTGTCTTAAGGCAGTGTTTGATTATGAAAATATTCCCCTTGACCTTACTCTGCTTTCAATAACAGCGCTAACAATGATTTTTGCGCTTTTTCAATACGGGAAAATTTATGTGCATATGATAAAAGAGTATAACAGGGGAGAAAATACAAACGAAAATAAATAAAAAAATACAAATTTCCATTGAATTTTATTCTTGTTGAATATATAATGGGATAATAAAAGGATAAAAGAAATTTAATTTAAGGCAAACCTATATAGGAATCGTGAGCATTTTGCAATCAATAGTACAATTTATTGTTGATTGCAGACGGCCTATAGCAGTTTTTGCTGTATTTAAATTTGAAAGCCCTTATTTTAAAAAACTATAATTAAGGAGAAATCTATGCTTTGTAGCAAATGCGGAAAGCGACCGGCGGTCGTTTTTGTTTCAAATAATACTTCAAGTGAAGCACCCACGGCAGGTTATTGTTTGACCTGTGCAAAGGAGCTTGGCATAAAGCCTGTTGAGGACTTAATCAGCAAAATGGGTATTTCTGACGAGGATTTGGAAAATGTTCAGGATCAGATGAATACACTTATGCAGAATATGGGGGAAGGCGGAGATATTTCTCAGCTTATGGAGCAGCTTGGCGCGGAAAATCTTGCAGAGCAGATGGACGAGTTTGGCGAGGGCAGCGAGGATGATGACTTTGCTCACGGCGCACCCGCATTTCCTGCATTTTTTAACAATATTTTCGGTGGTAATCAGAATGCTGCAAACGGAAATCAGACGGGAAATACTAAAGCCGGAAACAAGAAAAAAGAAAAGAAAGAAAAAAACAGAAAGCATATTAATCTTTACTGTGAAGACCTTACACGCAAAGCAAGAGAAGGTAAAATTGACCGTATAGTCGGCAGAGAAACAGAGCTTGAACGTGTAATTCAGATTTTGTCACGCCGCACAAAAAATAATCCCTGCCTTATCGGCGAGCCGGGTGTAGGTAAAACTGCAATAGCAGAGGGACTTGCTCTGAGAATTGCAGACGGCAATGTCCCTCAAAGACTCAGAAATAAGGAAATACAGCTGCTTGACCTTACGTCTCTTGTTGCAGGAACACAGTTTCGCGGTCAATTTGAAAGCAGAATCAAGGGACTTGTGTCAGAAATCAAGGAAAGCGGCAATATTATCCTTTTTATTGATGAGGTACACAGCCTTGTCGGCACAGGTGACAACGAAGGCACAATGAATGCAGCCAATATTCTCAAGCCCGCGCTTTCAAGAGGCGAGGTTCAGGTTATTGGAGCTACAACATTTAACGAATATAGAAAATACATAGAAAAGGATTCTGCTCTGGAAAGGCGTTTTCAGCCTGTAAAGGTAGGAGAACCCACAATAGCTCAGACGATTGATGTTATTGCAGGTGTAAAGAGCTATTATGAAAATCATCACCGTGTAATTGTTGATGACGACATAGTGCGTAAAACCGTTGTGCTCTCCGAGCGTTATATCACGGATCGTTTTCTGCCTGACAAAGCAATAGATTTGCTTGATGAAAGCTGTGCTTGCGCTGCACTCAGAAATAAAGATATGGAGCGTCACGATAAGCTTACAGATGAACGTCAGAAGCTTATCGTCAAGAAAGATGAGCTTTCCTCTGCTGACGAAATTAATTATGAAGCTCTTGCAGATGTTAACACAAGCCTTGCAAAAATTGACTCCGAAATTTCTGCAATCAACCCTGACAATCTCATATCAAGTGTTACTGAGGAGGATATAGCCAAGGTTATTGAGCTGTGGACAGGTATCCCTGCTTCAAGAATTCGTGAAAATGAGCTTTCAAAACTTGTTGATATAGAGAATGAACTCAAAAAGAGAATTATTGGTCAGGACGAAGCTGTGGGTGTGCTTGCCTCTGCAATCAAACGCAGCCGTTGCCAGATTTCACCGCGTCGCCGGCCTGCTTCCTTCATCTTTGTAGGTCCTACGGGCGTAGGTAAAACCGAACTTGTCAAGGTGCTCAGCCAACAGCTTTTTGATACGCCTGAAACACTCATACGTCTTGATATGTCCGAATTTATGGAAAAACATTCTGTGTCCAAAATAATAGGTTCACCTCCGGGATATGTCGGATATGACGAGGCAGGACAGGTAACAGAAAAGGTGCGTCGCCGCCCTTATTCCGTACTTCTTTTTGATGAGATTGAAAAGGCGCATCCCGATGTACTTAACATTCTTCTTCAAGTCCTTGATGAAGGTAAGGTTACAGATGCTCATGGAAGAGCCGTCAACTTTGAAAACACGGTAATTGTTATGACTTCCAATGCCGGTTCATCAATCGGCGGAAGCGCTTTGGGCTTTGGCAAAACGCAGGATGAGGCTTCTAAGGAAAAGGTTATGAAAGCTTTGTCTGAGTTTCTGCGTCCTGAATTTATTGCTCGTGTTGATGAGGTAATTGTATTCAATAATTTAAGCGAAGACAATTTTGTTAAAATTGCAGATCTTATGCTTTCCGAATATGTTCCATCTCTTGAGGAAAAGCAAATTAAGTTTTCTTATGATGAAAAAGCCTGCGATTATCTTGCAAAGAAGTCCTGCTCAGGTAAAAGCGGAGCCCGTGACCTGCGTAATACAATCAGGCGTGAGGTTGAGGAAAAGATTGCAAATGAGATGATTAAGGAAGGAAATAATCAACTTACTGCAATTCATATTACCTCTGACGGTGAAAAAATTATTTTGCAGACAATATGATGCAGCGAGTATGTCTTTGTGATACCGTGTCATAGTATCAAAAAGGCTGTACTCACTAATGGCGCTGATTTTTTGTAAATTTTATTAAAATAAAAATTAATACTTGACTTTACAACAGTTTGATGATATAATTTTACTGTTGTAAATTTGCGGATGTAGTTTAGTGGTAGAACTTCAGCCT
>CAYQXN010000016.1:0-26468 GCA_964421585.1 uncultured Ruminococcus sp. | reverse complement strand
TAATAATAATAATTGTCTGATGAAACTATGAAAATAATTGCAATAATGCTAAATACAAGACCAATTGCAGAAAGTACAATACCTACTGTTGCCATACCATTGTTTTCTTTTTGTTTACACCTTGATACAATACCAAAAATAAGGCCCAAAATTGCCGGTAAAGAACCACAGCATACAATTGAAACAATACCTAAAACAAGAGAAGCTATTGCCATACCTCTGCCCTGCTGAGGCTGCTCAACATACTGCTGATACTGCTGAGGCTGGTAATAAGACTGCCCGTTGTTGTACTGATTATTGTACTGAGGCTGGTAATAAGACTGCCCGTTGTTGTACTGGTTGTTATAGTAAGGCTGTCCGTTACTGTTCTGGTTATTGTATTGATTGCTATAATCAGGCTGAACGTTGCTGTTCTGGTTATTGTACTGATTGCTATAATCAGGCTGAACGTTGCTGTTCTGGTTATTGTACTGATTGCTATAATCAGGCTGTCCGTTACTGTTCTGATTATTGTACTGATTGTTATAGTCGGGCTGTACGTTGCTGTTCTGGTTATTGTATTGATTGTAATAATCAGACTGACCGTTATTCTGCTGTCCATTGTTAAAATTATTGTAATCATCCATAAAAATCAATTCTCCTTATCCTATAAAAAACCATATTGATAGATTTATTATATTGTAAAAAGAATAGATTTGTCAATACCCTTTAAATGAATTTTAAAATCAGTATTATAATTCTATACTCATTGTGGCAAAAGCATTCAAATCCGTTCCCGCAATGTTGCCGCTTAAAAACTCATAATACCCCTGTGAGCCTACCATTGCGGCATTATCACCGCAAAGCGATTTTTCCGGCATATAGAACTCATATCCGCGTTTTTTACATTCCTCCGCAAGTGTTGAGCGCAAAAGTGAATTTGCAGAAACACCGCCTGCAATCACAAGCTTATTTACATTAAAATCCTCAGCCGCCTTCAAAAAATTTGTGGTAAGGCAATCCACAACAGCATAGCGGAACGACGCACACACGTCAGCCTTATTCAACTCAACGCCCTTCTGTGCCGAATTATGTATAAGATTTATTACGGCAGTTTTCAGTCCCGAAAAGCTGAAATCATATGGAGCGTCATGCACAACAGGTCTGGGCAGCTTAAAGGCAAACGGGTTGCCGCCTTCGGCAACCTTGTCAAGCTCTATTCCGCCGGGATATGACATTCCCATTGTGCGTGCTGCCTTATCAAAAGCCTCGCCGGCAGCGTCGTCACGTGTTTTGCCGATAATCTTCATTCTTGTATAATCCTCAACCATAACAATATGACTGTGGCCGCCTGAAACAACCAGACAAAGAAAAGGGGGCTTTAGTTCTTGATTAGAAATATAATTTGAGGCAATATGCGAGCGCAAATGGTGCGTAGGTACAAGAGGAATTCCTGTTGAGAGTGAAAGCCCCTTTGCAAAATTCACACCGACAATCAGCGCCCCAATCAGCCCCGGAGCATATGTAACAGCAATTGCATCTATGTCGAAAAGACTCGTCTCTGCTTTATCCAAAGCCTGCCTAACAACAGGGACAATAGCCTCTGCGTGACGTCTGGAAGCAATTTCAGGCACAACTCCGCCGTAGAGCTTATGTTCCTCAACCTGAGAAGCAATAACCGACGATATTACATTACGACCGTCCTCAACAACAGCCGCTGCTGTTTCGTCACATGATGATTCAATTCCAAGTATTTTCATATTTTTAACTCCGCTTCATAAGTTTCATTTATTAAGAAAAGTTTTGTTCCCGAAGTTTAGACTTCTATATATCGTTATAAATCATAACGCACCTATAAAAGTTTAATTATATTCATTATCTCGTTATAATGCGTGAATAAATGCGGCAACCGCCACCGGAAGTTTAAACTTCTGTCTATCGGTGAACATCATAATTCACTGATTAAATATAATATTTTAAATCATTATTATGGATTATAACTTCTTTTCCATAAGGTAAAATCTCCCTTTGCGCCAGTCGGCATAACCGACAACATCATACCCAAGACCTTTATACATACGAAAAGCATATTGATTCTTGGTAAAGCAATCAAGCCTGATTGTCTGAATTCCCATTTGCTTCACAATTTTTTCTATGTAATTCATTGTATATGTTCCAATTCCCTTATTCTGAAAATCAGGATTAACACACAGCCTGTGAACAATACGGTAAGATAAATCTTTATACTGCCAATTGCCGTCATTGTATTCATCATCGCAGCAATCATTGATTACAAACACCGACACAATCTCATTGTCAAGCCTTCCAACAAACAAAGTTTCGCTGTCAATATCAGCAGAAAGCACTTCATAATTCGGATATATTTCGTCCCATTGAAAAACACCTTGATTATTCATATTTTTAACTGCATTTTCAAAAAGCGTAAAAATTTGATTAAGCTCGAATTTCTGTCCAAGTGAAAAAGATATGCACATAATCGTTCCTTAAAACCGTAAACATTAAAAATACTTCGTCATCAATATTGCATTTTCAACAGGCTCTTTGTAATAGTCTTTCCTCTCGCCGACCTTGATAAATCCGAATTTTGAATACAGCGAACGGGCATTTTCGTTGCTCGCTCTGACTTCAAGGGTAAGAAAACAAAGATTGTTCTTCTTTCCGTATGTGACAAGTTCATTAATTAAAGCACTTCCCACGCCCTGATTGCGATAATTTCTGCTTACAGCCGCATTAAAAATATAGCCCTCGTCAATTACCACATTCATACCTATGTAGCCGATAACCTCACCGTTCTCAGTTGCAGTAAAAAACAATGAGGTTTCATTGTTAAGCTCGTCCTCAAGGCTCTGCCTTGACCAAGGATGCGCAAAACAATTTTCCTCAAGCCGTGCAACCTCATCAAGCTGAGCTTCTGTCATTCTTTCAATTCTCATATTCTCTCAATATTTCTTTTATGGAATTATAAATTTCATCTCTGCAAATACGATAAATTTCTTCATTGCCGCCGTATGGGTCGCTTACCCCCATAACATTGAGCTTTTTATCATCAATACTGAAATAAGTTTTCAGAATATCTGCGTGACTTTGCGACATACAATAAAATCTGTCGTACTTATTCAAATCTGCACTGCCAACAAAAACTGATTTTTTATCTGTCAAATCAATCTCGATTTCACTGCACACCTTGACAGAGTTTTCGGATGCGGGCAGTCCGTCAACAGTTGCCGTTCCAAAGCTTTCTGCATGCACCGACAGACCCTTATCCTCCGCAAGCTTATTAAAAATCCCCTCAGCCATAGGACTGCGGCAGGTGTTGCCTGTGCAAACAAAGGCAATCAAAGCGTTAACCTTTTGCATCATACCACGTCCTTCCGATTGCAGCGTCAGCAGTCAGCGGAACATCAAGCCTTACGGCATTTTCCATTTCCTCCTGCAGCAGCATAGCCACACGCATACTCTCGTTCTGCGGAGACTCAACAATCAATTCATCGTGAATTTGCAGAATAAGGCGAGCTTGCAAGCCCTCTTCCTTTATTCTGTTGTTTACCCTTATCATTGCAATTTTGATAATGTCTGCCGCCGTTCCCTGAATAGGCATATTTCTGGCAACTCTCTCGCCAAATTTTCTTAGCATTGCCTTGCCGGATGTAAGCTCAGGCAAATATCTTCTTCTGCCGAACATTGTCTCAACATAACCGTCAAGTTTTGCCTTTTCAACAACATTCCTCATATACTCGTCAACACCGCTGTAATGAGCAAGGTAATTCTTTATATACTGAGAAGCCTCTTTGTTGCTGACTCCAATGTCTTTTGCAAGTGAATATGCGCCTATGCCGTAAACAATTCCAAAGTTAACAGCCTTTGCCCTGCTTCTCATAATAGGTGTTACCATATCAAGCGGCATACCGAACACCTGAGACGCAGTTATTGCGTGAATATCATCATTGTTTTTGAAGGCTTCAATCATATTTTTGTCGCCTGCAATGTGAGCAAGCACTCTTAATTCTATCTGGGAATAATCCGCATCAACAAGCACCCAGCCTTCCCGTGCAGCAAAGAATTTTCTCATTTCTCTGCCAAGCTCGGTACGAACCGGAATATTCTGCAAATTAGGCTCTGTAGAGCTGATCCTTCCGGTACGTGTTTCAGTCTGATTAAAGTTTGAATGGATTCTGCCGTCATCATCTATAACCTTCAAAAGTCCTTCGCAGTAGGTTGAATTCAGCTTTGCAAGGATGCGGTAATTAAGCACCATTTCTACCACGGGATGCTCATATCTCAGGCTTTCCAAAACCTCTGCATTGGTGCTGTAGCCGCTCTTGGTCTTTTTCTTGCAGGGCAGTTTCAAATCCTCAAACAACACCTTTCCCAGCTGCTTTGGCGAGTTTATATTAAACTCACAGCCGGCGCTCTCATAGATAGCGGCTTCAAGACTTTGAATTTGGGCACTCAGCATTATACCGTAGTCTTCAATTCCCCGGCGGTCAACCTCAAAACCGATGTTTTCCATCTTTGCAAGTACATCGGCAAGTGGGATTTCTATATCGGCAAGCAGTTTTTCCTGCTCATTAGTCTTGATTTCGTTTATTAGTTTTTCGCACAGCTTATCATAAACAGCAAGAGCTCTGTATCTTGTATAAACGTCGTTATCTGTTTCAGGCAGTTCAATACCGTTGGCAGCACACAGATTTTCATCCGAATAGTCTTTTGAGGACGGTTCAAGCAAATAGGCAGCAAGCTCCACGTCAAAAGCAAGATTATTCACTTCAAATCCGTTTCTGTCAGCATATGCAAACAAGGACTTGCTGTTGCGTGTATATTTTGCAATTTTGTTATTGCTCAATATTTCCTTAAAAGAATTTTTATCATTAAACACATATACCTTGCCGTCAAACATGACAGCAAAGCTTTTTAATTCTTTTTCCGAAATATTAAAATTAAAATAAGTCCTGCATTCATCATTAATTTTCCTAAACAGAATATTGAAGTCAGCGTTTTCCTCAACCTCAAGCGGCTTTTGCTCTGCTTTTTTCTCCGCAGGCAGTTGTACTTTGTCAAGCCCGTATTTTTCGATTAAAGAAAATAATTCAAGCCGAGCCATATATCTTGAACACTCGTCAGAATCTTTCATATCAACCGTATAGTTCTCAATATTTGTGTCAATAGGCGCATTGCAGCAAATTTCACCAAGCATACGGCTGAGAAATGCATTGTCTTTTGAATTTTTCAGCTTATTTCGCATACCCTCTTTGATGTCAAGCTCATCAATGTGATCATAGATATATTCAACCGTATGGTATTTTTGAATAAGCTCGCCGGCACCCTTCGGTCCGATACCAGCAACGCCGGGTATATTATCCGAAGCGTCACCCTGAATTGCTTTAATCTCAATAAGCTCCTCGGGCGTAACGCCGTAATCTTCAATAATTTTTGCCGGGGTATATTTAATGTCCTCTCGGTTTGTACAAAGATGTACGCTTGTTGTATCTGACACAAGCTGCAGACTGTCTCTGTCTCCTGTTGCAAGCACACATTCATTTCCGCTGCCGTCACAGGATTTTGCAAGTGTGCCGAGAATATCGTCAGCCTCATAGCCTTCACAGGTAACTATCTTATATCCGAGCAAGGTTAGCAATTCTTTAAGGGGCGCCATCTGAGAGGCAAGCTCCTCAGGCATACCCTTGCGGTTAGCCTTGTAGCTCGAGTAAGCCTTATGCCTAAAGGTAGGAGTGCGCAAATCAAAGGCAATTGCCACTGCGTCGGGCTTTTCATCATTTTTAATTTTGTGGAGCATAGTTAAAAAACCGTAGATTGCATGAGTAAACTGACCGCTCTTTGTTGTAAGCGGTCTGATACCGTAAAATGCACGGTTTACTATGCTGTTTCCGTCAACAACAAGCAGTCTCATAGCTTATACATCACTTCCGTAATAACACCGTTTTTATAGTAAATTCTCGGTACGCGTTTGCCCACAAGGCAAATCACCTCATAATTGATAGTATTTGTATTTTTTGCAATTGTATCAGCAGCCGGCTCATTGTTTTCTCCGCTGCCAAATACAATTACTTCGTCGCCTGTTTTCACACCTTCAATGTTAGTAACATCAAGCATAGTCTGATCCATACAAATTCTGCCGACAATCCTTGCCTTTTTTCCGTTTACAAGCATATACCCGTTCTCGGCATTCTGGCGTATATATCCGTCTGCATATCCAATAGGTACAGTAGCAATCTTCATATCGTGTTCGGCTGTAAAGGTACGTCCGTAGGAAATATCCGCACCCTTTTTAAGCTCCTTAACATAGGCAACAGACGTCTTGAGCGTCATTGCCGGCTTAAGGTCAAGCTTACCTAACAGCTTTGGAGACGGAGCAAAACCATAAAGAATTATTCCTGCACGCACCATATCACAATAGGTATTTGGATAATCTTCAATTGCACCGCTGTTTGAGCAATGACATATGTCAAAGCTGAGACCTGCTTTTGCAAGCTCCTTTCTGAGGTGAGTAAAGTTCAAATATTGCTTTTCGGTAAACACTCTGCCCTCTTCACCTTCATCAGACACACAGAAATGGGTAAACAAACCCTCTGCTGCAAGATTAGGCAAATTGCAGGCTTCACATATTTCTTTAACGGAGTAATTATCTCTTGGAAATTCCTGACACATAAAGCCTATTCGGCTCATACCTGTGTCAGCCTTGATGTGAATTTTACAGACGCATCCTGCCTTAACACATTCACTTGACAGTGCTCTTGCATAATCCGTCGAAAACACAGCCTGAGATATATTATACTCTGCAAGCCTTGCTGCATCATCAACAGGGGTATAGCCTAAAATAACAATAGGCAAAGTGCTGCCTGCTCTGCGAATCTCAATTCCTTCGTCTATATTTGAAACGGCAAAATAATCTGCGCCGAGCTCCTCATAAATATGTGAAAGCTCCACTGCGCCGTGGCCGTAGCCGTCCGCCTTGATAACACAGCAAATTTTTGCTCTGCCGTTAACCTTATCCCTGATTATATTAAAATTATGTTCAATTGCGTCAAGCGAAATTTCCGCCCACGTCCTTTTTACAAAATTCATAATAAACTATTCCCCATATATATTTACATATTGTTTATTATACAACTTTTGGAATATCAAATCAATATTTTATTTTCTGATACATTGTTATAGCTGCCCGACAATAGACTCTAAATACAAAAAGCAGGCCGCAAACGACCTGCTTATATAATTATCAGAATATAATACGCTGATTTTCAAATAATCAGATATCAAGATTTTTGATTGACTCAAACTCCTTGGTAATCTCTCTTGACGGCTTCTTGGTCAGCAGGGATACAATTACATTCACAACAAGTCCAAGTGCAAAACCAAGAACAAGTGAATAAAGATTCGTTGCAGCATAAAGTGTAGCACCGTTAACGATTGGGATATAGTCCCATATGATAACGGTAAGAGCGCCAACAGCCATACCGCTCACAGCACCGGCAAGCGTAGAACGCTTCCAGAACAGTGCAAGCAGCACAACGGGTCCGAATGCCGAACCAAAACCTGCCCAAGCATCGGAAACAAGTCCCATAATACTTGATTCAGGATTAATAGCAATAAAGAAAGCAACAACCGCAACAACAATTACGGCAATTTTACCAACCCAGAGAGCCTTTTTCTCGGATGCATTTTTGCTGATAACACCCTTATACATATCCTCCGAAACAGCGGAAGCAGTAACAAGCAGCTGACTGTCAGCAGTTGACATAATAGCGGCAAGAATACCGCAGAGAAAAACACCGCCGATAAAAATGATTACGCCGTTACCCGAGAAAAGCTGCTGAATTGTGCGTATAAATGCAGTTTCGCTTGTTTTGCTGTCAAGCTGGGCTGTCAAATATCCCCTTGCTACAAGACCGATAAAACAGGAAGCAGCAAGTGAAATAACTACCCATACAATTGCGACTTTTCTCGACTTTTTAATTTCAGCGTCACTCTTTACAGCCATAAATCTGATAAGAATATGCGGCATACCAAAATAACCAAGTCCCCAGCCGAGATTTGAAATAATTGAAATTGCAGACACAGGCGTACCGTCGTCATTTTTCAGGAAATTGAGAAAATCGGCAGGATTCGAGACACCGTTCGCAACCAACGTATCGGCAAATCCGTTATTGTATGTAAGAATGGCGTATGCAATAATCGGAACTGAAAGAATTGCAATAAGCATCAACATTCCCTGAATAAAGTCTGTAGTACAAACAGCCTTAAATCCGCCCATAAAGGTATAAATAAGAATTACAAGAGCCGCTATTCCGAGACCAATAAGATAAACAAAATCATAATTACTCTCGCCTGCAAAAAGTGTAGCAAAAAGCTTTGCGCCTGAGCTGAAGGCAGAAGCTGTGTAAACCGTAAAGAAAACTGCAATAATTATTGCAGATACAATCTTGATAATACCCTTTTTATCACGGTAGCGATTTTCAAAGAAGCTTGGAATTGTGAGTGAGTTGCCTGCAACAATTGTATATTTTCTCAGCCTTGCAGAAACTATGTACCAATTGAGAATAGTGCCTATAAGCAAGCCGACAGCAATCCAAACCTCACCTGTACCTGCAAGATATACTGAACCGGGCAAGCCCATAAGTAGCCAGCCGCTCATATCGGATGCCTGAGCAGAAAGTGCAGCTGTCCAACCTCCCAAGTTACGTCCGCCAAGAAAGTAATCCTCGTTATTTTTTGTTCCTTTTGAATATATAACGCCGATTAAAATCATAATCAGCATATAAACCGCAAATGCGCAAAGAACAATAATATTTGTTGTTGTCATTATTTCCCCCCTGAAAATATTTTATTGATTTTAATGATAACAAATACAATACGATAAATCAAGCATTAAAAGACTATAATTCTACAAAATTCGGATTTTTATACAATATAATATAATGTCAATTGCAGATAATCACAAATATGAAAATATATTTATTTCAGCTCAACAATAGTAACGCCGTCCTCGCCTTCACCAAACACGCCGAGACGATGACTCTTTACCGCCTTATTTGTCCTGAGATACTGATTAATTTCACGCCTGAGCACACCGGTACCCTTGCCGTGAATAATTGTCATTTTGCCCACACCCGAAAGCACAGCATTGTCAATAGCCTTATCAACAATATTAACTGCGTCAAACGCAGTTTCTCCCCTAACGTCAACCTCAGTTTCGGGACGCACATCCATGCGGCTGGGTAGATTCCTTGTTGAAGAGAATTTGCTTACAGCAGGCTTATCCTGAGATTTAAGAAGCCGCAAATTTTTTATATCTACTCGTGTTTTAATTATTCCTGCCTGAACAAGCACAACTCCCTCCTTGCCGGGAGGGGCAAGTACGGTTGCATTTTTGTCTATGTCATAAATTAAAACACTGTCCCCCACCTTTAACGGTCTCGGCAGCTTATACTCTTCAGACGGAATATTTTTGAGCTTTACAGGATCAGCCTGAGCCTCCATATCGTCAATATTACGCTTGAGCCTGCTGCGTGCGTCAGCACTTAGCTCTTTTTCTTTTCGTGCATTATTTAACTCTTCAATCAACTTGTCAGCCTCTGCGCGGGTACGTGAGATGATGCGCTGTGCCTCCTGCTTTGCCTTTTCAATCTCGTGCTCCGCTAACATTTGAGCTTTTTTTACCTCATTTTCAGCCTTTTGCTTTTCAGTGTTTGCTTTTGCGGTAAGCCTGTTGGCATTTTCAACCTGACGTTCCAAACTCTGACGCTGCTTTTCAAGCTTGCTCACAACATCTTCAAATTGCCTGTTTTCATTTGATACAAGCTCCTGTGCACGGTTAACAATCCGTTCATCCATTCCGAGACGCCTCGAAATAGCAAAAGCATTACTCTTGCCCGGAACACCAATCAGAAGTTTGTAGGTAGGCTTAAGTGTGGCAACATCAAACTCACAGCTGCCGTTTTCAACTCCTACGGTTCTCAGCGCAAATTCCTTAAGTTCCGCATAGTGAGTGGTAGAGGCAATCTTTGCGTGCCGCGTGCGAAGCTTTTCAAGAATTGCAATGGCAAGAGCCGCACCCTCAACAGGGTCTGTGCCGGCACCAAGTTCGTCAATGAGGCAGAGTGAGCCTGCATTGGCAAGCTTTACAATCTGAATAATATTAGTCATATGAGCCGAAAAGGTTGACAACGACTGCTCAATGCTTTGCTCATCACCTATGTCAACAAGCACACGTCTGAAAACTGAGAGCTCACTGTTGTCGGCACAGGGCACAAGAAGTCCGCACATAGCCATAAGAGTCAGAAGACCGATTGTTTTCAGGGTTACTGTTTTACCGCCTGTGTTCGGTCCTGTGATTACCAGAGTATCAAAAGTTTTGCCTAAGGTTACATCAACAGGCACAACCTTTTCCTTAGAAATAAGCGGATGACGTGCCTGTTTTAATTCAATCTGTCCCCTGTCGTTCATAACAGGCATAGTCGCTTTCATCGAGTAGGCAAGATTTGCCTTGGCAAAAATCAGATTAAGCTCAGAAAGATTAGAATAGCTGCGAATAATGCTGTCGGCAAAGTCGCCTGCATTTGCTGAAAGTTCAAAGAGGATGCGTTCAATCTCCTCTTCCTCCTTTGTCCTTAGCATTTTTATGTCGTTGTTCGCCTGAACAACACCCATAGGTTCAATGAACACAGTCTGACCGCTTGAAGAAGTATCGTGCACCAATCCGGGAATATTATTGCGGCACTCGGCCCTCACGGGCACAACATATCTGCCGTCACGCTGAGTAACAATAGCGTCCTGAAGATACTTTATGTATGAGGAACTGTGGATAATTTTATCGAGCACTTCACGAGCCTTTGAGGACGCAGTACGGATTTTGCGGCGAATATCAGATAAAGCTGAGCTTGCCTTATCTGATATTTCATCTTCACTGATAATTGCAGTTGTAATTTTCTCCTCAAGAAATTTATTCGAAATAAGCCCGCTGAAGTAACCGTCAAGAGAGGTTTCCGTTCCTGCACAGCGGCTGTGCCACTCCTTAACGGTTCGGATGATTTTGAGTGTTTCGGCTATTGAGAGCAACTCGCCTGCCGTAAGACAGCCGCCTGCCTGAGCTCTGCGGAGATTGCCTGCACAGTTTACGGCCCCTCCAAACGAAGGCGCACCAAATTTGCCGCTGATAACATACGCATCATCAGTTTGCTTCAGCAGCTGCTGCACCTTGTTCAAATCGAACTGCGGGTCAAGCTCAACAGCCATTCTTCGAGCGTCCTCAAGTGTGGTTTGAGATGCAAGACGCTCAAGAATTTTATCAAGTTCAAGAGTTCTGTAATGTCTGTTCATTTAAGTTCCTTTCAAATGCAATCAAAAATATTATAAAAGTATCAACTTAAAGTCTTGTAAAAGACAAGAGTTTTAAAATCATGTTCAAATCGGTATTTAATATAACTTTCGCTTGCCGCATTAAGAACATTCAGGTCATCCTGCGGAAGTGCAAACGAAAATAACTTATCATCATCTGCATATATCGTATGCCGAAGCGCTGTAAGTGCAGACGGATTAAGTGAAATTGCGTGTTCATTAATATTTGTGCGGCAGGAAATGCATTCAAGCATACCCCTACCGGGCAGAAAACACATAAGCAAAGGCTGATATTCTCCGCACACACTGCACATTCTCAAATCAGGCATATATCCTGCCATACTCGCCATACGCATTTCAAGACACGGTTTTATCAAATCTGCACTGCGTTTGCCCTCAGACAGCAAATAAAGAGAATTCAAAATAAGGCTCAGAAATCTGTCTGCCTTCTGTTCACGAGGACAGATAACAAGAGCAAGCTCACAAAAATACTGAGCAAGACACATATTGCGGACATCACTTCTCAGTTTTGAAAAGATATTTATGCTTTGAGCCTCTCCGATTATGTAGCTGTCCCGACTCTTGTATATTGTGAGTCGGGAATATGACAGCAAAGAGGTTGCAGCACATTTCTGATTTTTGATATTATTAGCACCCCTTACAAATGCCCGGATTACTCCGTTTGACTTTGTAAGGGCAAAAACCAGCCTGTCTTTTTCACCGATATTCTGTTCCTTTATAATCAGTCCTTCTGTCCGGAATTTCATCGGTTTCCTCCCTGAGAATAGTGTCTGCACCGGTGTCCTTAGCGTCCTGAATACTCTTATATCGAATATAGTCGAGCACGCTGCCTGTTGTAAAAAACGCATTCCACGCATACCATTCATCCATGAAAAACACCTCCTGATTTAGTGTTTTTCAAAATGCGGTATTTATAGTTGGTAAATTTTATATTTTTATCCTATCTGCTTTCTGTAAAAAACAATTGTCATACCATCTTTGACTTTTTCTTCTTTACCTGTAGGTACATAACCAAGTTTTTCGTAAAGATGACACAGTTTCTTTTCTTCCTTTATTGTGTCAAGAGTCCATACATTCACATCAGGATACATTCTTTCGGCAGTCAGCATTGCAAGCTGTGCGTAACCGTTGTTTTGATATTCAGGCAGAATGAAAATCGGAGAAATTCTGCGTGTATTATCATTGACACAAACAATACGCATAACACCAATTTCAATATCATTAATCATTATAAAATAATATTCCGTCTGCGGTTGAGCCATTTTTGTTCTTATTACATCAAGCGGCTCAGTTGCAGGACTCATATCATAATCCTGATATTTTTCAAGCAATTTCGAAAATGCAGATTTTTGCATTTTATGTATTATTCCGCAATCAGCTTCATATGCTCGCCTTAAGGTAAGTTTCATTTATTGAGCTCCTTAAGTAAATTTGCTTTCATTTCTTCAAGCTCAATGTCTGTCGGTCTGTTTTTATCGTCGTACATTTCTTCCTTTGGCAGCCACCAAACAGGACCTTTGCAGGGCATATCATTTGTTCTTCTCGGAAACAAATGCCAATGAAGATGCGTTTCTCCATTGCCGAGAAGCTCGTAGTTCATTTTCTCTGCACCAAAGGCATTATAAACAGCCTCGGCAACCATTGACATTTCCTGAAGATATTTCATTTTAAATTCATCATCAAGAAAATGCAATTCGGTTTCGTGCTTTTTGCAAAGAAATAACGTATAACCCTTAAAATATTGGTGGTCTCCGATTACAACATAACCCGTTTCAAGCTCTTTTACAAAATACGGATTAGTTCCGTTTTTTATCATTTCTATTCTATCACATATAAAGCACATATTATACCTCCACGTTTTACGAAAACTCAATCAAAAAAACAATCATTTTTCCACGTTAATGGGTTATTATCAATGTATTCCCATATTTTCAGATAACCTTTCTCATCACGAATTATATGGTCGTGGAATGATTTTTGCCAGATTGGCACTCCAATTTCTCTGGAAACACCTGACTTAAATAAACCAACTATTGTTGACAATGTAGGGAACGGTCTTGACCGTTCCGTTTCACCATTGCATCCTATAACAAAAATAATATGTATATGGTTAGGCATAATAACATACTTGTCAATCTTTATATCATTATGCCATACACATATTTTTTGCAAATGTTTTTCCACAACTACACCATAACCTGTATAGTTAATAATAGCTTCCCCATTGTCATCATATAAAATCGAACAAAACAACTTTTCCTTGTTTTTAGTACAAATCGTGACAAAATAATATCCTTCATTTGAATAATCGTAATTTTTTAATCGTTGACATTTTCTGTTTGGTAATTCCATAATATCGTCATTTAAACCTTACGGAACGGTCAAGACCGTTCCCTACAGTAATAATCTGTAACCTCTAAAAACATTTTTAACCGCATATTCAAACCATTTCGTTAAACTACAGTTATTGAAAAGCAACATTTTTAGAAATATCCAATTATTAAACATTAATATCAATCAAAATTCTTTTCGTCATAGCCGAAATTCTGAAGCACCTGAGCACGGTTGCGCCAATCCTCCTTAACCTTGACCCATGTCTGTAGGAACACCTTGCAATCAAAGAAATTTTCAATATCCTGACGGGCAAATGTGCTGATTTTCTTAAGCATCGCGCCGCCCTTTCCGATTATGATACGCTTGTGAGTATCACGTTCGCAGAAAATTGTAGCGTCTATATCAAGAATTCCATTGTCTCTTGTTTTCATCTTTTCAATTACAACGGCTGTGCCGTGTGGGATTTCCTTGTCGCAAAGTCTAAGAATTTTTTCTCTGATAATCTCGGCAACAATCACACGCTCGGGCTGGTCTGTAAGGGTATCCTCGTCGAAAAAGTGTCCGCCCTCACCGGACTGAGCCTTCAATTCTTCAAGCAGCTCACCCATTCCGCTGCCGTCCTGAGCACTAACAGGAACAACAGCCTCAAAGTCATACAGCTTGCTGTACTCAAGAATCTGCTTAATAAGCGTATCCTTTTCCCTGATCATATCAATCTTATTAATTGCAAGAATTGCAGGCATACCGATTGACTTGAATTTTTCAATAAGTGAAAGCTCGGTTTGTCCCGCTTCTCTGCCCGCCTCAACAACGAGCATACAACAGTCAACACCGCCCACGGATTCATTTACGGAACGCACCATATATTTGCCGAGAGAATTTTTCGGCTTGTGCATACCCGGAGTATCAAAAAAAACAAGTTGGTATTCTCCCTCAGTCAGAACTCCGGTAATACGATTTCGTGTAGTCTGCGGCTTGCTTGATACAATTGCTATTTTTTGACCCAGAAGGCGGTTAAGAATTGAGCTTTTGCCAACATTTGGTCTGCCCACAATTGCGATAAACGCCGATTTATCATTAGTGTTCATAAATACCTCATATTTCAAATAAAGGGATTTTCCCTTGTTATCATAATTATAAAAACAGGGGCAAGCGTAAGCGTGCCCCTATTATTATCTTAATTATCTGCGAATAAAATGCAAAAATCTTTTTTTGATTCCAATCGGACCGAGCACAACAAATATCACCGCCGACACAACAGACACAACAAAAAGCGCAAGCAGAAGATAGTTGCATACAAAAAATAAATATATCTGCATAATCACATCAAAATCAAAAAAGAAAATTACAGCAACAGCAGCAGCCGCAACCGACAAAATAAGCACGGCACCGGCAGCAGCGTCCTTTGCAAGCCTCACCAAAGGCTCAAAACGGTCTGCAATCAGATTACAAAGCTCCTCAATACAAGTATTTATGGTTTCTGCCGCCATAACCGCTGCAACCAGCACAATCAGCAATGCGGTCTGCGCTGCCGAAAAATCATAAAAATGCGAAAAAACAAGCACATAAAATCCCGCAACAATATGAAATCTCATATGACTTTCGCTTTTAATTGTATTCCATACGCCTCTCAAGGCGCATTTAAAGCTAAAAATCTGTTTCTTCATTTACTGATTTTCCACTATGTAGCTTGAAGAAGCAGGCAAACCCAGCTGTTCCATAACAAGCTCCTCTTTTTCCCTCATTCTAACTCTTTCAAGATTCTCCACGTGGTCATAGCCGAGAAGATGCAGCACACTGTGAGCAGTAAGGTAACCGACTTCACGCTGCAAACTGTGACCGTAAATTTCAGCCTGATCTCTTGCCTTTTCCATAGAGATTACAACATCTCCTAGTATCTTTGCTCCCGTTTCCATATCGGTATCATAAACACCGTTTTCACCCATAGGGAACGAAAGCACATCTGTTTCAATATCCTTGTCACGGTATTGCTTGTTTAGCTCTTTGATTCCTTCATTATCAGTGAATGTAACGCTGATTTCAGCCGGACCTTCAAATTTTTCAAGCTGCAAAACCGCATTACAGCAACGACGTACAAGCATTCTGATACCTGTGGGGATTTTTACTGTCTTCTGTTTGTTTGTAATAACTACTCTGATTTTACTCTTCTCTGCCATTTTTATCGTTCCTTTCTAAAAAAAATTTTATAAACATAACCCAAACCCAATGATTTGTAATTTAATTATTTGATTTAGTTTCGTATTTTGCATAAGCCTTGATAATATCCTGCACAAGGCGGTGACGAACAACGTCTTTTTCATCAAATGAACAGTTTCCTATTCCGTCAATATTACGTAAAATTTTCATACAATCCTTAAGTCCGCTTTTAGCTCCTCTGGGCAAATCTATCTGAGTTATATCACCAGTTATGACCATTTTTGAATTAAAGCCCAGTCGTGTGAGGAACATTTTCATCTGCTCAGAGGTAGTGTTCTGAGCCTCATCAAGTATGATAAAGCTGTCGTCAAGTGTACGTCCTCTCATATATGCAAGCGGTGCAACCTCAATATTGCCCCGTTCAACGTACTTCTGGTATGTCTCCGCACCAAGCATATCAAAAAGTGCGTCATAAAGAGGACGCAGATATGGGTCAACCTTGCTTTGAAGGTCACCGGGAAGAAAGCCGAGTTTCTCACCCGCTTCTACAGCCGGACGTGTTAGTATGATTCGGTTTATCTGTTTACTTCTGAAAGCTGTTACTGCCATTGCAACGGCAAGATACGTTTTACCCGTTCCGGCAGGACCGACACCGATTGTAATCGTATTTTTGGCAATCATAGAACAATAGCGTTTCTGACCGATTGTCTTTGGTTTTATAGGCTTGCCCTTTGAAGTAATGCATATGCAATCGCCTGCAAGCTGTTCAATTTTATCCTCGCTTCCTTCGTTGACAAGCGAAATGCAATAACGGATATTCTGCTCCGATAAGGCTTCTCCTCTATTGATAAACTGCAAAAGACTTTCAATAACCTTGTATGCTTTTGAGGTGTTCTCAGCTTCGCCTTCAATTTTAAGCTCGCTGTCACGGCACAAAATCCTTACGTTGAACTCTTTTTCAATTAATTTAATATTTTCGTCAAAACTGCCAAAAAGTGCGACGGCAGTTTCCATTCTGTCTAAGCTTATTACTTGTTCCGTAAAGCAAAACTCCCAGTAATCCATTATTTAGAATAATTATAACACAAATTCAAGAAAAAAACACGTAAAATATAGCTTTTTTTACTAAAATATTTATTTTTGTTAATTACGACGAAAACACATAAAATATTATAAAGTTCTTTGTAATAAATATTCCCAAATTACTCAGGTTTCATACCCCATATTAAACCCGTAAACATGAGTATTTATTAACATTAAATCCCAATAAAACCAAATTTACAATTAAATTTAGTGCACGTTTACTTTAATATACAACACGTAGGGACGACCATTGGTCGTCTCGAGAAATTTACACATTTTTTATTGAATTTCCCACCGATTATCCCTACGATTTGCTCTGTAAGGATAGATTATAATTAAAATCTTTCATTCAGCACATAAAACAACTGAATTTTAAGCTAAATGAAAGTACACCAAAATAAACATTTTATATAATCAAACCCCAAAAACATATTGAAATATAGAAAAGTAAAACAGGGGCTGACTCTAAAGAGCCAACCCCTGTAATTTTAATTAAATTTACGGCAATATCAGCCTATTTCATCAACAAGCTTCTTAAGAGAATCAAGAGCCTCATCAGGAAGTTTATCATAACCGCCCTTTGCTGTAGCAAAGCCCTCAACAGCGCTTACACGGTTTTCCATTGCAGACTTGAGCTGAGCCTTATAGTCAGCGTCATCAAGGTCAGGATTAAATCCTTCCCACTCCATAAGCTCAATATCCTCAAAAGGACCCCACTGAGCAAATTTAGCCTTACCTTCAACTATGGCTTCAAGAATACCAAGTGTATCCTTCGGCTTAACCTTCTTACCCATAAAGTCGCCTGTGTTGATTATGAAGCAGTCAACATTCTTCTCCTCAACAAGCTTCTTAAACTTAACATAGTCGTTTACAAGCGGATATGTTCTGAATGGGTTAGCATAAGGAACAATGCGAAGTGCATTCAGGTCAGTACCTGCCTTAACACGTTCAGCTGTAGATGTCTTTGTAGCAAGTGTAGCACCCATTACCGATGCAAGAGCTGCACCCTTAAGTCTTACACACGGAGGAATTGTAGGATCCTTCATAATCCAGAAGATAGCATTAACAGGAGCGTCAATCTTATCAACACGGTTTGGTGACCAAAGCTTTGACTTGATAGCACGGCCGTTACCGTTTCTGATGTCCTCAGTTACAAGCTGAATTTTTCCATCCTCATCTAATGTAGCCGAACAGTTCTGAGCTGAGAGGAGGTACTTGTTATCAGGACAGCCTGTAGGATAATCGGCTGTCTTATCAAAGTAAGTCGGCTCAAGTGCAATTGAAGCACAAGTATCAGAGTTAATGATAAACGCGTCATCGTGAAGAACCTTGATTGAAGGATACTTGTTGTTGTGTTTAGCATGTGTAATTGTTGACTTACCTGAGCCTGAAAGGCCGTAAACCGAAGCAACATATTTGCTGCCGTCTTCAAGTGTATATTCCTTCTGACCGCCGTGGCAAGAAGCGTATCCGTTACGGTTTGCAATAGCCCAAGCCATTGTAAGCGTGCCCTTCTTGTGCTCGCCGAAATATTTCATACCGAGAATAGCAGCGCAGTTAGCGTTTGTGTCGAAATAACAGCAAGTAAGGTCATCGCTTAAGCAGCTGTAGTCAACGTCAGGGCTTGGAGTTGGAGTCCACTGCGGATTTGAGAAGATGTAGATATCAGCCTCTTTGCCGTCACCGACAGGCTTTGAATTCTTGTACATCTTAACATACTCGTCTGACATATACTGGAAGTTAATCATCCAGTTATACAAGATATTCTCGTCACCTTCCGGAATAAGGAGGTGAGCCTTTACCATAAATTCTTCATCAAGACCTACATAGCAGGTTGCATGATAGAGCTTTTTAAAGCGTGTCTTATAGATAGCGTCCATAACGACTTTGTCGAGCTTTGCATCATCAACGCCCGGCTCGCCCTTTATACGACGTGCAGCAGCATAACGACCTGTAACAGCGCCGTCATTAAACAGAAGAACCTTTGCGTCAGCAGGGAGACCAAACTCCTCGCCTCTGTAAACAGGCATATCTGTTACTATTGTTCCGGGTGAATTCTTTGCGAGATTATAAGCCTCTTTAAGTGTGTTTACAGGAACAACATTGTTGCCATAAAAAGCAGCTTCAATGATTGATCTTGTCTTAGAGAAACCAACCTTGTCCTTGCCGATTTCATTTAAAGGATAATAAGCTTTTGTTGACATGAAATCATACTCCTTCTAATTTTTTAATGTGCTGATTTATGATAATAATGGCATAACCGCCACATTACACATAATGCATTATATCACTTGTAATTATTTTTTTCAAGTAAAAATGCAATTATTCCCAATAAAAATTGCAAAAAATATTGCGTTCATCCTATACATCGACATAATGAATATATATTTGAATAAAAACGTGGTTTTTCTTGCATTTTCACAGGTTGGATTAATAGCAATATAAATTGAATTACCCCCATACACTGCTCAAACAGTACAACACCAACTCAATAATCCCAACCTATTTTCTGTAAATTTGAATAATCAGACTAAATTTCCTTCATTTTTTTACTTATAATACAATCCGAAACACCCCATACAATCAAAAGATTGTACGGGGCGTGTTCGGTTTATGTGAATTAAAAAGGATAGGTTAAATTATACAATCGATAAGACAACCGATAAGATTTAATCACGTTAAGTAAGATTTAACACTGATTACTCAACATCCTGCATAGCTTCATACCCTGTTTCACCGGTACGAACCTTTACAACATCTTCAACATCATAAATGAAGATTTTACCGTCACCAATGTGACCTGTATAGAGCGCCTTAACAGCTGCATCAACAACCGACTTAACAGGAACCTTGCATACTACAATTTCCACCTTCATCTTTGGCAGGAGATTGCTTTCAACTGCAACGCCGCGATAATATTCTGCCTTGCCCTTCTGAGCTCCGCAGCCGAGCACCTGTGAAACAGTCATACCTGTAATACCGAGTTTATCCATTTCTTCCTTAAGAGCCTCAAGCCTTGACTGCTTAAGAATAATATCAATTTTAGTAATCTTCACGCCTTCTTCTGACGCGATGTCATATTTACCTGCAAGTTGAACGGGAACAGCCTGAGTGACAGGAACATTGCCATCAACATCAATGCTCTCATCAAGTGAAGCAACACCTACACCAATAGGTGCAAAGTCAGCATATGCACTGATAAGTCCGTGCTCTGTAACATCCAGACCCTTCATTTCTTCTTCCTTAGAAGCACGAAGACCGATTGTAGCCTTGATAACCTTAAAGAAGATTGTCATTGTAACGATAGTCCAAGCTGCCACTGAAAGCACACCGAGCGCCTGAATACCAAGCTGTGTAAAACCGCCGCCGTAGAAAAGACCTGTGATACCGTCCTGACCATTGCCTGTTGCAAAAAGACCTACTGCAAGCGTACCCCAGATACCGTTAGCACCGTGTACTGCAACTGCACCTACAGGGTCATCGACCTTAAGCTTGATATCAATAAATTCAACTGCTACTACTACGAGAATACCTGCAACAATACCGATGATTGCAGCGCCGAGAGCGTCAACATCTGCGCAGGGAGCTGTAATTGCTACAAGACCTGCAAGCGAGCCGTTAAGCGACATTGAAACATCAGGCTTGCCGTTCTTAATCCAAGTGAAAATCATAGTTGTGCATGTTGCAAGAGCAGGTGCGATTGTTGTTGTCAGGAATATCTGACCGAGATTATCTGTTGTTGCAGCTGCTGCACCGTTAAATCCGTACCAGCCGAACCAAAGGATAAATACGCCGAGCGCTCCGAGTGTAAGACTGTGACCGGGAATAGCGTTTACCTTGCCGTTCTTGCCGTACTTACCGATACGGGGACCGAGTATCATTGCACCGATAAATGCTGAGATACCGCCAACCATATGAATTGCACAAGAACCTGCAAAATCAATAAAGCCAAGCTCGGCAAGCCAGCCGCCGCCCCAAATCCAATGAGCTTCAATCGGGTAAACAACTAATGAAATCACACCGGAGTAAACACAGTATGAAATAAATTTTGTTCTTTCTGCCATAGCACCCGAAACGATTGTTGCAGTTGTAGCACAAAACACCATATTAAATACGAAATTGTGCCATGGGAAATTGCTAAAGTCTGTAAAAATCTGTAAACTAGGCTTACCAATCAAGCCGAAAAAGGCATTTTCACCGCAAAGCAGACCAAAGCCAAGCAACATAAATACTACTGTACCAATACAAAAATCCATAAGATTTTTCATAATGATGTTACCGGCATTTTTTGCACGGGTAAAACCTGTTTCAACCATTGCAAAACCGCACTGCATAAAAAATACAAGTGCTGCGCCTATCAGAAACCATACGCCGGATGTACCGAAAATTGTACTGTTAAGAGCTTCTGATACTAAATTTTCTACTCCCATTCTTATCTCTCCAATCAATAAAATAAATATAAATAAAACAAACGACGCGCAATTCATATCATAATTGATAGAATTACACGTCGTTGTGCTGCAATATTAAACTACATTAATTTTTTATTATACGCCAAAGAGCATCTCGCCGTATGAAGGATAAGGCCAATACTCTGATGAAGTTTCAGTTTCCATAGAGTCACCAATTGCACGAAGCTCCTGCATAACCGCAAATACATTCTCTCTGAAGAAAGTAGCCTGCGCAAGATTGTCACCCTCATACTCAGCAGCCTTGATAACAGCCTCTTCAAGCTCTGAAGTCTTCTTCGAGAAGCAAACAAGCTTATTGGAAAGGCTTGTGATAAGGTCTTCTTCAACTGATGTAGGAATTGCATCTGAAAGAGCCTTTTTGGCGAGCGCTGTATCTGTAAGCTCTCTTACAAATGAAGTTACGGCAGGAAGAATATTCTTCTTAGCCATATCAATCATTGTAAGCGCCTCAATGTTGATTTCCTTAGAGTAATTCTCAAGCTCAATTTCATATCTTGCAATTATCTCCTGCTCAGAATAAATCTTGTTATTAACAAAGAGATCAATATTCTTGCGGTCAATGTAGTGAGCCATTGCCTCAGGAAGTGACTTAAGGTTAAGAAGTCCTCTTCTTTCAGCCTCTGATACCCACTCCTCGGCATAGTTATTGCCGTTAAAAATAATATTCTGATGCTCTGTGAGCGTCTTCTTAATAATCTCTTTAACAGCAGTATCAAGGTCTGACGCACCGCTAAGCTCATCATAAAACTTTGAAAGTGACTCTGCAACCATTGTATTGAGCATAATATTAGGACATGCAATGTTAAGTGAAGAACCGAGCGCTCTGAATTCAAACTTATTTCCTGTAAAAGCAAATGGAGAAGTACGGTTACGGTCTGAGTTATCCTTTTTGAAGTCAGCCAGAACCTCAACGCCTGTCTGCATTCTCTCGGCACCTTTACTTACATATTCTCTGCCTTCAATGATAGCTTCAACAAGGTCGCCGAGCTGGTCGCCCAGATACACAGAAATGATAGCAGGAGGAGCTTCGTTTGCACCAAGACGATGGTCATTACCCGATGACGCAACAGAAATTCTGAGAAGATCCTGATATTCGTGAACAGACTTAACAATTGCAGCAAGGAAAAGCTGGAATTGAATATTGTCCTCAGGATGCTTGCCCGGATCAAGAAGGTTTTCACCTGTATTTGTAGAAATAGACCAGTTGTTGTGCTTACCCGAACCGTTAACCCCTGCAAAAGGCTTCTCGTGAAGGAGACATACAAGACCGTGTTTCTCTGCCACCTTCTTCATAATCTCCATTGTAAGCTCATTATGGTCAGTAGCAATGTTTGTTGTTGAGAAAATCGGTGCAAGCTCGTGCTGTGAGGGAGCAACCTCGTTATGCTTTGTCTTTGCAAGGATTCCGAGCTTCCAAAGCTCTTCGTCAAGATCCTTCATATATGCCGCAACTCTTGTCTTGATTGCGCCAAAATAATGATCATCAAGCTCCTGTCCCTTAGGAGCCTTTGAACCAAAGAGTGTTCTGCCTGTAAAGATAAGGTCTTCTCTCTGGTCATACATTTCTTTATCAATCAGGAAGTACTCCTGCTCAGGACCTACAGTTGTAGTAACCCTTGTTACTTCTGACTTACCCAGAAGATTGAGAATCTTCACTGCCTCCGTGCTTATTCTTTCCATTGAACGGAGAAGAGGAGTCTTTTTATCAAGAACCTCACCGGTATATGAACAGAATGCCGTAGGAATATACAGAGTGCCGTCCTTTGCAAATGCATAAGATGTAGGATCCCATGTTGTGTAACCTCTTGCCTCAAATGTAGCGCGAATACCTCCGCTTGGGAATGATGAAGCGTCAGGCTCGCCCTTTACAAGCTCCTTGCCTGAGAATTCCATAATAATCTGACCGTCACCGTTTGGACTGATGAAGCTGTCATGCTTTTCTGCAGTGATTCCTGTCATCGGCTGGAACCAATGAGTGTAGTGTGTGCAGCCCTTTTCTATTGCCCAGTCCTTCATTGCGTTTGCAACTACGTTTGCAACACTTATGTCGAGCGGCTCACCGTTTTGAATTGTCTTCTTAAGAGCTTTGTAAGTAGCCTTAGGAAGTCTTTCCTGCATTGTCTGGTCGTTGAATACCATACTGCCAAATAATTCTGGAATTTTTGCCATTTGATAACTCTCCTATCCTGATTTTAAAAATATGACTGAAAACTGCAAAGGGCGCTGTAAGCCAATAGCCTACAGCGCCCTTGCTGTTGTCACTGCTGTTAGTATATTCTCTTTTTTGTGATTTGTCAATAGAATTTCAGGAAAAATTTTAGAATTTGCAAGTTTTTATAAATTTCTTGCAAAAGCTTCCCTCATAAAAACCGTTGTATTGAACATTATAAACAAATCGTTTTGAAAAACTGAAAGTTTGCAAAAAATAAATTGCAAAATCCACTCAATCCCTCTTGACAAAGCAATAAGGTCAGTTATATAATAAAATACGTAGTTTATCAGCTTTACGCAATTATTGTTTTATTTATTCCTGCTTCTCACAATATGCAGGATTTGTAAATAAATATTGCAAATGGCGACGTTTCGGTGTTCTGATTCAATTATTTACTTTTAAGTGATATATTTGAAAGTTTTTATTCTTATTATTGCATTTAGGCATTACGCCTTACCAAAGAATAACGAAATACCTTTTTATATATATTATATAAAAGCAAAATTCAGAACACTAAAAAATCACTCTGTTAATCAAATAAGGGCTCCGTTTTAACTCGACAAGAGCTTCTGTAAACTGCTTGCCCTAAGTTATACACCTTAATGAAAGGATGATTATTGATGGAACAAACTGAGAACAGACAGACTTCGAGGGGTCTGTATTCTCCGAGGTTTGAACACGACAATTGTGGTATAGGCGCCGTTGTTAACATAAAGGGCGTTAAGTCGCACGACACAGTCGCCAATGCTCTTACAATTGTTGAAACTCTTGAGCACAGAGCAGGTAAAGACGCAGAAGGCAAAACCGGTGACGGTGTTGGTATTCTGCTCCAGATTTCCCACAAATTTTTCAAAAAGGCTGCAAAAGAAATTGGCATCAGCCTTTCCTCCGAGAGGGATTACAGTGTGGGTATGTTCTTCTTTCCTCAAAACGAGCTGGCAAGAAATCAGGCAAAGAAAATGTTTGAAATTATTGCCGCCAAAGAAGGTTTAAAGGTGCTCGGTTGGAGAAATGTTCCTTCAAATACAGAGGTTATCGGCAAAAGGGCGCTTGATTGTATGCCTGCAATTATGCAATGCTTCATTCAACGTCCGAAGAGTGTAAAAAAAGGGCTTGACTTTGACCGCAAGCTCTATGTTGCAAGACGTGTTTTTGAGCAAAGTAACGAAGATACATATGTAGTATCTCTTTCAAGCAGAACCATTGTATATAAAGGTATGTTCCTTGTAGGTGACTTGCGCAGATTTTTCCTTGATCTTCAGGACCCTGATTACGAATCTGCAATCGCCATGGTTCACTCAAGATTTTCTACCAACACCAACCCAAGCTGGCAGCGTGCGCATCCAAACAGAATGATTGTGCACAACGGTGAAATCAACACAATCAGAGGCAACGCCGACAAAATGCTTGCACGTGAAGAAACAATGCGAAGCGAGCATCTCAAGGGCGACCTTGACAAGGTTATCCCCGTTGTCAACACAGAGGGTTCCGACTCGGCTATGCTTGACAACACACTTGAATTCCTTGTAATGAGCGGTATGGATTTACCCCTTGCCGTTATGATAACAATTCCTGAGCCGTGGGACAATAACCACACGATGACTCAGAAAAAAAGAGACTTCTATCAATATTATGCAACAATGATGGAGCCATGGGACGGTCCTGCCTCAATTCTTTTCTCAGACGGCGATATTATGGGTGCCGTACTTGACAGAAACGGTCTTCGTCCTTCAAGATATTATATCACGGACGATGACAATCTTATCCTTTCATCCGAGGTAGGAGCACTTCCCCTTGACCCCAAAAGAATAGTTTCAAAGGAAAGGCTCCGCCCCGGCAAAATGCTCCTCGTTGACACAGTAAAAGGCAGACTTATTGATGATGATGAGCTTAAAGAAGCATATGCGTCAAAGCAGCCTTACGGCGAGTGGCTCGACAGCAATCTTGTAAAGCTCAAGGAGCTCAAAATTCCTAATGCAAAGGTTGAAGAACATTCGGAAGAGGAACGCAAACAACTTCAAAAGGCATTCGGATATGCCTATGAAGAAATTATGAATACTATTCTTCCTATGGCTAAAAACGGCAGCGAGTCGATTGCAGCAATGGGTACCGACAGTCCTATTGCAGTGCTATCAAATCAACCGCAGCCGCTGTTCAATTACTTCAAGCAGATGTTTGCACAGGTTACAAATCCTCCGATTGACGCTATTCGTGAAGAAATAGTAACCTCAACAACCGTTTATGTCGGCGATGACGGAAACATTCTTGAGGAAAAACCAGAAAACTGCAAGGTGCTCAAGGTTCATAATCCTATTCTCACATCAACAGATATTCTTAAAATTAAGAATATGAGAATTCCGGGCTTTAAGGTGGCAGTTGTTCCGATTTTGTATTACAAAAACACAAGACTTTCAAAAGCAGTAAACAGACTCTTTATAGAGGTTGACAAAGCTTACAATGAGGGAGCAAACATCATTATTCTTTCTGACCGCGGCGTTGATGAAAACCATCTTGCAATCCCGTCTCTTCTTGCTGTATCCGCTATTCATCAGCATCTTGTAACTACAAAGAAGAGAACCTCGCTTGCAATCATTCTGGAAAGCGGCGAACCCAGAGAGGTACACCATTTTGCAACTCTTCTGGGTTATGGTGCAAGCGCAGTTAATCCGTATTTAGCTCAGGAAACAATCCGCGAGCTTATTAACGACGACCTTCTCAACAAGGACTACTATGCGGCAGTTTCTGATTACAACAATGCAGTTCTTCACGGAATTGTTAAGATTGCATCAAAAATGGGTATTTCAACAATCCAGTCATATCAAGGCTCTCAGATT
>CAYQXN010000015.1:9473-26806 GCA_964421585.1 uncultured Ruminococcus sp. | reverse complement strand
TGATTGCCTGATATACTTTTTTCAGATCAGCCATCAGCTGTTTGATGTGTTTGTAGCTCACGAATCTTGTGCTTGAACGTATCTGATGAATGATACAACGCTGGATTTGTGCTTTTGGAAAGGCAGCTTGCTATTCACTTTTACACAAAAATTACGGCAGTCTCATGGCACAGGACAAAATAGGTTCAATTGCTATTTGCAAGCAAACGTATTGAACAATTTTCATCGCTCAAATATAATATTGTGCCGTTCTGCACAGCAGTTCTTTTGCCTTTTTCAAGCTTACGATTTTTTGCAAAATAAGTACCGTTTGAAGAGCTGTCAGTAACAAAAAATTTTTCAATATTCTTATCAAACATAATAGTACAATGCAGTCGGCTTACTCTGCTGTAATCGGGAGTAAATACAACCTGACAAAGAGAAGGATTTTTACCGAGAGCTAATATTTCACCGCTGATAACAGGAATTTTCATTCCCTCCATAGAGCCTGAAAGAATTTCTAGCGTTGCATCACACTTTACATCGTCTTCTTTATTATTTATCTTTTCAACCGACGTAACAGCATCATCTGTCAGCATAGACTGCTCATCCGTAAGCCTGACAGCTTTTTTATGTCTGACACCTACAATAATTAACAGAATTATAACACCTAAAGCGATCAACGAACAAAACAATATAATTAAAATCATAAATACATTGTCATTATCTTCATTATTTTTTTCAGGCTCAATTGACGGCTCTGTTTCCATCACCGTTGTTTGAGGTTCGGTTGTTTCAGGTTCTGTAGGAGTGTTGTCTTCAATTATTTCAGCGTTGCTATTACTGTCAGCGCCCCAGATTATATCAACTACTCCGTCTCCGTCATTATCAATATTCAGATTAACCGTTGTACTGTTGTCAGTTGATGAATCAATTACCGTTGTATCGGTAATCGGTACTGAACTAAAGTTGCGGTAATCTGTTATCTCATCATTTTCGTTAATATAATTTACCGAATAATCCATAGTGCCTGTATCTGTACCGCTAAGCTCAACATCATACACCTTATCACTGTCAAGCGACAGCACTTTTACATCCTGCTTGCTGCCAAGCAACTGTAATGTGCCAAATGAAACCGAATCGTTATAGCTGTCTGATGCGCTTGACAGAGTTTCTCCGTCATATGAAACCGAAACATCGACCGGACAGGCAATATTGATAACTATTTTTGAGCCGTCAGTTATGTCATCTGCAATATCACCAAACTCAAACTGTAAATTTTCAGCCTGATCCACCTCGTGATAACCGTTTTCCATATTTGTCAGTTTACTCATAAGCTTTGAGCAATTATCATAGTCAGAGCCTGACAAAGAATGAAAAAATCCCAGACTGTACATATTATACTTCTGCATTATTTCATTAGCCGTATCCACAACCGCATTTGCATACTCCTCACCTGATGAGAAAAAGATATAACTGCTTGAATTAAATTCTGCCGATCCGGAGTCGCTTGTCTGACCTCTGTTAGGTAAACCGTCAGCCATTATAACAATATTTTTTATATGGTCATCCACACCTTCATTATCCAAAATGTCCTCTGCCTTCTCTAACGCAGCAGTCATATTTGTTGAGCCGCCATCTGAAATATTGTTAATATACTCTTTAAGCTCACTTAAATCGTTTGAAAAACTATGATATGTAACGCTGTCATCAAAGCATACTATTGCTACACGGTTATTATATTCGTCCAGCAAAAGGTCATCGCAGAACTGTAAAGCAGATTCTTTCATCTCCGTCAGAGGAGTTCCGGACATACTTCCCGAAACATCAAGAACAAGTACTGTATCTCTGCCCTTTGAGGCTACACTCACCTGTGTTGACTTTGTAATAACATTATTTCCGCTTGTAAGTTCAGCAGTAATTGTTGCCGTTCCTTTTGACTTGCCCGTCAATGTTCCGTATTCACCGGTAGGGTTGACCGTAACCACAGACTCATCGGAGGATGTCCATTCAATTGTGTAGTCTGTGGCATCCTCGGGAGCGATTTCAGGTTCAATAATGTCAATTTGACCTATGGTTAAAACCTTGCTGTCAGGTACAGTAAACTCTGACACAGACACAGGAACATACTCTGCCAAACGATAATTTTCTGCATTGTCACCACCAAAGATTTTTGGAGTTGAACCTACACCACCATAACAGGAGTCATCTTCTCCATAAACTTCTTTTGCATAACTTAATGCTTCTGACAGTGTATAATAATTATTTGTTTCAGGGTTTATCTGACTAAGCATATGTACAGTTTTATATTCCATCAAATCGCCATATAAGCACAAAATAGTTTTAGTATTTGCAATTACTGCACTTGCACCCTTATTTAAAAAGGACTTTGCTAAAACATTGTCATAACCACTTTCACACGGTCCTAAATATATAAATGAATTATTTAAATTTTTTACATATTTATCGATATATTTTGACGAAAAAGTTTCCGATTCATAAGAATTAACAATTCTGTCTTGACAAACATCCAAGTAATAAATAGGATTCCAAAGCCATTCATCCCAATTAAAATCAGAACCTGTTAAAATCAGCGAATGAATCTTCGAACCACCATACACTCCATGACCTTGCCATAAAATAATCTGATTTTCTCCAAAAGATTTAACAGAATCAAGAGAGACCTTTTTATTTTTAAAAATCGTGGAAGAAGAATATGAATAGTTATCAAACGCATTTGAAACATCTGTTGCAGCAGCTGACAATAAATCAACTTCTTTATTAACGCATGTTGGTAAATTTATATAATCATCTATAAGAGTTGATTCCCAATCATAGTATGGCTGATATACCGATACCGTCATAGAGATATCCTTATCAATGCTGTATGTTCCTTTTACATTTGGAGCATATACCATTGTCATACCATTAGATAATTTATAAACAACACTGCTTTCTGTAACTTCATATGAAATTACATCACCATTCTCATACAATTCTTTTACATAATCTTCAACTTGATATAGAACATCTGATACTTTATCACTTAAAACATAACCTTCTGAATTTAAAAATTCCGTTTCTATGTCTGATACTTTTTGTTCTACAGTCAAAACTTCTTCTTTAGTTTCTTCAGTAGGAGTGTCAAATATATAAATTGTAATGTTATCGCTAATAACGCCTTGTGATTTTGCAAAATAATTTATGCTGTTAGCATTTTCACTGGTAAAGGAATACACATAGGTATAAGTTCCATCATTAGCTGCAATATCTCCATCCATACCATCATCGTGCATTTCACCAACAACAGTACCATAATCACTGCACAAATCAACAGAACTCACCGTTCCTTCTACATCTACCGTAAAAGTTATATTAGATTCATAGCCTGCAACAAAATATGTTTCATCGGCTGAAAAATTCTGAAGTATAATTTCACTGCTTTCCTCGCTGCTGTCACAGCCGGTCAATAAAGGCAGGATAAAAACTGCCATCATCAGAAGCATAGAAATTACTTTAATAGATAATCTTTTTTTAGAAATTTTCATTTTATCCTCTCTCTTACATTATCAGTGCAGCTTATTCAAGCACAAACCTTACTTTGTTTGTAGCAAGGCTCAGCACTGCACCTCTGTTAATCTGCATCGGTGTACCTTTCTGCAGCCTTTGTCCGTTTGCAAAAGTTCCGTTACTTGATAGGTCAGTAACAACATATATATTATTTTGTGAATCATATTTTATAACAACATGTTTTTGACTTATAGCTTTATTTGAAGGACTAAAAACAATATTACATACTGCTGCATTTCTTCCGATTACAAGTTCTTCTCCGTCAGTTAACGGGAATTCGCCGCCGCTATATTCACCTGAAATACATTTGATAGCGCCCGGCTTTTTCCGAACAGCTTTGTTTATTTCTTTTTCAGAATATAACGGTGTTGTCAGCTGTCCATCTTCTTCCTCAACAGTAAATTCAACCTTAGCTTTAACAGAAATCTGATTATCAGATAGCGGTTGTGCATTATTAAGCTGAGACTGATTATATGACGACGGTTGTGCATCATTAGTCTGCTGACCGTTGTTTGCTACCACTGCGCCCTTGAGTTTACAGATTTCAAGATAATAATCAGCTTTTGCGGTTTCCCAATAAGGAATAAGCCATATATACAGAAGTCCAAAAGTGCATACTGCAAGAAGTGTCCAACCAATATATGAAAGGTCAAGAACAAAAAGTTTACCCTTATAACCGTTTGTAAGTCGTTTGCTCTCCCTGAGAGCTTCTCTTGCCGTCATTTCAGGATGCTCAGCAAGTATATAAGGAGCAAATGAATATGCATATGCTTTTACAATACCCGGGATAAAGAAAAGCAGTGACCAAAGAGTAGTAAATACCGCCGTCAGAATTGCCAGCCATAATACCTTGCCGTAATGATTAAAACCATTAAAAAGCTGTCCGAATGTAATTTTTCCGTTATGCGCTATTGTAAGAGCTAAAACAGCAAATCCAAAGCTAATTGCGGGAGTAATAAAGAGACCTATAATCATCACAGAAGTAATGATTGAAACAAGTCCGCCTACAAGGGAACATAGAAAATAAATTCCGACATTTCCCATGATTTGATGTTTTGCATTTAATTTAATTTGTGAACGATTCAGCATAATTTTCTCCTATAAAATAAGCTCTAAATCTGAAATTAACAAACAAAAGCAAGAGATGAAATCCACCACCTCCTGCTTTTCGTTAACAAATATGCTTTTGTTGTATTCGGATTATATTGACCAACATAATCAATTTTCCTTTAAGTCACTTATGTACCAACCGCCGTTTTCTGATTTCAAATAAAACGTACAGTCGTCGGTTGTTGTGCCGCTTCCGCCCCACTCATCGGAAAAAACAATTGTAACATCAGCAGTAGCCGTATCGGTACCAACCCGTATATCTTTAATCTCCTGAACAGTTAATACATCTCCGTCGGTAATACCCATACCTAATCCGAAAATATCACTGAGACTTATATCAAAACCAATCAGACCGCCAAGTAATGAATTGCCTATTCCTAAAGCTGACTTCATTGTTGTCTTTGTTTTTGAATCAAAGCATTCGAGAAGTCCGTCAGCATCGCCGGAATTATAAGCACTGACAAAGCTGTTAATCCGTTCTTCTATCAATTCCTCATCGCTTTTAATAAGCAGATTACATCCTGATAAAAAAGAAACAGATAAAATCAGAGTAAGAGTTAATGTTAATATTTTTTTCATAATATGATCCTTTTTAACACCGATGTATATTGAGCTTATGTTAATCAATAGTTTGAGCCTGTGCCGTTAAGATAAACCTTTACGGAATCAAAGTCCTCATAACAGGTGGCAGTGTCCTTTTCTGTACGTCCCGGTTTAATTTCAGAATCGTCATCTCCAACATAACCCCAATTTGTATAAACAAGCTTATCATTCTTGAAAAACAGCGCAAAATATTCCACATATTTAGCTGTCTCATCGCCGTTGTTTGTTGCACTGATAATAGCCTTATCTGTAGCAGTATTAACCGCGCAGGAAAGCTTGTCATTTACACTGAAGTAATATTCTTCCGGTTCTGATACCCTTATCTCGTACTTATAGGTTGTAAATTTGTCATTAGATGAAAAATAAAGCGCATTTTCAGTATCTGCCGAGAAAACATCAATACGACCGTCCTGTGTATCGACAATATTGTCATCCTCATCATAAAAATCTACTGATATATTAAGTTGACAATGAGTATCAGAATTATTTTTCAAAACTAATGTAAGTACATTTGAGTAGTCCGTTGAATATGAGTAACCTTCCACATCTATGTCATCAATAACTGACTGTGCATCAAAATCAGATGTTAATGATGAGGAATTTTCCGCCTCGCCAACATTATTTGCAACAGTAGCTTCGTTGCTCTTCAATGCACTGTCAGTTTTTTCTAAGAACTCTGATACTGTATCAGCTGCGGGATCTCTCTGCAATCCGGCGCATCCTGATAACATACCTACAATCATAAAAATAGAAATTAATGACGCAAACATCTTTTTCATAGTATTTCCCTCTCTGAATTCCGAATTATGCTAATCTAAATGTATTTTTATCATTAGCAAGCTTAAGAATAGTACCGCTTCTGAGATTTACGGTTTCACCGCTTGGAATTCTCGTACCGTCAGCCCAAGTACCATTCGAAGAATAATCGGTTACACGGTATCTGTCTATTGTTGCATCATAGATAATTGAAACATGCTTACGGCTTATTTCCTTATAGGCAGTATCAATAACAACACTGGCTACCTTTGCATCCTTACCTATTACAATTTCCTCACCAGGAGCAAGGTCGAAGCTATATCCTGCACAAGCACCCTTTATACCTACGAGTGTACCGCATTTTACCTTGGGCAAAGTATTAAATTCATCATCATAATCATCTGCTGCGCTTTCTGCTTTGTCAGAAGAAGCTTTATAAGCACCGTTTATAATCTGCGGAACAAATGAAGGATATGTATCATTTACAGACGGATAATATTCATAAGCCATTGGATCAAATGCTTTTCCGCCGTTTCTGCAGACATCCGAATAACGGTTGAGAGTTTTTAAAACATAATAGATTGAAAAGCTTGCTCCTGCTGAGATTTCAGCACCAAAAACACAAAATATTAAGACAAAAATTGCAAATAGCACAAGCGCAAATACATATGAACCTAAAGCGATAAGAATACACAACAGTGTCGGAATGAGAAGTGAAAGCACCTTAAGTAAAAGTGTTGCAGGAAGTACAACAGTATTTGTAGCTGTACGAAAAACAAAATGATCTGCACCGCTTTCTCTTACATCCAAATTGTATCTATTGGCATTCAGCTTTAATCTGCTTGTTTGTTTAAACCACCAGTATTTGTGATATATAGAGCTGACAACATTACCGATAAGTGAAAACACTGCGGTAAATACGATGATACTTATAAAAACTGATGCTGCTTTGACACCGTTTGCAATACTGTTAAGATAAAATCCGCCAAATCCGCCGAAACGTGAATTTACTGATGCCGAAGAAATAATGCCAAATATCAGACCGATAATCAATCCAAGAAAAGCAGGTATTGCCCTAATCAAAAGAGTACCTATATACTTGAGTGTAGGCTCCTCTCCGTCACCTTTACATAAAGCATTTATCTCATCACCGATTCTATTCGATACTATTGCACCGTAAACGCCAAGTGTAATACAGTTAAGAAAAACAAAAAGCGGAAAATTTCTCTTCTGAATACTCATCACATTGCACCTCCATATATACCGTTTGAGACTGGCTGATTATAAACCTTAGCAATGCGGTTCATATTTTTGAGCAACTCATAGGCTGAAATAAAGCCAAAGCTGAAAGCGTCAAGAACAGCAATATCCTTGCCTGTTTCAACCATTTTAAATCCATAACGTGGAGCATTTGCATGGAGACGCTGACCAATCTTGTATGTCCAGTAAATATTATAAAGACCAAATGTAAGCGTACTTAAGGCAGCAGCAACAACATAGCTGCCGCTCTCACTACCATCACCCTTGCAAACAGCATCTACATCCATTGACAAGCTGTAATAGAAATAAATTCTGTAAATCTGGTTAAGCATTATACATACCGATCCCAGAGCACCGAAAAACGGACCCACAAATGGGATGATAATTCCAATCAAAATCAACAATATTCCTATTCCTAAAAACATAATATAGTATGTAAGATTTCTATATTTTATCTTTTCCACAAAATCAACCCTTTCCTCGTTAATAAATCGTTATTCCTTCTCAGGTTTTACCATATCCCAGTTAAACTTATCCGAACAACACGGAATGAAGAGAAGCTTTGAATCACCTATTGAAAGAATATCATAAGCCGCTATTTTTTGAGCAGTCAGTACAACTTCGTCATTCAGGTAGAAAAGTTCTTTTGAATCACCCGGTTGAACAAGGAAAAGATTACTCTTCGGCTCATAAAGCAAAATCGCATGCTTATCTCTGGAAACAGAAGGATCTCCGCTGAGAACAATATCCATATTTGCCGATCTGCCGATAAAATTTCTTCCTGTTTTAAGTCTGAAATCCTCGCCAAAGTGACTTCCTTCAATAGCCACAAGCCAGCCTACTACAGGTTCTGAGGGAATTGCACCAAAATAACCGATTGTTTTCTGTGCATTCTCGTCGCCCTTTGCAGAACCAACAACATCTGCAAGTCGCTGAGAAGGTGTAGAGTCGTCACCGGATGCAGAAGAAAGCGGCATAGTATATTCCTTGTTGCCTTCATCATCTTGCATAACAGTGCTGACGCTTGTCTGGTTGCAATGCGGACATTCATCAAAACGCTCTGAATCATAAAAATGTCCGTTTTCACATCTTACTAAGTTCATAACAAACTCTCCTTAAAAAAATTTGCTTTATATTTACAGCAGATTAGTCACTGCTGTATCAGCCTTGTTTTCTACATACTTAAGCAATACCGCTGTCGTATTGTCCTGATTGCGTTTGCCTTTGCTTGTTGCGGCTGCTGTAAGTTTTTCAGCAGCTTCCTGCATATCTTCGCAGCTGTCAATGATAGCTATCATTTCATTTGTTGAAACCGTTCTGTAAAGGCCATCGCTGCAAAGCAATATACAGTCTCCGTTGATAAGCTCAAGGGGATTAGGGTTAATATCAATGTAATCTATACCTCCTTTACCGATAAAGCTTATCAGTGCCTCCTTTTCAGGATCGGAATCCGCCTGTTCCTTGGTAATAATACCCTTTTTGACCTGTTCCTCAAGAAGCAGCCTGTAATTATGGTCAACTGTTATACTCATCATTTCACTGCCACGCTTAAGATAAATCCTACTGTCACCTACCGAAACCCAATACAAATTTTTTCCCTCAATAATTACGCTGGTTAATGTAGTACCGGCTCTCAAGGGATTTCCGTCATCATCCTTAAGATTATGAATCATTTTGTCAAGATTATCTACCATAAACTTGAAAAATGATGGCACCCTGCCCTTAACATTAACACAGTAAAATGCTTCAAACATTGTTTGAACACAAAGTCTGCTCGCCCTTTCTCCGCCATTCATTCCGCCCATACCATCACACATTGCGGCAAGATACAGATTGTTTTCAAGATACATATATTCATCTGCTCTGGCAGCATCTTGTTGGCAGGGGCGCGATCCGATTACGGATGAAATTCCCAATTTAATTTCACAAGGATTTGAATCAAGTCTTATTGTTGCAATCGGATCGTTGCTTATTTCATCAGGAATGATAGCCTCGGTATCTATTGAATCACTATCGTATTCTAAAAAATAATTTTGCTGTTTCATATGTATAATACAAGACTCCATTCACTAAATTAGTTATTGATGCCGTTAAAAAGCACAAGGGTATGATTTCTGGAAGCAAGATAAAATGAAGTACCGGATTGAAGCTGATATGTCATATTTTTCACAAGACGCATATTGTTGCCAAAAAAAGTACCGTTTGATGAACAGTCAATCAGAAAGAATTTACCTGTTCTGCCGTCAAATCTGACCATGCAGTGTACACGGCTAATATTGCTGTCGCCTCCGATTACAATATTACAGCTTTTTACAGAACGCCCGATTTTATAATCAAAATCCTGATTAATAGGCACTTTTCTTTGTAATTGATTATCTGCCATAATTCCTATATAAGGAGCATAAGTTTTTTTGTTCACTTCTTTGTGTATTATCTTATCAGTTTTGTTTATAATATCTTTACTGCGAATCTTTGATTGGTTATCAGTTATTTTGTCAAGGTCAGCATCATCAGCATTAAGTTTTTTTGATGAAACTCTTTTTACATCAAGATCAATATCATTAAGAAGCTCGCTGAAATCTTTATATCGACGCTTATAATCAAGCTCCATTCCCTTTTGGATAACATCTGATGTAGTCTTACTGACAGGACATCCCAGTTCATAAAGAGATGGTTGTTTTTCTCCCCTGTATCTGTATAGAGCATCAATCAAGTGCTTTCCCGACACTACATTGTAGAATGTGGCACATAGTGCATAAACATCAGTCCACGGTCCCTGCACGCCGTCAACGCTGTACTGTTCAGGCGGAGCAAATCCGGGCTTTAGCAGAATTGACATTCCTTTGTTCTGTGTACTTACAAAATTTCTTGCTGCACCAAAGTCAATAAGCTTGATTTCACCTTTGTTAGTAACAAAAATATTTTCTGGGCTTAAATCTCTATGAAGAATATTTTTGCGGTGAATTTCCATAAGCGAGCTTGCTACAGTGACAAATACCGCTTTTGCAAAATCAAGGTCAAGCTTACACTGATTTGCTTTAGCCAATTTACGCAGATCTGAACCGTCTAAAAACTCCATCACAAGATAGGCTGTATTATTTTCGGTAAAATAATCCCAGATATCTACCACAATAGGGTCACTTTTCAACTTATATAGCGTTCTGGCTTCTTCTACAAATTTTTCCTTGCCATGGTTAAAAACATATTTTGATTTGTTATCGGAAAAATGCCTGACATTTTTGCTTCTCTGTTCTCGTGAAGAATATTCTGTCGGCATATATTCCTTAATAGCGCAAACCCTGTTTGAAACAATGTCCTCGGCTATATATGTAATGCCGAAGCCGCCCTTGCCAAGTACACGTCCCAGAACATAGCGTTCGCTGAGCGTAGTGAAGGGTTCCAGAACACCTAAAGGCTGCTTCACATTGTTGAAATTATAGTTACAGTGAGGGCACTGAGCATTGCCGTTTAAAGGCATAAAGCAATTAGGGCAACTGTCAAAGCGCAGCATTAATCTTCACCTACTTTAGAAAGCTGATTATTATTTCAGACAAACCGGCAAAAATCCTGTCACCGTTCATAATCTTACGTCTGCTCTTAATGCGAATACCGTTAATAAATGTACCGTTACGGGAATCCAAGTCAGTAATGTAAAGCTCATTATTGATACGCTCAACAGCGAAGTGCTGCCTTGAAAGCTTTGAATCGTCAATATAGATATCGCAGGCACTTGACCGTCCTATAATAATACTGCTTGCTATGCTTATTTCAATGTCCTGTTCAGAAACTTTACCGGTTTTTATTTTTATCCTTACTCTGACAGCATCAGAAATCTTAATATGATGCTTTTCCTGAACCTGATTTACAGAACTATACTCATTAACGCTTGTCTGAAGCGGTGTCGGAACAGAAGGCAAAGAAATATCACCATCGGTACACTTATTACTTTTTGCTATCAAAACAATAACAACTACACCTGAAATCAATACAACCGTAGCAACGATAAGAATAATTGCAAGTAACGGAAATTCCGAAGTCGGATTTTCATCCTCCACTTCAACACCCTTGACCGTTATTACAGCTAAATCCTCCAGAACATTCTTTTGTTGTGAGCAGTCGGTAATCCCTTTGAACGTTATTGTATAATCACCGTTTAAGATCTGCTCCTTCATAACAAGCTGAACCTGGTCATCCTGTTTCAGTGCTTCTACTGAAGCAATCTCCCATTTCTTTCCGTCTGCATCCTCAATTGAGAAAGCTTCCTTAACAGTGAGATCTGTAACCTTCTCAGTAAAGGTTACGGTAAACATATTTTTTTTTAAATCATAAGCAAAAGACTCAACCTCAGGAGCGTCTGTATCAGGTCTTGAATTAGAGAGCGTTACATTTATATTAAATGAATAGGAATCAAAGGTAAGGGAAAGATTTTTTTCCTCGTTGTTGGCAAAATTACTGTTTGCTCTGAGCTTAACAATGCTTACTTTATCAATCTTATCCGTAAAATTCGTAAATTCGCTCTCGGACTCAACCGTTGATATGGCGCCGCCGGAAGCCCGTGCGATTTCACCGAGAGTATCCAAATCAGAATCAGAAGCGAATGTCGGAGCAGATACGTAAAGAGGTAACTGATGTGTTGAATACTTTTCAAGCACTTCTCTGTCAGTAATGCTTGTCTGCTTATCATTATCACAATCGGTAAATACAATAGCGTATTTACGAGTGAAATTATCAATAGTAGTAACAGAATCCTGATAGATAGTATCCAGAGCATCATAAAGCATTGTATATCTGTCATTACATTCTATGGATTCAATAGTTTCGTTGATTTTCTCAAGAGATTCCGTTCCATCAAGAACAGTTTTTACTTCTGTACCAAAAGTAATAAGAACAAGGTCATCATCTTCTCCCATACGTGAAGCAAAACTCTCTATATATGTTTTTACGTTTGAAATATATGTTTTAGCAGACTCGGAAACATCAACAAGCATATATACCTTTGAAGAATCTTCAGACGGCGTATAGTTGTGAAAATCCTCTACCGTAAGATTTTCATCATTCAATGATGCATTCACCGTTGATAAATCGGAAATAGCAAAATCAGTTTCCTTAAGCTCAACAACAATATCAGGCATATTTACAAAGACTCTTGAAAACTGATCCTTAGTTTCCGCAGAATATGCCTGTAATACCGACGCAGCTGTAAACACCAATATCAACGCAGTGCTTAGTATTCTTTTCAACACCAGGCTCGTCCCTCCTTACAAAAAGGTATAAAACACAATTCGCTTTTACCCACTTCTATTTTATCGTTTTCAAACAATTCTATTGTGCCGAGCACAATGCTGCTGTTTACATATGTTCGTCCGTTTCCCTCAATGATAAAATATCTGATGCTTTTCGGATCATATACAATTGAAAAATGATTTTCCCGGGTAATTTCGTCATCATCACAGATTACAATATCCATATTCTCTGAATGTCCAGCAAAATTTCTTCCTGAATAAAATGCAAAGCTCTGCCCTCTTACAACTCCACAGGTACAGACAAGCCAGCCAGCTGTGAGAAGATTTCCCTCCCGGACCGAATACGCACCAATTGTTTTTTCTTCTGCATCAGGTGTTTCACCGTATGCCTCTGTAAGCTTATAATTTTCCTCATATGAAAAAGCACCGTCCGCCTTAAAAACAGTTGGCTGTTCTTCAATCCCGTTGTAACAGTCAGGATTCATAAACTCCAATTTCAGTTTCTCACAGTAAGGACAAGTGTCATCTCTGCTATCGTCATAATAATGATGATTTTTGCATTGCACAATTGCCATAATTATCCCTACTTTATATCAATGAATATTGCAGAAAAATTATCCATATTACGCCCGAAGCCGTTAAACTTAACTTCTCTTGTCATTTCTTGAAGAGTGTCATAGGCCGACAATTTTTTCTTTACTATCTTAAGCATGCTTTTATCATCAATCCATTCCCAAAAACCGTCAGTACACAATAAAAAAGAATCACCTTTTTTTACGTGCAGAACTCTTTCATCAATCTCATAAGCTGGAGCATCCCATTCAGCTCCCATTGCCCTGAGAAGCACGCTTCTCTCGGGATGATGACGTATATCCTTATCTTTTATTTTGCCGCTTAATGCTAACATCTGAGGAACACTGTGATCCATTGTACGCTTTACAATTTTTCCATCACGAAAATAATACAGTCTTGAATCACCGATATGCCCCCACCTGACAGTCAGATTAGTGACTAGAAGCAGAACAAGTGTAGTTTTTATTGAATTGAGACCTTTAAGATACTTTTCTTCCATCAGCATTTTTTGTGCTGTATCGAAACATTCGTCAATAAAGGTTCCGTTAAATGTATCTGTATTCTCAATTGCCGCCCCTACACAGTCGGAGACAAAGCTTGACGCAATATCGCCGTTACCGTGACCGCCAAGACCATCAGCGACAACAAAGCCATATGTTGAATACGGCTTATTTACAAATATGCGCACCGAATCCTCATTAACCTCTTTGTCACCTATTTCAGAGATGGTAGCATAGTCAATCACTTGTTTTTCTCCATTTCACATATAGTTTTTTGTTAATTACTGAATATAGTACTGAATTAGTAACCGAAAAAATAACTACTAAGCGATAGTTATACAAGCAATAATCATCCGAAACCGCCGGAACTGCTCCGGATGATTATTAAGTTAAATATTATTCCTCATTCTTTTTTCTCTTTTTAAAGACAATGAAGAAGATAATTCCTGCTGCAATAACAACCACTCCCGCAATTGTTAACCAGAACAGTAGCTTATTGGCAAACCAAAGTACGAAAATATTTGTTGATATTGTTACATTTTCAATAAAATAAGGTTCATCAAGTTGATTGCCTGCAAGGTCGTTTACGGTAATTTCAACATTCTGATACATACCGTTATTCATATTAAATGTATAGCTGTTACTTCCCTCAAGCTTACTGAACTCTTGCTGTTCACCGTTTACCTTTACAACAATAGAATCTTCGTTGAGGTTGCTTTCGGTAATTTTAAACTCAACATTAAAATCACTGGCATTTATACTTTGATTGCTATTGATATTTGACGAAACAATCGGAGCAGTTCTGTCAACAATAAATGATATTACTGACAAATCTGAATCAGAACTGATATTGACATTTTCTGCTTCATCACGAGATGTCACCGTAACTGTATAAGCAGAATCCTTAGCAAAATAATCATTGTTGAGAGTATAGACATTTTCATACCATCCACCGTCTTTTATACTCTCATTTTGCGAACAATTGTTTTCATCAAGCGTAACGTTCTCAGTATCATTATCATTAATAATTCTTAGCTTTGTGTCTTCGGAAACCTTATCAACGTTTATTTCGTGAATTTCAACGCTGATTTCATTGCTGTTTGTATATGTATCATTTTCTACTGAAGAATCAACCCAGAATGTTGAGCCTTCTCTATTGACAGAGAAATTAAATGTTTCAATACTAACGCTCTTGTCATTGCTGTCGGTACAATGCATATCGCTGTTTTTATTACCGGCATAATCACTTGCAAGGCAATTCAGCGTATAGAAACCGTCTTTATCCACATTATTAATAGTATATACATACGATGTTCCGCTTTGAACGGGCGTCAGCTCTACTTTCTCTGTCACTAACTGTGAAGCCTTAAGCTCAGGCGAATCAGAAGCAGTATCCGAAACAATCCTCCAAAGCTCTGCATTTATACAGTCTGCATCAAAATACTCGTCATCAACTGTAATTTTAAGTTTAATAGTTTCTCCGTTGTTAGCGGTCTGATTTTTAAGCGAACTATCTACTGTAATAGTAGGTGCGGTTTTATCAATTACCATATTACTCCTGGTAATTTCAGTCATTTCATTGCCTGAACGGTCAGTATAGTTGAGTGAGAACTGATATTCATCCTCGTTGCTGACAGTATATTCAGCAGTGTGAATATCCCCGTTTGAATTCCAGTTCAGGGAAATAGCTGAATTATTAACCTTGAAATCAACATCCTCCGGATAGAAGTTTGCCTCTATGATTTCAATGGAAGCCGTAATGTCTCCGCTATAGTAAGACAAGCCGTTTGCTTCACCCGAAGCTTCGTTGAATGTCATAGTGCCTACCGGTGCAATGTTATCGGCAACAAGACGCTTTGTATCAGCATTTTGTGTTGAATTGGAAGAGCGGTCATAAGCTGATACTGTTAGCGTGCCATTAAACTGGTTAATTCCAGAGAGTGCCGACTGCGGAATATAGAATGTTGCTGTTGAAGTGCCGCCTTCGGTAGTGATATCGGCATTTTCAATTGCAGTCTTTGCAACTGCAGTGTTTGTATTGCTCACACCTGACGCAAGAAGTCCCTCATAATCAAAGCTGTAAATACCCGATGTTTCATCATAGCCGATGATGTCAACCTTAACCTGCTCTTTGTAATAACCGAATGTAACTGCACCTATTACCTGCTCAAGAAGGCTTTTACTATATGAAATAGTGATATCCGTAGGAGCAGTCTTATCTACAGTAAACTTATCTTCGGCATAATCCTTTGAACTTCTGTCTGCAAGGTCAGAATACGAAATATCAAAGGTATAGTTAGCGTCAGCAGAATATTCAATTGTCGCAGTATGCACATCGCCGTCTGTTGTCCAGTTGTTTCTGTCACTCAGATACGCAGCGTAATCAGTAACATTAACCTTGTTTCCGCTTGAATTAACTGCCGTTACCATTGCCTTAACATCATCAGCACGGAAATTCTTTTCGGTGATTGTAATTGTAGCGGTCTGGGGGGTATCGAAATAATCTCTGCCGTCAATTGTATTTTTGATATTCTTATTGCTGTAATTAACAGATATTACAGGATTAGTTTTGTCAATAATAATTGTTGCAGATGTATAATCATCCATCTCATTTGTTGAACGATCCTGATAGCTCATCTTTACAACATAAGTACCCTCATCACCAAGGGTCATTTTTGATTCATTTATGTCGTTATCCTTAGAGCTCCACTCTGTCAAGCTGAACTCAGTATAAGCCTGACCGTCCTTTGTTACTGTAATTACTGCATCCTCAGGATAGAAGTTAACCTCCGTAATATCAAAGGTCAGTGTAGCATCACCGTCATAATAAAGAATAGTATCAGTATTTTCTGTATTTTCATCAAATTCAATATCTTCCATTGTTGTTGAAGATACAGTTCTGACAGGTGATGAATATGTTACGGTTCTTTCAGGTGAGATATTATCTACAATATACTGTTCAGTTGTATCCTCATCTGCAAACGAGTTATCCGCCCTATCTTTTAAATTGCTGTTTTCGGCATTGTCATAGACAACAAATTTTAAATCTGCATTTAATGGTGCATCAACTTTAAATTTTATTTCAGCACTATTGCTTCCACTTTCAAATTTAGAGTTTTCATCAGAGTTTTTATCAATCAACATTGTTGTTTCACCGGAAACGGCATCTTCATAATAACATTCAAAATAATTAATACCTGACGGTGTTCCGTATTTTTCTTCCTGCTGCGGTTCTGATGCCTTAAGTGTAATTTCAAGATTATTATCGTCTGAATCGTTATAATATCCAAATGTAATAGCTTCTAAAATATTAGTCCAGAATCTAACAGGTTCACTTATTGTAACTTCTAACTCAGGCGCGGTAATATCCATCTTTACTTCAAATTTTTGTATTTTACTTTCATCCTTGCCATAGTCTTTGTTTGCGGCTCTGTCTTCACAATAAATCTCAATATATCCATTGAAATCCTGCGCGGACAAAGTAAAGCTGAATTCTCCGCTAAGTCCATCATCTTCGGTATTAAAATCAACATCTTGCCAATCTTCTTTTGTATTATCATTATAGACGTGTCTGTACTGAACCTTTTCCACTCCGGAAAGATTATCGCTGAATGAGCCTGTAAAGGTAACGTCACCATTTGTCCAGTCTTTCATATCAGTATTGTCAACCTTAAGTTCAGGATCAGTTTTGTCAATAATAATTGTTGCAGATGTATAATCATCCATCTCATTTGTTGAA